>CBFDDP010000169.1:0-5653 GCA_965603595.1 uncultured bacterium
AATCATTGAATGGATCGACTTATAGTATTGACAATTCTTCCCCGAGAACTATAATAGGGCAGAACTGCTTTAGAAAATGATAAAAAAGTTGTGATAACCCATCCAAGTTCACCTGTCTTATGAGTACACTGGCAACGAGGAGCCCTGCAATCAAGCATCGAATACTCATCATTGATGATGATGAGCTTGTCATCGAAAGCTTCAAGCACGTATTCCAGGAGTTTGGCAGCGGTTTCTCTGTTGAAAAAACCACGAACAGCAGGGAGGCCCTCAAGCTCATCGAGAGTAATACCTACGATCTCATCATCACCGACCTGGTCATGCCCGATGTCGATGGTATTCAGGTGCTGCAACGGGCAAAAGAGATGCAGCCCGATACCGAGGTCATTCTCATCACAGCATACAGCTCATACAACAGCGCGGTGGACGCCATGTACTTCGGTGCATCCGATTATCTTTCAAAACCGATCAACACCAGCGAGCTTAAAACAAGGCTCACACGGGCAATTTCGAAACACGACGCGATCGTTGAAAAGAATGAAAAGATACTTGAAATGGAACGCCTCTACTACACCATCGCTCACGATTTTAAATCTACCATACTCTCCATCAAATCCTTTTCAGAGATACTCTCGAAAGAGTATTTCGACAAGGGAAACGACAAGGAGGGACGTTTTCTCCTCGGGCGAATCAATGCAAATGTCTCAGCCATGGAAGAGATTACCGAAGGGCTGCTCGAGTATTCAAGAATCGGAAAGCACGAGGAGGAGTGGATCGATATCGATACGGAAGTTGTGGTCCGGGAGATCGGCGACAATTATGCCCTGCAGTTCAGGGAGAAGGATATCGACTTTCAGGTGGAGGGCCCCCTTCCCAGCGTTTACTTCTACATGAGCGGCCTCCGGAGCATATTTTCAAACCTGATTGACAATGCCGTCAAGTACACCCGTAAGGATGTGAAATCATACATACGTGTCGGCACCTTCGCCCCTGCGCAGACCAGATATCATGGTTTCTTTGTGGAAGACAACGGCATCGGTATACAAACTGAGAATATTGAACGAATCTTCGAGATTTTTCACCGCGAAGACGCAGAGGGAAGCGGGCAGGGTTACGGAATCGGGCTTGCGCTTGTGAAAAAAACTCTTGAAACGGCAAATTGCACAATCGAGGCACAATCCGGGGAGAATAAGGTCACGGTTTTCCGTTTCACCCTTCCGCCACCAGCCGGCTGATGCCCTGCCCTCCACCGCAACACAGATCCACAGATACTTCACAGGGAAGAGTGAAAGGTGAATTATATTGATCTCATACTCTCATTCGTTCTTTTCGTCATGGGAGTTCTCTTTATCATCAGAAAGCGTTTCAGATCCAACCTGTGGGTGGTCGTACTCGCACTGCTCTTCTTCCCCATATCCCTCATCACATACTACTTCCCGCATTTCGACATCGTCCTGTTCGGAGAGATAACGATTCTGCAGGTGCTCCTCTACCCCTTCATCAAGCTTATTATACTCCTCGCCCTGGCACGTTCCATATGGGACACCCGGGCATCGCGCTCGTCCTGAAACAACGCCGGGATCACACACTGAAAGAAATATTGAAAACAGGAGGAATCAGAACCATTTTCAGTGTGCCGCACGCCTGTGCCCTTAAGGGTGCTTGTGCCCTTCAGGGTACCTGTGCGTTATCGCATTGTCAATCATCCTTTCCATGGTATACTCGGGTTTATATCCAAGGATCTTTTCTGCCCGATCGTTTCTCAACTCATAGGGTTCGGCACCGGACACCCGCGCGCTTTCCCACGAAACGCCCAATCCCTCGGCGAGTCGCTCGATGACATCCGTATAACGAAAGTTAGTCGGCCCAGCCAGGTTGCAGATGTTTCCCCGCGCCGCAGCATGCTTTTCGATGCCCAGCACAATCCCCTGGGCGATGTCGCGTGGATCGGCTATATGATCCACCACGGACTCACCGTTTTCCCTGAGCGGTGCAAACACACCCCTTCCTTCACCGATCTTCGACTTCAGCCTCTGTACATCTTCAGATCGCATGGATTCCTCCCAAAACTCGAGGCTGTAGATATGAAGCAGCTCTTCCTCGGAAAGGGCCCAGCATATGCGGACAATGAACCAGGGGAGATCGTACAGATTGCCATACTGGGTGCACATAGATTCACACGCGATCTTCGCCAGGGCGTAGAAGCGGGAAGGGAAGATCGGCGTGTCTTCAGTTATGGGTGCATCGAATATGCGCGGTCCCGTTGCGTACACTGCGTCGGTGCTAGCATAGAGGAAGAGTCTGAGATCACCGAGAGTACGGGCAGCTTCAAGAAGATTATAGGTTCCGCGAATGATGCTTTCGAAGAGCTGGTTGTTTTCCTTTTCGTACACTGCGGGAGGAAACATGTCCCACGCTGCGGCCAGATGACATATATACCGGCATCCCGCTACCGCTTTCTTGAGCCCCTCCTGGTCGAGTATATCACCCTGCACGAGCTCCAGGTTTTTATTCTCAATACCCTCCGGCCTGCTGCGATGCACCAGAGCTCTGACGGCGTATCCCCTTTCAAGGAGACCTCGCAGCACCCACTGTCCTATTCTACCGGCCCCCCCGGTCAGAAATATCTTCTCCTTCATGAAGTTACCCCTCTCTCATCATATCAGCGTGCTGCATTCCAAAGTTTACCGACATTTGATCGTATGCCACAGGGTTGACACTTCTACAGCAGACCGAGATTCTGAAGTGCGCTCTTTAATCGCGCAGATTCCTCATCGTTAAGATCCCTGTCCGGTTTCCGAACACTCCCGACCGGTATACCCCTAAACTGCAGGGCCCGCTTGAACGAAGCATTGTCACGACCGCTTGCGAGAATCATCCTGAGCTGGTCAATGAACCGCTGAAGGTCACGGGCCTTGACCAGGTCTCCCTCCCCAAACGCACGGAAGAGCTCGACAAAGGGCTCCGGAAAGGCGGAAGCATTTCCCGATACCAGTCCGACTGCACCAACAGAGAGTGCCGGAAGCAAAAGGCCATCATTGCCGTTGAAAATCGCACATCTCTTCCCGGCAGTGTGTATAAAGGCACTGGTCTGGAAAACATCGTCGCTGCTGTTCTTGAGCCCCACGATGCTCTTGATGCCTCCCAGGAGTCTCTGGAAAAGCTCGAGGCTTACATCATTCGTTGTGCAGCCAGGGATGTTGTAGAGGAAGAGCGGGAAATCAGGAACCGATTCTGCGATTTCCAAGAAATACGCATAGAGCACATCATCACCGTAGGTGTAGTAGTAGGGGAGCACCACTCCCACCGCATCTGCACCGATATCGCGGGCATGCTTCGTGAGCTCCAGGGTCTGGTCTGTGCGAATACACCCGGTCTGCACAATGACACTGACCTTTCCCTCTAGCTGGGAGACCGTTAACTCGGCGAGCTTCCTTCGCTCATCCATGGAGAGAAGCGGCCCTTCGCCAGTAGTCCCGCCACAGAACACACCGTCAATCTTCCGGTCGGCCAGAAATGCACAGTACTCTTTCAGAGCATCAACATCAAGGCTTTTCCCCTCATCTTTGAGCGGCGTGACCATCGCCGGTATCACACCTTTCCACTCATTCATATCTCATTCCTCCTGCATGTGCGTGGATTGCGCGAGTATCCGTGCCTTTTCGAGATCCCCCTTCGTGTCGACGCTCAAGGGTATATAATCCTGCTCGGTTTGCACGACCCTGATTCGGAATCCGTTCTCAAGAACTCTTAGCTGCTCCAGGGATTCAGTTTTTTCGAGCAGTGTTGGACTCATCTTTGCACAGCGCAACAGGAAATCTTTTCGATAGGCGTAGATGCCGATGTGCTCATAGGCACGGTGGAGATTTTCATGTCGCGGAAATGGTATAAGCGACCGTGAGAAGTAGAGGGCGAACCCCCTAGCATCGTTTACCACCTTGACCACATTCGGGTTGCTGAGATCCTCCCGGTCCTCTATGCAGTGCATGAGCGTGCTCATAGGAATGCTGTTGTCCTCGAGCAGAGGCTGGACGATCTCGTCGATCATCCCCGGGTTCACGAAAGGCTCGTCGCCCTGTATGTTCACCACAATCCGGGCATCGTATCTGTCGGCCACTTCAGCAACACGATCCGTTCCCGTTGCATGATCGCGAGAAGTCATGACTGCTTTACCGCCAAACCGCTCCACCGCAGCGATCACCCGGTTGTCGTCGGCTGCAACTATCACCTCATCGAGCAGGGCTGAACGGGAGACGTTCTCATATACCCACTGAATCATGGGCCTGCCAAGTATATCGGCAAGTGGTTTGCCGGGAAGCCGGGTCGATTGATACCGTGCCGGTATCACACCGAGGACGTTCATGCACCCCCCTCATGAAGAGGCTTGGATGATGACATGAGCGCATGAGTCTTCTGGAACATCATCCGACGATCCAGTATATGGACGTTGCCCACAATCCAGTTTCTCATCTCCTTCCCCCTTTCGCTCTCCTGGGGATAGGAGACGAAATCAAGGTTTATGCGCAGCTTCTCGCTCACTCCTTCTGCGAGAAGGGGCCATAGAACGCCCAGATCACCGACCAGGGGAATGCTGCCCTCCAGTCGTGCAAACCCTGACATCTCCATCCGAAAGGGTACCTTGAAGGTTTTGGTTTTCGGGAGCCCCCGGTCAACGCTTTTTTGAACCTCACCTTCGCTTTTCTCGATCTCCCACACCTTTTCCAGATTCGGGTCAAGATCGATGCGTACAAGGGTTTTGTCTCTCAGACTGAAGGTACGCATCCCTTCCCATGCCGACCAGATACCGTGTCCGGTATAGGTTTCAAAGGGACCGTCATGTATCTCCTGCGAAAGTGCGATACCAGACTCGATGATGATTGAAGCTTCAGCCAGCATAGAGGCCACAAGGGCCGACCTTCTCTTGAAGGAGATGCTGTCACCAATCGAAAGTCCCACCATGCCACCGCCGATGAGCTGCGGCACCGACACCACAACGGGAACATGCATACGGGCTCCTGCCCCGATCATGGTCTGCGGGTCTGCCCCGAGACCGGCAATATACTCGAAGGTTTCTCCGGTGGCTCTGGCCAATCCTTCGACCTCACCCGCAAGCCGTTCCGTCCGCAGTCCCATTGGATAGGCTATGTTTCCTGCAGCCTTTATGATTACCTCACCGGACATGTTCAGCACCTTCTCTATAAGGCCTGTATCGATAATCATCTCCTCCTGAATCAACGCGAGGGTGTCTTTCTCCATCATGGTGACCTCGAATAAATCCCCTCGGGGCAGTACCTCACCCTCAATGCCGATCGCCCGTCCATCGACCCGCTTCACCCGGTCCAGGCTACCCGCCATTTCATGGGCCACCACGGCAGAGCTCGTGATGATGCCGTCAATCACGCCACTGGCAACAAGCTCCGCCAGCAGTGTCGTTGCGCCCTCGTGTATATTTGGCCCGCTCCCGGTCACGACAACGATCTTGCCTCCATCCTCCTTTGTACGCACCATGCGATCGATGACATTATCCAACCGCTCCCGCAAGGTCGGGTCTAGCTCTCCATGAAGCTCTCGAAGATATGTAGCATCCACGCCTTTCATATCCTTTACTCCTGCTATCCCTGATAACCGGCAAGCCGTGGAAGCCAGAGCACGG
>CBFDDP010000170.1:0-5649 GCA_965603595.1 uncultured bacterium
TTTAGCTCTTTCAGCATGAGAATACGTCACCGAATTTATGAGATAGACCACTAAGTAATTGTTATTATTGATTCTGAACCGTGAGCGTCTCCTCTTCATCAGTATTATATAATATCGTATATTTGATTGTCATACATATTGAACAGTTAATCTTTTATTGATTGAAGTGCATCAAAAGTGTTACACTTTAATGAGGAGGCTATACGATGCCAACAAAGAATCCACGTATCAATATCTCTCTTGAAAAAACGATGTATGATATCATCTCGGAAATCGCAAAAAGGAAAGGCATCTCCATGTCGATGGTAACGAGAGACCTCATCAAAGAGGCCATAGAGACAAGTGAGGACGTATGGCTCACACGCTTTGCTGAGGAAAGAGAGAGAACACTTCATCGAGATAAGTCTTTGACGCACGAGGAGACGTGGAGGTAGGGTTGTCCTGCAGTGTTCGATATCATCCAGATGTGCGGGACAAGGACATTCCAAAGATCGATAAGGCAATGAGACAGAGGATTAAATCTGCCATTGAGCTGCGATTGATGAGGGAACCGGAGAAATACGGTGAGCCACTGAGAAGAACATTGAAAGGATACCGAAAGCTTAGGGTTGGGGATTACAGAATCGTTTACAAAATCGAGAATCAATACATCTTCATCCTTGGCATTGCTCATCGCAAAATAGTATATGAGAGAATGGAATGGCGAAAAGACCATTGATAAGTACAAATATACCAAAGTGACGTACGGGCTTCCCTTCACAAACTACTGGTGTACCGCATGGGATACCACTCGCGACGATGTGCAGTAATTTAAGAAAGCCGAGTGTGGTGCTGATTCTGATTTGTCTTATGCTCACAAGGGGCTTCAGGCAGCGGTGAAGAAGTAGCAGAGTAGATAGTATGGCTTCTTCACGATGACTACAAAGGGTCGTCGTGGGTTACCAGATACCACGACGGCTCTTTTATTTCAGCCATTCACTGAGGAGATTCTTTTCTCTGATGTGGTGGTAGCGGATGAACTCGTTCAGGCAGGTCATTGCCCGCTCAGCCGTGAAAAAGGTCGGTACCCCACCGGCGTCCAGCACCTGACCGAACCTGTTGTAGGAGGCGTCGGCTCCCGAAACGACATTCACCGAAACAACGGCCGGTTTTTTATGTTTCCACACCATCTTAACGATCCTTACGGCGATGTTTTCCTTGTAGCTGTCAATCTCCTCATCGGTGGTGTGAATGTCCATAGCCTGGGGTACGATAGATATACAGAGTGCATCGACCCGGTCCGACCCGAGCAGTACGTCGATACACTGTTCGAACATCTCATCCGTGGCCATACCTGTCAGGTCGAGAAGGGGACCCGCCTTCACATAGGGAAAAATGATACGCTCGAGCTTCCCGAGGGTCTTGGCATCCAGTTCGGCAAGTGAAAGCTCACCGAGGTTGTCCGCTGCATAGGTCTTCTCATAGCCTGCATTGGCGATGACGGCGACGCGATTTCCCCTGACCTCGAAATCGTGGAGAAGGGCAAATGTCTTGATGAAATCCCCGTGGTCGATCATGGAGTCAGCCACGATGAGGCCGGCCTGTTTCATGGCGGCCTTGGCAACCTCATACTCCCCCGCTATGCTCGCCGTGTGTGACTGGGTGGCAAGCTTTCCTTCATCGGTTCTTCCGGCTTTGTACACGATGATCGGTTTCGTGCACATGGCCGTGGTGTTGAAGAACTTCCTCCCCGCACCCGGCTTGAACCCCTCGATGTACAGACCGATCACATCGACCATGGGATCTCTTTCAAAGTATTGAATGAGATCTGAGGGATCTATGTCGAGCTGATTGCCGTAGCTCACGATGACCTTCGGTGAGATTGCATTCCTGAGATTGTAGATCTCGGTGATACCAAGAGCCCCACTCTGGCTCAGGATGGCTACGTTTTTCTCCCGCTCGAGATTGATACTGAACTTTTCCTCCGGAATGAAGAAGGTGTTGATCCCACTGCCTTTACCCTCTCCGGCGTACACGACACCGAGACAGTTGGGGCCCATGAGCCGTATGCCGTGCTGGCTGCAGATCGAAAGAATTCGGTCCTCTGCCTCGACGTTCTTGTGTACTTCACTGAAACCCCCGGGTATGAGTATGATAGCGCGCACATTCTTGGCAGCACACTCCTCCACCACAGGAACGGTTGCCCCTGCCGGCACGGCAATGACTGCCAGGTCAATAGGCTGTTCCACCTCGCGTATGGATGCATGTATATGCACATCCCTCCCGCCAATCTTGAGAAGCCCCTCCCTCAGCCCGATGCCGTACACATCTTTCCGCTTCATTGTATTGAGATTCTCAAGAATGATGTTTCCCGCATTGGTCATGTCGGTCAGACTGATGCCGATCACGGCAATGCCGTTGGGTTCAAAAAAGGGTCTCAGGGTTTCTGTGGGCTTCACCTCTGTATCGACTGATTTTTTCTCTTTTTTCCTGAAGGTGGCGAAGCCGTCTATGGCGATGTAGTTTCCGTCATGGTCGAATACAAAGGGGTTGATCTCGAACTCGGTCATAGAGAAGCTGCTTCCCATGTCAAAGAAGCTTGAGAACTGTATTGCGAGATCGCTGAGCTTCACCTCTGTATCGATTATTTTTGATATGTAGTCTTGTTTACCTTCATCCAGGTATTTCTTCTGTATCTTGGTGGATGACTGCAGGGCCTCGGCCCACTGACGATTGATGGGTGCGAGGATCAGGTTGGGGGCTGAAAAGTATGTGGCGAAGTGCTCTGCGTCGGATCCCCCTTTGCTGAATGAGATGATCGGCCCGAAGGCCTCGCTTTCCCTGAACCCCAGGAGGTTCTCATTGCCCAAGTCCTTTGAGTATTCGATATACTCGACCAGCAGTATTCCCTCAATTTTAATTTTTTGATTCCCGAATGCGACTTTCATCTTTTCGAAGGAGTATCTGACGAAATCCAGGTCTTTGTGAACCGCCTTGACGCCGCCGGCCTTCTGCTTGTGTGTAATATGGCGGGACACGACCTTCAATACGATTCTGCTGCTGCCGAAACCAGAAAGGGTCTCGCCGGTGATCTCCTCCTCGTGTCGCACAAACGAATGGGTGGGTGTGGTAATGCCCAGGTGGGAAAGTATGCTGTACACTTCATGCTCGAAGAGCTGTTCCCTTCCCTCCCCATGGGCATTTCCAAGAATGGTTTCGATTTTTTGTGCCCAGGGTTTCATTGAACTTTCCTGATCGTCCGCTCGAATCCTTGCATGGAAGTTTCGATGACCTCATCCTCAACACAGTATGCAATCCTGAAATGTCCGGGGCTGCCGAAACCTGATCCGGGAACGGCGAGAACGAGTTCCTCCTGGAGTGCCTGCACGAACCGCATGTCGTCGCCGCCCGGGGCCCTGGGGAAGAGGTAGAAGGTGCCCTTCGGCTTGATGAAGTCATACCCGAGTTTCGACAGACCGTCGCACAGCAGGTCGCGTTTGTGCTGATACAGTTCGATGTTCACGCTGAACCCCTGCAGCCGCTCAATGGCACGCTGCATGAGCGCGGGTGCATTGACATACCCGAGTATGCGGTTGCAGAGAATGATACCGTTCATGAGCTCATCCAGATCGTCAGCAGCAGGGTTTACCGCGAGCCAGCCGATACGCTCTCCGGGTATGGAGAGATCCTTGGAGTAGGATGAAACGATGATGCTGTGTTTATACAGGGGAAATATGGGAGGTACTGTAATGGAGTCGTACACGATCTTTCGATAGGGCTCATCTGAAATGAGGTATATGGCACGCCCCGTTTCCTTGCTCTTCTTCTTTAAAAGTTTTCCCAGCGCCTGTACGGTATCTTCCGGATAGACATGACCGGAGGGATTGTTCGGTGAATTGATGATCAGGGCTGCCGTTTTATCGGTAATACGGGAGGCAATGGCGTCGATGTCAGGCTCGAAATTATTTAATCCCGGTACAGTCTCCAGCACGCCGCCGTGATTATCCACGTAGGATGCATACTCCATGAAGAAGGGTGTGCTGACGAGCACCCTGTCACCGGGATTGATGATCGTCTTGAGGGCAACGTTGAGCCCGCCGCCCGCCCCGCAGGTGAGGATGAGGTGATCGCCTTTCAGGCTGACACCCTGTTCACCTGACACATACTCGGCGACTTTCCGCCGCACTTCAGGGTAACCCCCGTTGGGCATGTAGCGGTGCCTTCCCCGTATCTCTTCATGCAGTATGTCCATGAGGGTGGAGGTGAATTCCTCGGGAGGCTCAGCATTGGGGTTGCCCAGGCTGAAATCGCATACCTTTTCGGCACCGTGCTTTGCCTTCAATGCATTCCCCGTTTCGAACATCTTCCGTATCCAGGATGCACTCTCTATGCGTTTACGGACCCTTTCAGATATGGCCATGATGAGCTCCTGACACTGTCAGGCGTATTTTTTTCCAGTCTGGAAGGCATTCCAGTTTCCGTCGAAGGACCCCTTCGGGACCACTTTTTCGATTGCCTGCCTCCAGGCTTTTTCGGACAGATCGATATGTTCTGAGAGTACCCCGAGAAGGGCCACGTTGAAGAATTTGATATTGTCGATATCTTCCCGGAGCTCGACGGGTTCGAGAAATTTCACCTTCTTGCTGCGCTTTCGGAGCTCTTCCTCGATACCGGCAGGATACTCCTCCACCATTGCTGGTTTGATCTGAGTGCGAAGGGTGATGATGAGGCTTTCCGGGTTTGCGTAGCTCAACCACCTGAGGGTCTCCATCTCCTCCAGAGAGAAGAGTATGTGAGCCTCGCCCTCGGGGATGGTGGGGGAGTGGACCTTATTGCCGAAGCGGATGTGACTGAACACGGAACCGCCGCGCTGGCTCATGCCGTGTATCTCGCTCTTCTTCGCGTCATACCCGGAGTACATCGCTGTAAGCGTCAGTATATCGCTGGCAAGTATGATGCCCTGTCCGCCGACACCGACCATCAGGATGTTGTGTACACCGTTGTTCATGGCTCAGGATCTCCTCTCTCTCTTACGTCTCAATATGACACAGAGCCCCTTCACGACGAACAGGGACAGCTTGTCGCTCCTGACGAGTTTTGTAATCGCCTCCTCGATCTCATCGGGTTTGTAGGCGTCAGCGATGACGATATGGTCGCTCTCAATGCCAACGGCCTCGCCCAGTTTCTGATAGTCGAGCACAACGGCTTCTTCGCCGTTTATACGCTGTCCCGAAAGGGGGTTGGGCTGCATGCCTGTCATCGCTGTAGTGCCGTTGTCGAGCACTATGATGAGGGAATTCCTATTATTGTAGGCGGCGTTTAAAAGCCCTGGAAGGCCTGAGTGAGTGAAGGTTGAGTCGCCGAGAACCGCAACCGTGTGTTTTTCCCGGGCCCTGTCCTCAGCGATTTCAATACCCTGCGACAGCGTGACGCTCGCACCCATGTCAACGCAGGTATCCATGGAGGTGAAGGGGGGCAGCGCACCCAGGGTGTAGCATCCGATATCACCGGTTACGGTGAGACCCAGTTTGTGCAGGATTTTGAATACCGTTCTATGGGGGCAGCCGGGACAGAGGGAGGGCGGTCGCGGCGGAAGTTCCATCACGGTCTTCAGTCCCTCCTTTTCCTTTCCATTGCCCTGATAACCCAGCGCTGCGAGGGGCTTCTGTA
>CBFDDP010000171.1:0-5635 GCA_965603595.1 uncultured bacterium
GTGGCACGAATATGTGTACTGCCCATCAATATAAGGATGAAAGATCATGAAACTATTATTCTCCCTGGTGCACACAACAGTCTTTTTCCTCATCCTGCTGTTCAGTAGCTCTGCCTTTGCCCATTTCCAGTGCCTTATCCCCTCCGACGATATAATCATGGCAGGGGACAGCAAAGACCTGCAGCTTGACCTCATCTTCATGCATCCCTTCGAAGGCAGCTTCATGGAAATGGTGAAACCCGTTGCCTTTGGTGTAAAGGCTCGCGGAAGAACTGAGGATTTACGTGGGACACTGACAATGCGGAAACGAGGAGGTTTCTCTGCATGGCAAACGAATTACCGTATAAAGCGGCCCGGTGATTATGTATTTTACGTGGAACCGGCTCCCTACTTCGAACCCGCCGAGGAGAGCTTCATCGTTCACTACACAAAGACGGTGGTACATGCATTCGGTCTTGAAGAGGGATGGGATGAGGAACTAGGACTGAAAACCGAAATCATTCCACTCACACGGCCATACGGTATATGGACAGGAAATGTGTTCCAGGGCATTGTGAAAGCTTTCGGAAAACCCATCCCCTATGCCGAAATTGAGGTCGAGTATTTCGCAAACGGAAAGATCGAACCCCCGGCAGATCCTTTTATAACACAGGTAATACGCGCCGATCAGCACGGTGTGTTCACCTATGCGTGTCCAAAAGCCGGTTGGTGGGCCTTTGCAGCGCTCAGTGAGGACAAGGTTAAAATCAAGCACAGCGACGGGAAGGAGTATCCCGTGGAAATAGGTGCCGTTTTCTGGATACAGGTGTATGACATGCCCTGACAAGCTGTACGCTACGAACAGTGTAATTTTGCAGCACCCTTTCGAACAGGTTTCATCAATCCTGTCCGGATGAATGAGATAAAGAGGAGATTTCACACATGCACATCTCGGATGGTGTTCTCTCAACAGAGGTTCTCATAGCAGGCGCGGCTCTTGCTGCCGGCGGAACTGTGGTAGGCCTTAAGAAGATGAATATGGACGGGATGCCCAGGGTAGCTGTCATGACAGCAGCCTTCTTTGTGGTTTCACTCATCCACGTACCCATCGGGCTGTCGAGCGTGCATCTCCTCTTCCTCGGGCTTATGGGAATTTTACTTGGATGGGCATGCTTTCCTGCGATTCTAATCGGACTTCTTCTTCAATCACTCCTGTTTCAGCATGGGGGGCTCACCGTTCTTGGGGTGAACACGATAAACATGGCCCTGCCTGCAATCATCGTCTACCTCGTCTTTGGTCCCCTGGTGAGAAAAGAAGGCAATTGGCTGCCCCTGGCAGGAGCCGCATGTGCCGGAGCCTTTGCCGTTCTTCTCTCATCCCTGTGCACTGCCTCTTCGCTCCTGTTTTCCGGAGAGGAGTTCACAACCATGGCGAGGCTTGTACTCATTGCAAACCTGCCCATCATGGGCATTGAAGCTGTGATGAGTGTTTTTATTCTCTCGATCATAAAAAGGGTAAAACCGGAAATCTTGAAGGTCTCTCTCAGCGACACATTCAGAGGAGGAGAAGCTGTTGCACCGAAATAGGCTGCTTCACGCCATCGTTACCGCTCTTGTTGTTCTTGTTCTCAGCATGCCAGCCTTCGCACACAAGGTAAACATCTTCGCATGGGTCGAGGGCGACACCGTTCATACCGAGAGCTATTTCCCCGACGGAAGGGTGGTGCATAATGGCACGGTATCTGTGTATGACAGTGAAGACTCCCTCATCCTGAAGGGGGTAACGGATGAAGAGGGATTGTTCAGCTTTCCCGTGCCCAAGGGGAATGATCTGACCATTGTACTGGACGCTTCCATGGGGCACCGCGCAACCTATCGCCTCTCTGCAGAGGAGCTCGGCGGAAAGGAAACTGCTGCAGCACATGGTGAGCACCAGCGTCCCAAGGAAAGGGTGCCGGTGGGAAAAATTCTCTGCGGCATCGGCTATATTATGGGCATCATGGGACTGTCCATGTATTTTTACGAAAAGAGAAAGAAAAAAAAGAAAGGATTGGGCTCCGGCTAACCCACCCTCATCCTCTTTCAGTTGCCCGCTTCGATAAGAATCTGTACACGGAGTATGAAACGATATATCCAAGTGCCATACCCGCAATCTCATCAACAATATAGTGCTGCTTGACAAACAGTGTTGAGAGTATAGTGCCGACAGCCAGAATGGCTGAAACAAGTGCCGCGAACAGCCTCCGGGAGTTTCTCTTCACCCTCCAGTATTGAAACCAGGCGCAGGCTGTAACCGTTGATACCGCAGCGTGGAGGCTTGGAAAGCAGTTGAAGGATGTGTCCCGTTCGTAGAAGCGATACATGGTCTCTGCCCAGAAATTGTCCGTCAACCGGTTTGCAAAGAGCTCCTGACGCCACCAGTGCACTGAAACGGGGAAGAATATGTATACAACCATTGCAATAATCCCAACGGCAAACAGGGAAACACCGAACATGAGGCCCTGTTCATACTCAAGGAAGGTGAAGAAGAGCATGGTAAAAAAGACCCAGGGATAATAGGTGTACACGTAGAAAACAGCCATCTGGGGTACAAATGGTATGCTGTTGTCAAGACCGCCGAAGACCCCATCGAGACGGAACCCATCGCCCGCAGCGTACAAACCGCCCGTCCAGCGGTACAGCAACAGCTGTGTGAGAACAAAGAAGAGGCCAAAGATCACGATCGTATTCCCCAACCAGAAACTCACCCTCCTGCTCCACGCAGTTGTGCGGCCCCTGAAGAACAATTTCTCGATCAACCTCTGAAACCTGAAGTGCAGTTTGTTTCCTCTTCCTCCAGATACAGGAGCTGCATTCTGTCTCCACATCGGTGGTGTCACACGGCTTTTCCTGTCATCTCATATATACTGATGCGCACAACAGACACCTGCTCTTAGTGATGATTCCCCTCCAGGATACCTAAAAGATGTCTCTATGCATAGAGTGCTGCAGCCATAAAGGTGACTACAGACTGAGTCTGCTCATCTACCGACTGCTCGTATCGAAGAAGGCAGGCACTGGATGTATCGACGATTGTGAGAAGCGTGTGAATTGCCGGTACTCCACACACATTGCGGCGGTCCTGCTCTGCCCTTATGTGATTGAAAAACCCATCAGCATCCCTATCGATGATGCGCTCGATCATCACCATATCCTCCGCCTCTGCCTGTTCGAGGAATGCGGGTGTCATGGTCACCACCTGCCCGAAACGCTGTCCCAGGTGACTCAGGTCAACACCCGCGATGAGACAGACCTCCTCCCCGCATCCGTCGATCATCCTCCGGAGAGCAGCCGTAAATTCCTGAACCTCAGGGTCTTCCGCAGGCGAGTTGCCCGCCAGTATATTATCCTTTGATGAACAGAGAATGGGAACGATTCGCAGATCCTCCCGGTCGGGATACAAGTATTTCAGCATAACGGCCTGAAACTCCACGGAGTGCTCATTACGGTGTACGAGCTCGTCTTCGAAGTAATCTCTGCCACATCTGTTTGATAATTTCTCAATGAATGTATGATCGGTCGATACTACACCGAGTGGTGTGTCGAAGTCCTTGTCGGTGAGCACGAAACGGCGCGCTGTTGGTACGTGGGATATACCGAGTATCACGAATAACCGTGCCCTGCACTCCCGCGCAAGCTCCGTGTACCCCGAGGCAAAACAGGCCCCTCCGCGACGGATGTCAATATGAGGAGCGATCAGTCCGCGGAGCCTTCCACCTGGAGATGTAGTATCCGGCAGGCCGGGCCCTCCCGGTTCGGTAAACATCCCGTCGAGCTGTTTCCTCAACTCCTTCCCGTCAGCCTCGTAGGACAGCCCTGCATGGGATGCTGCCCGTAGGGGCGAGCTTCGGTACTCCTGCACAGCCCGGTCCCTCACCTCCTGAAAGTGGTCACTCTCCAGGAACAGGGCGCTGTCGAGCTGATCGATGAGCTCCCGTATTTTATCGCTGAACAGGAGGTCGCCGAATTGTCGCGTGAACGCTGCCTGTATGTCCAGGACGGAGTGGCGGCCGTCGAAAAGGGAGATGATGAAGAATGCTTCGGGCGGGAGCAGCAGGATCTTGTCTGAGAAACCTCCCGGGTCACGCAGGCAGATCATCCTATCCTGTGCAGGAATTGCGTCAACCGGTCGGAGCTTCGGGTAGTCCATGGGCAGCTGTCTCCAATCACACAGGATCCACGTGTACAAAGGCGTAATCCACGATCTCCTCCTGTTCGAGGAGATCGCGTACTTTCGTTGCAATATCGTGCGATTTCTCGGTACTCAGACGCCTGTCCACCTCTATGTGTATCTCAACCTGTATAAAGTTACCGAGATAGTGGGCGCGCACATCGTTGAGCCGCTTCACCCCTCTGATGGAAAGGGCCTTCTCCTTCAAATGGTCGATGATATCCTCATCAGGCACCTTGCCCATGAGAAAATCCAGGTTTTGCATACTGATCTTGAACCCTGAATACACGATGAATGCTCCAATGAAAATCGCCACGATGGTGTCTCCGATGGGATATCCGATATACCCGAACAGGTTCCCGATAAGCACCGAACATGACACCAGGATATCGTTCCGGTTGTCCACGGAGGAAGCCATGAGTGCCGGACTCTTGCTCCGTTTTCCCTCCCTCCGGAACAGTATGTACATGTACACCTTGACTACGATGCTCACGACTATGATTAAAAAAATAATCAGGTCTATGTCCAGCTCCCTCGGCTCAAAGAAGCCGCGAAATGCGTTTGATATAACCTGAAACCCCAGTATGGCGGCGAATATGGCAACCACGAGACCGGCAATCGGCTCCGCCCTGCGGTGACCGAAAGGATGATCGGAATCGGCCTTTTTTGCGCCGATGCGCACGGCAAAGAAGATGGTCAGCGAGGTAAGTATATCGGTCAGCGAGTTGAAGGAGTCGGATAGCAGTGCGAGGCTTCCGGAAAAGATACCTCCCAGGAGCTTTATGAGAAAGAGGAAGGTGTTCAGTACGATGCCGAATACGGTTATTTTTATGCGACGTTTCATGTATCCACTCTCAACAAAGAATACTACAAAAATGGTACTTTTATCAACTTACTGTATAATAGATGCTGGTCACAAACCGCTGCTTCGGGGAATATACGGGATTCACATACGAAGATAGGAAGGTTGGGATACACGCGGCCGCGTAGATACCAACGACAGACAGGTTGCACGCCATTTGTAAAAGGTTGAAAAAATCTCCTCCCTGCTTACCGAAAGAAACCAGTATTTACTGGATTCCCAGGGAGTGCGTACAGCCGCTCAAAGAGCAGGTGCCTCAGATGATGAAATACTCTGGTACACTGGAGAGTAAAGCGGTCTACTCGACTATAATTGCCTCAGCCGGACAGTCTTCGGCGGCCTGACTGACCGCATCCTCGAGGTCGGCAGGAACATCAGGCTTCTTCACCTCGGCGACCTCATCGCCCATTTCAAACACATCCGGGACATCGTCCGTACAGGTACCGCAACCTGTGCAAAGATCGGCATCAATACTGACTTTCATCCTCTCCTCCTCATGATAAACCCTGCATGGAAATCGGCCAAAGCATACCATATTCCCCTTCATTGTCAAGGCATAAATGCATCACCTGAAAAAAATTTAA
>CBFDDP010000172.1:0-5451 GCA_965603595.1 uncultured bacterium
TCGTCCGATGTTCAACTTCTACAGCCCTTACGAGTCCAGCGCCCAGCGACTCCCCAATGGAAACACATTTGTCTGCGAGGGCGCATTCGGCCGGCTGTTTGAGGTGACGCTGAAGGGAGAGGTGGTCTGGGAGTACCGAGACCCGGCTCTCCACCATGCACTGTTCAGGATGAAAAACGGCAATACCCTCGGCATGAAATGGGTCGAGGTCCCGAAGAAGGTCACTGCCAGGGTGACGGGGGGCGAAGCCGGGACTGAGCGGGACGGCAGCATGTGGGGTGATGCCATACAGGAAATACGTCCGGACGGAACGGTGGTGTGGGAGTGGATTGCCCACGAACGGATGAAGCCGGAAGAGTTTCATCGCTGTCCTCTCTGCCCTCGGGATACGTGGATGCATGGAAACTCCTGCATTGAGCTGTCAAACGGGAACATCCTGGTGAGTTTCGCCAAGATCAATACGGTTGCCATCATAGACAGGGAGAGTGGGGATATCCTGTGGCACTGGGGCACGGGCGGTGAGCTCGCGCATCAGCATGCTCCCTCCATGCTTGAGAATGGAAACGTACTGATCTATGACAACGGCTTTCATCCCCAGGGCTTGGCCCTGAACTTCTCGCGGGTGGTCGAGGTCAATTGGAGGAAGAGCGAGATGGTCTGGTCTTATGAAGGGCCCGAAGGCGGTACGCTGAAGATGCTCTTCTTCTCATCCATGTACTCCAACTGTCAGAGACTTCCCAACGGAAATACCCTCATCTGTGAAGGCATGACAGGGAGGATATTCGAGGTCACTGCGTATCAGAATCTTGTATGGGAGTATGTAAACGCCTTCCCGGGACCCGAGGTTGTGGCTTCACCGGCCGAGTCCAGAAGCTACCCTGTTTACGGCGCCTATCGGTATGGGCATGATTATCCCGGACTTTTGGGTTTGAAACTGTAGTTTTGAAACGACGGAGCAAAGAATGAAGAATGTGATTCTCATTACCATAGATACCCTTCGGCGGGATGTGTTCGGCTGCTACGGAAATGGTGCGTCCCTTACTCCCTTTATGGATTCCCTGCAGGATAAATGCCTCAGATTCGACCGGGCCTACGCAACGGGACCCTACACGCAGGCTTCATTCCCCGGAATCCTGACCTCCTCATACTACCTGGAGTACGGGAAACAGAAAAATCTCCCAACTGAGAAGACTCTGATTTCAGAGGTCGTGAAGCGGGAGGGGATTGTCACGGCTGCGTTTCACTCAAACCCGTTCTTAAGCGGGTTCTTCGGCTGGAACAGGGGCTGGGACACTTTCTATGACTCCATGGAGGACGATGTCACCGACCTCTACCCCTTCATACGGGGAGGTGTGATTAACAAAAAGGTGGAGACCTGGCTCTCGGGGAATGTCAGAGACGATATGGAAAGGGCATTCTTCCTCTGGGTGCACTACATGGATGTACATGAGCCCTATGTGCCTGAAGAGGAATTCATACGTATGGTTGACGAAGAGCTGGACCTGGAAAAGGGGGAGATGTTCAGGCTGTTCCAGGAGGTCATCCTGAAGCGTGAAACCTCTGATCAGAAGAACGTGGAGCTTCTCAAAAAGCTGTACAGTGCAAAAGTCCTTGAGGTGGACAGCTGCATTCGAGACCTTTTTCAAATTTTCGACCAGGCCGGTGTCCTCGATACATCGGTTATCTTCTTCGGCTCCGATCACGGCGATGAATTCGGCGAGCACGGAGGGCTATCACACGACGGAAAGATGTACTCGGAGCTCGTCAGGGTGCCTCTTTTCATCTATGACCGTGGAAGGACGGAGGGTGAGATGTATGTGCACCCTGTCAGTAACATCGACATTTCGCCCACTATTGCGTATCTCCTCGAGATAGGGGAGGTGGATGGGTTCAGTGGCAGCTCACTTCTGCCCATCGATGGGTATAAGGCCCGGAGCTGCTTTGGAGAGGCGATCAACAAGCGGGGCCACAAGGAGAAGGACGAGGACAGGCCCATTTACTACTGCATGCAGGATGAGCGGAAAATCATCCTCGATGAGGGGATGGGTGCATGGGAGATGTACCATGTGAAGGACGATCCCGGCGAGAAGAAGAACCTGATCGATGAGGATGAACAAGCCGATGCCTTGAAAGCTGAATTGCAGACCTGGCTGAAAAACAGATAGGAGTTTGGAGGAACAGTATGCTTGATGATAAGAGAATTGAGGAGCTGGAGGGCAAAATTGAAAAATCAAAGGAGATCTTCGGACAGGCCTTTGATCGCTTCAAGCCTGAAGAGACGCGCCTTATCTGGTCGGGCGGCAAGGACAGTACACTGACGCTTTGGATCTGCCGCCAGTACTGCCAGGAGAATGGAATAGACCTGCCCAAGGCCTTCACCATCGATGAGGGGGACGCCTTTGAGGAGATAGACGACTTCCTACACTATTATAGTAAGGAGTGGCATGTGGGGCTTGATTGGGGAAGGAATGATGACGTGTTGAAGGCGGCGGGCAACAAACTCAACGCGGACGTCAAGGTCTCGGATTTGAGCGAGCGGAATCAGGCGGAGATCAAGCGGATCGGTTTCGAGCTTGAAAGATTTCCCTTCGAAGCCGAGTCCTATGTGGGGAATCATCTCATGAAGACCGTTGTGTTCAACACCTATATCGAAGATAATGATGTTAAGGCAGTATTCCAGGGGCTTCGCTGGGATGAGCAGCCCGCGAGAAAAAATGACCCCTATATTGAGGAGGCCGCAGCAGCCCATCTCGTCCCTGCCCACGCCAGATACCGTCCGATCTTGCACTTCACGGAACGGGATATCTGGGATACGACCCTTCACTTTGATATACCCTATTGCCCGCTCTACAGGCAGGGGTATCGGTCTCTCGGGGCAAAGACAACGAGCCTGAAGATATCTGATCAGCCGGCCTGGGAGCAGGACCTGGAAAATACGGTGGAACGGGCCGGTCGGCGTCAGGACAAGGAAAAAACCATGGACCGGCTACGAAAACTCGGTTACATGTGATCAGCTCATATATCTTGAGGGGGGCAAAGATGCGTCGTGCAGTTGTGTTAGGTATTTCCGGTTTGAATCCCGACCTGGTACTACGCTTTCTCGGTGAGCTGCCCGTTCTGCAAAAGATGAGGGAGAATGGGGTATGGGGGCGTCTTGAGAGTACCCTTCCTCCCCTGTCGCCGCATGCGTGGATAAGCTCCCTGTCCGGGAGGAATCCCGGGGCTTTTGGTGTGTGGGGGAAGCGGTACCGCTCAGCGCACTCCTACACTTTGGAGGAAAGAGTTGGCTCTGAGGTCATTGAAACGCGAATTCGGCCCCTCTATCGGGTACTTTCAAAGCTCGGTCAGCGGGTTGGGGTAGTGAACCTGCCCTGGACGGACCCGGTGCCGGAAATACCGGGCGGGTTCTGTGTTGGTGGTGGTATGTTAGGCGGCGGCAACTCTGGTGACAGCTCGGGACCCTGCATCCGGCCTAATGAGCTTGCCAAAGATGTGAACAGAATTGTCGGTGAGTACATACGTGAAGCCCCTGCTCTCGGTGACCAGCGTTCCGGTATTGATAAAATATCGCTGCTTACGGAAATAAAGAGGATGGATGAGCAGTGGTTTACCCTGGTGAAGTATCTCGTGCAGGAGAAGCTGTGCGACATGGTGATGGCAGTGATTGACGGTATGGAGACAGTCTCCCACCTTTTCCTGCGTGATGCTGACGGCAGTCATCCATTCCATGATCCAAAATCCAAGAACCAGCAAACCCTTCGCGAGTACTATCGCTTCATCGATGAGCGGGTTGGTGAGATCAGGAGTATACTGGACAACGATACTGTACTCTGCCTCTTCAGCGTCTCAGCAGTGCGGCGGCTCGACGGCATCATAAATCTCAATGAATGGCTCATTGAGAAGGGATATCTGAGCCTTAAGGAGTACCCCAAGGAGCCGATTCCTCTTGAGGAGGCGCATGTTGACTGGTCCAAAACAAAAGCCTGGGCCATGGGAGAGACCGGTCAGGTCTATATCAATCTGATGGGCAGAGAGAAAGTGGGAGCTGTGGGGCTGGAGGAACACGGTAAGGTGCTCGATCAGCTGAGCAAGGACCTCGGGGACATTGCCACGGTGAAGGGGAAGCCTGTGCCCGCGGAAGTCTTCAGAGGGGAAGACCTCTGTTTCGGCAGCTTCGTAGAGTATGGCCCGGATGTGCTGCTTCATATCGATGGAGGCCGGTGGAGGACCGACCACCGGGTGGGCTTTGGCAGGGCAGAGATCATCAACACCGAAGGTGTGAAGGAGGAAACAAGGGAAGGCCTCGGACGCTTCGGGTATATGTGTATGAGCGGGTCTGATTTTCCTGCGGCTGGCGAGTTGAAGCCTGTTTCGGTGCTGGATATTGCACCTACAATAATCGATATCATGAATCTGCGCGCTCCCTATAACACCATTGACTATGAAATGGAAGGGTATTCTCTGCTGCGGGCCATAGGGGATTCAGCGAAGGAGGAGAAGCCCGGAGAGAGCGTGGAGAAGGAGGCGGAGGAGGACAAGGTTCGATCACGACTCGAAGCCCTCGGCTACTAGTTCATAACTGGATACTATGCGCGATTTCAAGAATATACTGCCCTATCTCATTGTGATACCGCTTGCAGCAGGGGTGCGGGGTTTTGCCGGACTCGGCTCGGGTATCATTACCATGACCACCTTCTCTCTGCTCGATGTCAATCTTGAACGGGTATCCGTTGTTCTCAACATCATCTTTGCGGTCAACACTATCATCCTGCTCTACCTCTCCTCAAAGCGCACAAAGATCGTCTGGCGTCAGGTGCTGTTCGTCAGCATCGGTACGGCTATGGGCATACCTGCGGGCTATCAGTTCATTCTCAGATATCATCAGCTGCCGCTCTTCAAGTTCTTCCTGGGAATCATCATACTCTTCGGCTCGCTGTACTTCTTTTTCCCCTTTCGTTTCAGGAAGAGGGTACACCCGTCCTTCGGTATACTGTTTGGTGCGGTGAGCGGGTTTATCGCGGGCGCCTTCATGTCGGGGGGGCCGCCGCTTTCCCTCTATCTCTACTCACAGATGGATGACCCCCGGGATATGAAGGGTACACTGCAGGCCACCTTTATCATTGCAAGCATCATCAGGCTTATCATTGTGGGCGTCGGCAAGGCGGGCTATACAGAGGATGTACTCCTGACCGCCCTCGTGGTACTGATTCCCGCAGCCTTCATGCTTTACATAGGGCACCGGGTCTCTGAAAAACTCGACCTGCGCCTCATCAGGAGATTGATATACGGTTTACTGGGATGTTTCGGCGCCATTATCGCCACAAACGGTATGGTGACCTATCTGTCAAACTCGTGACTGGTCGTGTAACATAGTTTTGAGGGAATTCCTGGCAAATCCGTGATTTGATGGGTTGATAAGAGATGGAATCACTCTACGTGCTCCAATGGGTC
>CBFDDP010000173.1:0-5359 GCA_965603595.1 uncultured bacterium
TCCTGATCCGGTTCCTATTCTGTAAGTCAAGATATGATGATTTCACAGGATAAGGTGCGATCTTTTTACTACCCTGAAAGTGCTGCATCCTCAGGACCAAGGTTGTTAATATAGGCTTCCAGATCAGAGCATCTCGGTTCAAAAGTAATTTCTTCTCCTTTTCGATCCAACACAGCTATGGTAGAATACTTCTTGTGACGATCAATACCGTGAAACCTGATTATCATCTTTCCCTCCTCGTTTGTTTGAGGAAGAAAAAAGGAAAGGGCGGTATACAGTCACCTGCCGCGTGTTACAAAGCATAACGGTTCAAAGATCACTCTTTAGCTTTAATCATAATAACCTATCATTGAAATGGCATGAGGAAGGGTTCCCTGAACATATTGAGTGCTCCAATATAACCGATTCGGAAATATACGATTATTTCGACATGGATAAGATAGTCTGGCTGCCCTTCGACGGTAGTTGGATAACGGAGCCATTCTGTCCCATGTTCGAAAAAAGAACATTTCAGGATGAGGGCGAACGTTTAACAATTCAGGACCGTGACGGTATACTGGAAAAAATAAAAAAAAAGATACAGACACATCCATGCCGTTATTCTTGAAATTTCCTGTTTCGTCGAGAGAAGATTATAAGAAGCACATACAATGGCGTCTCGATTGGACCAGTAAGGACAGGTTCCCATCAAACCGGGAGGGCGTTGTTAGGGATTATCTGCAGCGGGACTATCCGCTCGGTATGTTTATCATAGGCCCCTTCGGGCATTTGCGAAACCTCATGGGGGACGAAACCCTCATGTATGCGCTTTACGATAATCCTTCTTTCATCCATGAGATAATGAGACATTGGAGTGATTTCTACAGAGGATTTATCAATCTCATCTGCAGGGATGTCGTACCTGATTTCATCATGCTATGGGAGGATATGTGTTATCGATCCAGGCCTTTGATTTCACCGGAAAGTTACAGGGAATTCATGGCCTCGTACTTAAAAGATGTAATCCTATCCCCACAGGAGAACGGAGTAGAGGGAATTATAGTTGACAACGATGGAGACTGCAGAAAGATGTTGCCGATTTACCTGGATTGCGGAGCCAATGCCTCTTATTCTTTTGAAGTGCAAGCAGGTATGAATATAATCGAAATAAGAAAGGAATACGGCAACCGGTTCACCATCATTGGAGGGTTGAATAAATACACGCTGGCAATAAATCGGGAAGCAGTGAAGTGCGAAGTTGACAATAAGGTGCCTTTCATGGTAGAATAAGGAGGCTACATTCCCATGCTTGACCATACCGTACCCACAGACGTCACCATGAAAATGTTCGAGTTCTTTCTCTCATATGTCAGGAGACATTGAATCAGCTGCCCAATGTTCTATTCTCTCAATGAACCTGGCACCATCACTATTTATCAATATGGTCGTCATTGTCCACAGTGACCGAGTATCTTATCCCCGGTATACTGCGTCCGGGTATTGGAAGACAGTTCCATCAGTAGAGCCTGAACAGGTCTTTCGGAAAGATCATTCCGATCAATTCCGAAGAGCCCATGCCGTCGGGTTTGAAGACAACGGTATTTCCTTCGGGAAGGTGCCGTATATCCACCCTACTTATGAGATTCGGGGAGTGCCCCACGAGCACGGTGTTCTGTCCGGAGGGCGGTACACGTGCGAGCATTTCATCCAGGCTGTCGTATAGGTATTGCATCTTTCTCCTGCCCTCACGGTTTTCCCTGTAGGGCACGTGCTGCAGGTCTTCTTCCAACTCGTAAGAGCCGAATGCGAGTTCCGCCGTGTCTTTGCATCTGCAGAAGGGGCTCGAGATCACCTCTGCAACGGGTATGTCGAGTGCGCGGTATGCCTCGCCAATTCTCTCAGCCTGCGAGCGCCCCTCTTCGGAAAGGTTTCTCTGCCCGGAGCAGCTGGTGAAATCGAAAGGCTCGATATCCATTTGCGACCAGTCGGTTTTGGCATGGCGCAGGAAGATAACGTATCCTCCCTGCCGGAGATCGTCGACGATCTGCCGGTTCTTTGCATCAATCTCCCTCCGTCTTATCTGTAAAACCTCCATGGTGGACGGAGGCCGCTGGTAGCTTATGCCTGTGCAACCGATCATGACCGCAGCGATGGCAGCTATGAGGGTTCCGATAACAAGGAAGCTCCATTTTTTAGTGGTATTCTTCAGCATCCTGATCCTCCTCCCGGCTTGCGTATAAGACTAGAAGATAATGCCGGCACTTCTGCAGGGAAATCACTTTTTACTTGCACCTAAGCTGCCCGTTGTCGAGAAGCTCCGCTGCGGGACGGCTCGGGCTCCGGGTTTTTATTATTTTTTATAGCAGTCGTGCCCATCTCCACCGTGATGCAGCGAAAAGGTATCCGCGCCCGCGTTATCTAGAGCGTAGAAATGGATCGCAAGATTAAGAGTTGCTATGAGCACTGACCCGTTAATTGGGTTTGACCCTCAGGGTATCGGTACATAAATTTAAAACAATAACTGGAGGTACAACAGGTGGCGAAACGAATCTTTTTATTCTTGATAATCACTTTTCTATTTTCGTCGATTGCTCTGGCCGAGAGCGGTTTGGTGAGCGTCCGCAGCAATCACAGCGTAACCGAAACGGGCAACCGATTGGAATCGATCCTGAAAGAAAAGGGCATGAAAATTGTGGCACGTATCAACCACGCAGCAGGGGCTGCCAGCGTCGACTTGAAATTGAGGCCGACAGAGTTGCTCATATTCGGAAATCCCAAAGTAGGAACTCCCCTGATGCAGTGCGAGCAGACCGTTGCCATTGACCTTCCTCAGAAAATGCTGATCTGGGAAGACGAGTCCGGCGAGGTCTGGCTGACCTATAACGATCCGGGTTATTTGGCTGATCGACACGGCATCCAGGGCTGCGAAGAGAACATTCAAAAGGTCAAAGGGGCTCTGGCCAACTTTGCCCGAGCAGCAGCTGCCAAATAAAAGCTGCCACGAAGCCGTCAGGCATAAGATTTCTCATCGCATCTGCATCCATTCCTTTCATGTTGATACATGACTTTGAAGATAGGTGCCTTCCAATCCAGGAATGAATGCCTTTTATTAACCACTATCGATATATCCAGCGCTTTGGACCACTGACACTCCCTCCGGTCGTCTAAGCCTTTTCGCGATAACCACACTGAGAGCTCAGATAACTTTTACACGCCGTGCCAAGTGAGGACTTATACCTATAAGTGGATATTACATGCCGGTCACACAAAGAAAAAAGGTCATTCAGCGGGTAGGGCCCTTTTGCTCAAGGATTGTCATTCCGGCTGATTTATTTAAGGCGAATACTCCTTAAAATACCTTCTGTTTTCATGTCATCCACCGGAGATAGATGTTTAAAATATTAATAAATGTTTTTTCCTGACCTCATATTTGAGTTTCCACACAAATCATTTTAATTTTTGTCTAGATCTGTCGAAAATTACGGCCAGTACAATGACAATGCCGACAGTAACTTCCTGGTAGTACACACTGACATGCAATAGGTTCTGATAATGCCGATTAGCAGAGCGCCGATAAGCGTACCGTTGAGCTGTCACTCACCACCAGCAAGGCTCGTTCCTCCTATGACTGTTGCTGCATTTACTTCAAGCTCGTACCCAATACCTGCCTGAGGATGAGCGGAGTTGATACGTCCTGTCAGCACGATACCTGCCAAGGCAGCGCTTACTCCCGATAGTATATATGTCACTGTTCTATATAGATCAACTTTGACTCCGGTGAGCCTTGGCGTTTGTTCATTGGCTCCCATGGCTGTGTACCTCCCCAGTCTTGTTCTGTTCAGAAGTATATACCCAATCCCGAAGACTATAATTACACATACGATGGGTGCCTGGAAGGGATCGACATAACCCGCTCCGAGAAAACGAAATGATTTGGGAAGCCAGTTGATAGGTAATCCGTTTGTATAGATAAGTGTTAATCCGCGGAATATCTCCCTTCCGCCGATAGTTGCGGCAAATGACGGAACATCGCCTTTGGTAACAAGAACGCCATGAAAAAGGCCGATGCATGCTCCAATAACTAGTGTTGTTACAATGCCAAGTAGGTATTTTCATAAATACGATGACGTATATAGCGTTGATATTTAATCCGTCTTAAGTTATACTATGGCATATATTCTCCTTCACGGAGCAAGATATGCCAAGAAAAAGTCCCTATTTTATTGTTTTATCACTCGTTGAAGAAGCAGAACTAAAACGGATGGCCAGCAGATATACGTCACCATATTATCAAGTAGTGCGCGCCAAAGTGGTATTGATGGCAGCAAAAGGGCTCGATAACAACACCATTGGCCGTAGATTGAGCTTACCTCGGCAGATTGTGAGCAAATGGAGAAAGAGATTCTTCAATGAACGACTGGAAGGACTTGAAGATCGTTCCCGGCCCGGACGACCGTCCGGTTTTTCCCCCTAATGTGGTGATGGAGGTCAAGGCATTGGCGTGCGAATTACCATTTGACAGAGGTATACCGCTGTCACGATTTAGCTCTGCTGAGATTGCTACAGAGGTTATACGCAGAGGAATTGTCGCACAAATAAGTGGTTCTACCGTTTGGCGATGGCTCAGTGAAGATGCTATAAGGCCGTGGCAATACCGAAGTTGGATATTCCCTCGGGATCCACAATTTGAGCAAAAAGCCAGTTATGTGCTGGATTTATATCAGGGGATTTGGTGCGGTCACCCTCTTGGTTTTGATGAATATGTGATTTCTGCTGACGAAAAGACGAGTATACAGGCGAGAGTTCGCAGGCATGCTACGCTTGCTCCGATGGCAGGAAAATGCATGCGGGTGGAACATGAATACACGCGGGGTGGTTCTTTGACTTATATAGCTGCATGGGATGTGAGACACGCAAAAGTCTTTGGGCGCTGTGAATCCAGATCGGGCATTGAGGCCTTCGATCGTCTCGTCAACGATGTTATGACTCAAGAACCCTATCTTTCAGCAAAAAGGGTTTTCTGGATACTGGATAATGGATCTTCTCACCGTGGTCAACCTTGTATTACCCGGTTACAGCAGAGGTGGCCCAACATTGTTGTTGTGCATTTACCGGTACATGCCAGTTGGCTCAATCAAATCGAGATATATTTTTCCATTGTTCAACGAAAGGTTCTTACTCCAAATGATTTTGATTGTTTGGAAGCGGTTGAGGAAAGACTTCTTCAATTTCAGGAGCATTATGAAAAAATCGCAAAACCATTTGAGTGGAAGTTTACACGAGAAGATTTGACAAAGATGTTAAAAAAGCTGTCGAAACAATCTGAAGATTTAGCCCTTTCGGCATAAAATACGTCACCGAATTTACGAGATAGACCACT
>CBFDDP010000174.1:0-5345 GCA_965603595.1 uncultured bacterium
CACGTATGATTGCCCCACGAGCGAATACCCATCGGGTTGTTTCTTTTGCTAAATTGTATCCCCAGACAGAGTGTACTGAATACCCTTTCAATGTTTGATTAAGTAATAAACAACTTGGATGGTTACTGCAGCTGGAAAATGATGGCTGGTTTTTCCTCCTCAACCATGAGCTCGAGGGGGATGATCAGGCTGGTGAGTTCCCTGTTGAAGCGATCATGTTTGATGTTTCTGCCAAGCGGGTCAACGCGGTGTTTCCCATCGACGATGAACCGGTAGGAATACTCCCCGTCGGGAAGGTCGATTTCTATCTCCCACCATCCCCGCTCATTTCTGTGCATGGGATAGGAGTATGGGTTCCAGTTGTTGAAGTCGCCTATTAAGTATACACTTTTTGCCCGTGGTTGCACGTAATAGAAGATGTAGAGGGAGTCTTCAATGTGGATCGGGTTTTTCTGCCTCTTGATGACCGGAGTTCTGACCGTGAACTGGGAGAGTTCTGTGCCGTATGTATCGTAAGTCTTCTTACTGTTCAGGGGGTCAGAGATCCACACACCGTCCACGAGGTATCGATAGTTGTACTGCCCCTTGCCGATAATAACGCCACGCTTGCCGGCATCAGTGTGATCCTGTGTCTCATCGTACAGGTATGCGAATACTCCTTCATCATTTTTATTCATCATGTGAAGGGATTTCCAGTTATCGAAATCACCGCTCACCATCACGTATCTCGGCACTCTCTTTTCCGGTTCATAGGTAAAGAGGACTCCCTCGTCAGCTACTTCAGGCGGACCTGCCTCTCGTATCTGATAGAAATCCATACCCTGCACGGTCGGGGTGAAGAGAACGGCACACACCAGGGTCAGTGGAATGAGAGCAATCTTCAAGAACTTATTGAACATGGAGTTTCCGTTTTAACCAATTGGTTCTCTTTCATTATCGAATGATTTTTTATACTCCTTTATGCTATTCATCTGAAAGTCTCGTCCCGCAGGCGACCAACGGGAGTGCCCTTGGTACGACCGAGCGAAGTGAGGCGACTGACCGGAGGGAAGGAGTCCCTTTTGGGAGAGTCCCTTTAGGGGTATTTTCTGCGGGACGAGAAGCTTTAATAAAGTATAGCGCGATTATGCTATCATTTTATTTTGTTGTGGTGGAAAGCCGCGCTATGGATTCTCAACGTGTAAGATTGGATGTGTGGGCCTGCTGACGGTTTTCGCGGCAGGCCCGTTTGAGGACTCGTAATGGTAAAAGGCGGATGTTTCAGTACAGCTCATCACCGTCGGTTTCTTCACTGTCGCCGTCGCCGTTCTTCAGATCGAGGAACTGTACCTGATTCCCCACGATGCTGATCTTCGATCGGTTGCCTCCGTTGTCGTCCTGCCAGCGGTCCTGCTTGAGCCTGCCATTGATAATGATGCGGTTTCCCTTTTTCAGATACTCATTGCACCGTTCGGCAAGTTTTGCCCAGGTGGTGACGTCAACGAAGTTGACCTGTTTCTGGAGCTCGTCATCCTTGTAATAGTCGTTGTTGTTGGCAATCGAGAACTTGCACAGGGCTGTGCCGTTTTGGGTGTAGCGGAGCTCGGGATCGCTCACAAGCCGGCCCTCGAGCACAGTAAGGTTAAAGTTTCTCATGATGCTCTCCTTTCTGTTTTGAGATCAGTAGATATTAAACAGGAGAGTGAAAGTTTTTGTTTCAGCGTGAGGGGGTGATAATCTGCAGTTGTTTCTGCTCGAAACAGGGTACGCATCCTGTGTATATTTTCATGGGAGTGAGATTGGGTGGTTACGTCAGGTTCAGCTTTTCGAATACCTCTTTGTACAGCGGGAAGTACTCGGACTGGGCAAACTCCTCGATCTTTTCGTCGGACAGGTCGCCGAGCAACGTATCCATGAATTTCAAAATAGTGGTGATATCATTGAGCAGGGCTGCATCAACAGCCCCTCCCTCGTAGAGTTTACCAAGCTCTTCACCGGAGATGGTAACGACTTCTTCTTCTGGGAGCTCTTCCACACCTGCGGTGAGGTCGAAGTCCTCGCTGAGGATTTTCTCCTCCTCTTCACCGAGCTGTACTTCATCTGCAAAACCTTCATCCGGAAGCTCCTCGACGGTGAGCCCGGGAACTTCTGCTTCCTCAGCAGGCTCTTCACCGGGGGCTTCTTCAATGAACTCTTCAGCGGAGAGTTCTTCAACAGGTTCTTCTGCAGCGATCTCTTCGGGAGCCTCGAGATCGGGAAATTCATCCTCTGTCAGATCTTCCATCAAGACTTCACCAGCTTCCTCTCCGATGCTGGGTAGTTCCTCTTCGACGGTAATATCCTCTACACCTTCGAGATCCACATCCTCAAGGATGACTGTCTCTTCTATGCCCTCGATTCCCACCTCCTTGAAGGCTTCATCGGGCTCGAGATCTATATCTATGGATTCTTCGCCGAGCACGGGCGGTTCGGAAAGTTCCTGTTCACCGATTTCCTCACCCAGGTCCAGGTCGCCAAGATCAACCGCTTCGATATCAACATCTTCCAGTGACTCGAGATCGATTTCAACGCTTTCCATCTCAGGTTCGAAGGACAACTCACCGGTATCGATTCCCTCGAGCTCTTCACTAATCTCTTCCGACGAGACGACCTCCGCTTCCTCTTCGGGAAGTCCCTCGGGCAGTTCGATTTCCTCACCCAGCTCCTCTTCTAGCTCCTTGGAGAAAGACTCGATCTCGCTCTCCTCGAGCTCGATGTTCTCAAGATCTTCCGGTGTGAGCTGGTCTATTTCACCCGATATGTCAAACTCTTCTTCAGTCACGGGGATATTAAAATCCTCTTCAGATATTGCGGGAGCCTCTTCACCGCGGTCTTCGGCCTTCTGTGATTTTTCCTGCACTATTTCAGCTTCAGAGAGGATATCGTCAAGCTCATTGCTTGACAGAGCAATTGTTTCACCCTCTTCAGCGCCCAAGACCTCATCGTTTTTTTTATCGGTCCCGCTCATGTAAGCCCCCTCGAAGACGGTATAAATACATGAAGTCGAAGAATACTGAAGTTTATCTTAATCATAGTATACCCAAAAAATGGAAAAAATCAAAATAATTAGCATGCCAATTTCTTTGCTTGGGTGATGCCTTGTCTGTGCCAGGTGCCTTCAGCATACCAATTTTCACCTGATGGTAACATGCTGTCTTAACATTTCAAGTTTTTTTTCTCCGATGCCCTTGACCTTGATAAGGTCATCGAATTCCGTGAAGGGGCCGTTTTGGGTGCGGTAGTCGATGATGTTGAGTGCCGTGACACGGCCGATTCCGGGAAGGGATTCGAGCTCGTAGAGGTCAGCGGTGTTTATATTAATTGTTTGAAGTGGAGCACTAGGCTCTTCACCTGTCGAAGACTGCAGGTCCTGGGTAGTTGATTGCTGCCCGCTGTCGGCAGCAGCCCCTTCCGTGATCTGCCGGCTCACCTCCCGTGAAGGGGTCAGGTCGATATAGTTCTGATAGAAGGAATACCTGTTCAGGGTCAGGAAGAGGAGGCCGGCAGCGCACACGGCCAGGATTCCAAGAACCACGTTCTTTTCCCTCTTCGTCATGGCATTCATGGTACCCTTTTACAGCAACTATGTCAATAAATATGATTAGGTGATGCCTGTGCCTTTGCCAGGTTCCTGCGATTAGGTGATGCCTGTGCCTTTGCCAGTTTCCTGCGATTAAATGATGCCGGTATCTGTGCCAGTTTCCATGAATTTAATGTTAAATTCGCTTGATTTTTGCTCAGCTGGAAATATTATTAAAGTGTCTCATGGAACCGTTAAAGCCAGCCATCATCACAGGCATCAATATCGACAGGAGATGCATTGAGAGGGACCAGGCATCCCTCGACGAGCTCGCCCTGCTCGCTGACACAGCTGGCTTTGAGACGAAGCTCAAACTCCTGCAGCGCCGTGACCGCATCGATCCTGCCTGGTACATCGGTGTGGGGCAGGCCCGACAGATTAAACGACTCGTCCGCGAATACAGAGTCGAAGCGGTACTCTTCGATTTTGAACTCTCCCCTGTGCAGCTCCGCAACCTGGAAGAGATGCTCAAGTGCAGGATCATCAGCCGCACCGAACTCATCCTCGAGATCTTTGCACTGCGTGCATGCACCCGGGAAGCAAAACTTCAGGTTGAGCTTGCCACCCTGAACTATGCGCTGCCGAGGCTGCGCCACATGTGGCCTCACCTCAACCGTATCGTTGGCGGCAACCGCACGAAGGGGCCAGGTGAGAAACAGCTCGAGATGGACCGCAGGCGGCTTTCGAAACGGGTTAGCAAGATCAAGCAGGACCTCGTGTCGGTCAGGAAGCACCGTGTGGAGATACGAAAGAGGCGGCGCAGTATGAACCGTGTCGCGCTCGTGGGATACACGAATGCGGGCAAATCCTCCCTGCTCAACACGCTCTCCCACTCGTCGCTTCATACCGAGAGCAGGCTTTTCGCAACCCTCGATCCCGCGACGCGGGAGGTGTGGCTCGGCAACGGCATGAAAGCACTCGCAACCGACACGGTCGGGTTCCTCAAACGGCTCCCCCACACACTCATCGCCTCATTCCGGTCGACCCTCGAGGAGGTGAAGGACGCGGACCTGCTGCTTCATGTGGTGGATGTGGCCAGTCACGACGCGGCGGAGCAGATCGAGGCGGTGAACGAGGTGCTCAAGGAGATCGGTGCACACACCATGCCTGTGTTCTACGTATTCAACAAGTCGGACCTCCTCAACAGCCAACAGGTGAAGCTCTCCCTTCTGCGGAAATACGAGAACCACGCGCTTGTGTCAGCAAAGACACGAGAAGGGATAGATCATCTCAAGGAAAGCCTGCGCGTTTTCTTTATCAAACTATCCAGGAAGCGGTATGAGTCGACGGAAGCAGAGTATGAACCTGCTGCAATTGCATCTACAAGAAAATAAAAAGCTGCCGTAAAGTTTCTTTTCAGAGCGAAAAGTCGATTCCAAAAATGAGAAGGTTCTTCAAGTATATAGAGGATTCCGTACACACGCTTACCTTCGCCCAGAAGGTATCGATTGTCCTCATTATAGCTACGCTCGCGTCGCTCAGTCTAAAGTTACCGAAACAGATCATCGTAATCTATACGGTGGCTGCATGCGGATTTTCACTGGTTGCCGTACCGTTGCGTGCGATCAGAAAGAGAGGGATCGAGGGATTTATACTCTTTCTCAGCCTGTTTCTGCTTGCCCTTGGATTTGTTCAGATTCGAAACATCCCTACTCCCTTTACTCTGGAGAAGGCCGTCGCAGTGAAGATGAGGCTGGTTTCCTACCCGCGCGCTACCGGCAGAGCCATTCAGTTCAGAGCGGTGGTC
>CBFDDP010000175.1:0-5323 GCA_965603595.1 uncultured bacterium
AAGGAGGCGTAGTGCAGCGGTACATCCTGCACTGAATCAATGTAATTCACAGATGTTTCCAGCATTCTGTGGATACATTTTTACATAGCATTTAATTTCATAAGGAGGTTTCGCATGAGGAAAAAATTTTTACTTGTCGTACTTGCTTTACTGCTGGTGCTTCCCATCTCGCTCTTCGCCGCGGGTAAAGAGAAGGAGAAGGAAGGCATTACCATCGGTTTCTCACTCTGGACCATGGAGTATACCTTCTTCCAGAACTTGGAGGCCGGAGTACGGGGCGCGTGTGAGGATTTCGGGTACGAGTACATCATGATCGACCAGAACCAAGACCCGCAGAAGATGGTGCAGGACATCAACGCCCTGGTGGGACAGAAGGTCGACGGTATCGTGATCACGCCTGTTGACCCCGGCGCCATCGGCCCTGCCGTACAGAACGCCCGGGATGCGGGCATACCCGTGACCTGCGCCGACATCGGCAAGACAGGTCCGGTGAACGCCCTGCTTATCTCCAACAACTATCAGGGCGGACAGATGGCCATGGAATTCATCCATGAGCAGGTGAAGGACGACCCGAACAACACCTGGAAGGTCGGTGTGGGGCGTGTGCAGCCGCAGTGGACCTATGCGCGGCAGCGAGGTGAAGGTTTCATGGACAAAGCAAGGGAGCTCGGCTATGAGGTGTCCTCCGAAATCGTTGTGAATCCACCCAGTGCGGAAGGGGGCTATGACACCATGCAGCAGATCATGTCTGCCGCTCCGGACATAGTGGGTGTATACTTTGCAAGCGGCCGCGAGGCGGTTGGCGGTGCAAATGCAGTGAAAGCTACGGGCAAGGACATCATCGTGGTGGGCTACAACGGGGATCCCGAGGAGCTTCAGGCCATCGAGGACGGTATCCTTCATGCAACAATCGCGCAGCAGCCCTACTTCATCGGCTACGAGAGCGTGCGCGTTTTAAAAGAGATCCTCGAAGAGGGGAAGGAGTACGAGGATGCCGAGGTTCCGGTAATCGTCGAGCTTCTCACTCCGGACAATTACAAGCAGTGGGCAGCCGAAGCAGAGAAGAGACGGGGAATCCCCGCCTACTGAGTTTGAGTCTGTTTCGATTGAGATTGAATGGGGCAGGCCCCTTGGGCCTGCCCTTTTTCTAACAGCAATAATGATTTTGCCGTGACTCTGTAAAGGTTTTGAAAAATGGTGCAGCGATTCTGCTGTGATTATCGAGACGAACCGTACTCGCAGCCAGCCTCAAACATGGCCTCAATATTCTCGACCGGCACATTCTGCTGAATGTTGTGCACCTGAGTGAACACATATCCACCTTCACCGCTGCCGAAGACCTCAATGTTTTGACGAACGTGCTCCCGTATCTCCTCTGAAGTGCCGAGGGGGAGGACCCTCTGTGTATCGCATCCGCCTCCCCAGAATACGACCCTGCCGCTAAAGCTTTCCATGAGTCGTTCGGGTTCCATATTGGCAGCAGATACCTGCACCGGGTTGAGTATATCTATACCGGCCTCGATCCATAGAGGAATGTAGTGATAGATGGAACCACAGGAGTGCAGGTAGGTTTTCCACTTCGTATGGGTGTGCACCCAGTCGCACAGACGCTTGTAGTGCGGGTTGATCATTTCGGAAAAGAGATCGGGTGAAAGGAACTCGGACCGCTGCGTGCCTGCGTCATCCGAGGCAACACCCCAGGCGAATACCCGGTCGCCCAGGGACTGATGAAAGAGGCTTATCTGCTTAATGACTGCATCCACGGCACGGCCCATCATTTCATGGGCGGTCTCCTTTTCCTTCATGAGCATGATGAGCCATTGGTCCAGGGAACCCTGGGTGATGTTTTCGGAAAGAAGGGCACTCAAACCTAAAAAAGAGATGCTCGCACCCCATCCGAGTATTGCCTTATCGGTGTTTTCATAGAGGGACTGTGCACGACTGCTCATCACCTCGAGCAGCTCGTCGGGTATGGTATCTGAAGGTTTGAAAGCTTCCGGGTCAATGCGGGCCGACGACATGGTCGGGCGCACGAAATCAAAGTAGAATCCATCCTTCGGCATACGGGCGAATGTGCTGCCCTCTGTATCTCTCAGGGACCAGCTCCCGTCATTTTCAACCCCAATATTTGTGTCCGGAGGGAAGTACACATCCACCCCGCAAAACAACTTCTTCCTGACACCCTGTTCTGCATCCATGGAGGCCCACAGAACATCGCTCGCGTCGAGGGGAACAACATCGATGTGCAGACGCTCGAGCACCTCCAGATCGATTTCTGCGAGTATCTGCATGGTGTCGTGTATCTTCGTTGGCGAGTATATGCCCATTCGTCTTTTCAGCTGGTCATAGACGGCAGCATTGATGCCCGAAGCCCGGATTCCCCCGAGATCGATGGGTATTCGATCGGGTTTCTGAAAGTTTACGGCTCTCAACACCCGCTCTCTTGATGTCATGACATTCTCCATGGTATGCCCCAATATGCCGTGGCTGTGAGATTATGGTCACCATACACCCTGTTTCTAGGGATTGTCAAGAGTTGGGCCCTATGTCGTGCCGGTGATCAGAAAAAATGTGCCATGATTTTCGAACAGGGACGTCCTAAGGATTACACGGCAGTCATCTTAATGCCCATTTCACGATAGGTATCGATGGTATCCTGCCTAAGACTGTTGTCGGTTATGATCTCGTCAAATATATTTGCCGCTGCAACCTTCACAAAAGAGGTCTTTTCAAACTTCGATGCATAGATGAGGCCGATTTTCATCTTTGCGCACTTTTCAAGAATAGTTTTGGTTATTTCAGCCTCATAGACACTGTCCGCTGTTATCCCTTCTTCGCAGCTGATTGCGGTTACTGACACAAAGGCGATGTCGACCTTGATATTTTCAAAGAGGATTCTCGCATGGGGGCCGAAAAAGAAGTTCTTGTTGATGTTCAGCAGCCCGCCGCTGGAAATGATTTCAAAATCATTGCCATATTCTTCGGATATATCGGCAAGCAACATAACAATGCGCGGTGAAACGGTTACCACCTTCAGTCTTCTCTTATCGTGCAGATGCTCAACGAGGGCGAGGCAGGTACTGCCCGATTCAATGATAATGAAATCGCCGTCCGTGATCCGTGATGAAGCCTCTCTGCCGATTCTTCGCTGGGCTTCTGTGATGTTTGCAAAGAGCTCTGAAGCTCTTGGAGCGGTAACGATGTCCGAAAGCGCCATGGCGCCGCCGTGCACACGCCTGAGTAGTTTTTCCTCTGCCAGTCTGTCCAGGTCTCGTCTTATGGTAATCGTTGAGACGGGGAAGAGTTTGGCAAGATCATCAACCGAGATCGATCTTTTCTGATTGACGATCTCCAGTATTCTCATTCTCCGGTCAGTTGATAAAAGGTTCTCCTGCTGTTCCATGGCTCTTCCATCATCGGTGAAATGTACTGCATGCGACGTACCTTATTTGGACCAGGCGTAGATTCATAGCGTATCACATTTGATCATAATGTTACAGGAATTCCTGGTAGGAATATCTCAATACCCTCAGTATACTCGAAAATAATCGAATTTGATAAAAAAAATACAATTTTTTTCCCGTAACCTCTTGACATAAATGATAGTTTATGATAATTTGTGTTAATTTTCGATTGTTCTGAAAGAGAAATCATGGATCCCTTACTGAAAAAGATCTATGGCATCCAGAAAAAGGAGATGGAAGATTGTGCGCGCCATCTCATGCTCGGCGGAGGCACACGGGGAGGTCCTGTGTTAAAACGGGGCAAGGGATGCTGGGTCGAAGATATCGATGGGAACAGGTACATTGACTGCACGTCACAGAGCTGGGCACTCTATCTCGGGTATGCCAACGACGACATAAACCGCATCGTTCATGAGCACTCACAACACCTGACCCATGTGCATCAGGGCTTTGACACTCTCCCGAGGTTCGCTCTGGCAAAAAAACTTGCCGGGATTGCACCTGAAAAATTGAACCGGGTGTCTTTTACCGTTGGCGGAGGTCCAGCAGTCGAGGCTGCAATGAAAATCGCACTGAAGAACAGGGAGGGGGCCCAGGAGTTCATCTGCCTCTACGATTCGTACCATGGCGTCACCCTCGGTACCATGGGTGCGAGCTGGGTATCGACCATGGCGTCGGGAAAGTTCGTAGGTGGTTCGCGCTTTACCCGGCTGACCAAGCAGTTCATACGGGTGCCCAACCCCTACTGTTACCGCTGCCCGCTGGAGCTGGAAAGGCAGAGCTGCGATATGCTGTGCCTGAGGATACTGAGAAAAACGGTTGAGAAAGGTGTCAATGGCCCCACCGCTGCCATCATACTCGAGCCTCTCCAGGCATCGGGTGGGCAGATCATCTTTCCGAAAGAATACCTGCAGGGGGCGCGAGACCTCTGCGATGAACTGGGTATTATTCTTATCTACGATGAGATACAGACCTACGCACGGATCGGCTCCTTCTTTGCCAACGGGTACTACGGCGTTGCACCCGATATCATTGTTCTGGGTAAGGGCCTGGGGGCTGGATTTCCCATTGGTGCGATCATTATCAGCGACAAACTGAAGGGGTTCGATCCCGATTCCGAGGAGCTGCACACCTTTGCAAATAACTCCGTTTCCCAGGTGGCGGGATTGAAGCTCATCGACCTGTGTGAGCAGGGTGTGCTGGAAAACTGCAGGCGCATAGGCAATTATCTCGGTGGGGAGCTCAGGAAGCTGCAGAAGGAGTTTCCGCAGATGGGAGACGTGAGGCAGGTGGGACTCCATGTAGGTGTGGAGCTGGTGAATGATCCTGTTACAAAAGAACCAGGCACCAGGCTCATGAGTGAAGTGCGGAAGGCGGGATTTGGTAACGGCATCTTCTTCGGGGTCGGCGGTATGGCAAAGAATGTTCTAAAGATAAAGCCGCCGCTCATCATAAACAGGGATGAGGCTGATACCGTGCTCGAGCGGTTCAGAAAATCGCTTGTCGCCGGTTTGGAAAAAACGGCGAAGAAATGATAGGTTTCTCAGGGCCTTTTTTTCAATCCTTACAGCTCTAGACGGAGTATACGATATGGGTGAAACGTGTAAAATCGCGAGTGGGTTTGCGCCCTTCAGCCCGTGCGCCGACCGGTTCAACGTGAAAGGGTACAGGGATCCCATGACTCTGGAGGAGCAGTTTGCCGCTGCGTCAAAGATCGAGGGGCTTGCGGGGACGGGCCTCGACTATCCCTACCAATTTCAGAGTGCGGAGCAGATCAGACCGCTGCTTGACAAGTATGGTCTTGCATTCGTCACCCTCGAGATAGGACTGTATCCGGACAGGAAGTGGAAGAAGGGGAC
>CBFDDP010000176.1:0-5226 GCA_965603595.1 uncultured bacterium
AAGCAGGAGCTCCGGCTGATTCCTATTTTCAAACTTCAGGCACTTTATTACTAGCGGTGCGTTATTGGACCTTACAAATGGTTTACATCTTTAATGGCCTAGCTGGTCTGATGTTAAGTTATTTATTATACAAATCAAAACTCGTTCCACGATTTATATCAGTCTTGGGCCTCATTGGATACGCATTGTTGTTACCAGGAACCTTGTTACATATGTTCGGCCATATTGATATGCTTGGAGTATTGATTGTATTTGCTCTCGGAGCCTTATTTGAAATATTATTGCCGATATGGCTTTTCGCTAAAGGATTTAATTCATCTGCAATCGATTCCGGGTCTGCCAAAACAGATATAAACTAGATAAAATGGGCAGATCTGAAGTATAAAAATAGCTTGGGATAAAATAAGGGTAATTTTCATATAAGCCGCTGAACTTTTAAACATTGGAGGACCGGGCATCGAAGGGGTAACCATCCCCCCAAAAACGGATCTATTGCCCAAAATAGATGTCCATGACATCGACATAGATAAGAAAATGGGGAAACGCACTCCAAACATATCCAAGGGGGATCAGAATAAGGCCTTCAAGGGGTCTAATATCCCTTCCGAGAGCCTTTCCCTTGCACGAAAAGGTTTCTCCCGTATGCTATCTTGGGGGGATCGGCATTCAATACGGATATACTTTTAAGAAGGCTCTTCCCGTGGCTGCTGAATAGGAGTTTCTGTTAAAGTTCCCGTTATTCCACGGTAACACTCTTCGCAAGGTTTCTTGGCTGGTCCACGTTGCAGCCCCGCATCACGGCGATATGATAGGCGAGAAGCTGCAGGGGTATGACGTTCACGATCGGAGAGAGAAACGCGAGGGTTTCCGGTACCTCGATAACCTCGTCGGAGAGTTTACTGATCCTGTCATCGCCCTTCGTAACGATGCTCAGAATCTTACCGTTACGTGCTTTGATCTCTTCTGCATTACTCAGGATCTTATCGTATATGGTGTCCTTTGTTGCGATGAACACGGTGAACATGTTCTCGTCGATGAGCGCAATGGGCCCGTGTTTCATTTCAGCAGCAGGATACCCCTCAGCATGTATGTAGGAAATCTCCTTGAGTTTAAGGGCTCCTTCCAGGGCGACCGGGAAATTGAATCCCCTTCCCAGATACAGGGCGTTACTGTTTTTACAGAGACGAGAGGCGATATCCTTAATTGCCCCGTCTAGGTCGAGCACCTGGCCAACGAGTTCGGGAATCTCCTGAAGTGCTTTTACAATGCTCCTCCCGCGGTCGAGAGAGAGAGTGCGCATCCTGCCAAGCATGAGGGATATCATACTGAGAACAAGGACCTGTGAGGTAAAGGCCTTTGTCGATGCGACACCGATCTCAGGGCCCGCGTGGATATACACACCTGCGTCACTCTCCCGGGCAATGGTGCTTCCAACCACGTTGCATACACCGAGCGCAATCCCCCCCTTGCGTTTCGTTTCCATGAGTGCACCACGCGTGTCTGCAGTTTCGCCTGATTGACTGATGAAAAAGACCGGATCGTCCTTTCTGATGATTGGACTGCGGTACCGGAACTCCGAAGCATACTCCACTTCAACCGGTATTCCTGTCAGTTCCTCCATGAGGTACTCGCCGATCAGCGCGGCATGCCAGGAGGTACCGCATGCGGTAATAATAATGCGGGAGGCGGATTCAAGTTTGTCATAGTAGTGCATGAGCCCGTCGAGCCGCGCCGTTCCCTCATCGAGATTGAGCCTCCCGCGTATGGCCATCTGCAGCGATTTGGTCTGCTCATGAATCTCCTTGAGCATGAAGTGCTCGTACCCGCCTTTCTCGATCATGTCGAGACTCCAGGTTACCTGCTGCACCTCTTTCGGCACATCCTCGTAATCGGCACTCTTTACGCAGAAATCGTCGGAGGATATCTCTGCAACCTCGCCGTCTTCCAGATAGACAATTTCGTTGGTATAGCGGAGTATTGCTGCAACATCGGAGGCGATGAAGAACTCGTCCTTACCCTTACCGATAACAAGGGGGCTTCCGCGCCGTGCGGCGAATATCCTGTCGGGTTCACTCTTTGAAATGACCACTATGCCGTAGGTGCCCTGTACCTCCATGAGACACTGGGAGAGGGTTTCAAGCAGGCTGTCGCCGCTGTGTTCTTCAATGAGATGGGCCAGCACCTCGGTGTCGGTATCGCTTTTAAAACGATGGCCTCTGTCAGAGAGTAATTTTTTTAGTGCGGTGAAGTTTTCGATTATACCGTTGTGTACCAGAGCGATGTCGCCGCTTCCATCGGTATGGGGATGAGCATTGATGCTGTTCGGCTCCCCATGAGTAGCCCAGCGTGTATGGGCAATGCCGATCTTCGCCTGAGAGGTAAGTCCCTGTACCATTTTCTGAAGATCTTGAACCTTCCCTTTTGTCTTGGAAATGTGAATGCGATCTCCCTCGAGGAGGGCGATGCCAGCGGAGTCGTATCCCCTGTACTCGAGTTTCTTGAGGCCATCCATGAGCACAGGCAGTACGGACCTATTTCCTATATAACCGACTATTCCGCACATCTCTTCTTCTCCAATTTTGGTTTTTCTCTCACGATCATGAGAGTAAGCTACACTTCGCCAGTCTGTCCGACATCTCCCTCCCCTTCAGATTCAGACAAATCGGAGACACTGACGGAAGGTTTATTATCACGAATGAGCCCCCGTGCCAGGAATGCGACGCCAATCATCAGGAGGACAACGCCGATGACGAGTCCGAATTTGGAACGCATGGCAAAGAATATCCAGATCAAAAGGGGGAGGGCTATAAGGACCTGTGCAAAAAAGAGGGTTCCTCGCCGTCTTTCACCGTACAGATATACAGTTGTAAGGCCGCATCCTATGGCAAGTATGAATCCTGGCCAGATGTAATTGAAGTGTTCAAAGGATGTGAAGGTCAGTATGAAGAGAGGTATTGATGATACAGAGACAAAGGTTGCCAGAAAGCTTAAGCCGACTCTTTTGTGCCGTTTTTTCGTTGCGAAGTAGAAGATATACAGAATAACACCTAGGAGGAGCAAAAGTGTCGGCCAGAGCTTGCCAAAGTCTTCTTCGAAGAGTTTCAGATTTACGATAAGGACGATGATGCTGATTATGATGGTGATGATGCCTGTAAAAATCTGTTTCTTTTTCGCTTCCATTTTTCCCTCCCTGAAGCTCGAATTGTAATACCTCACAGCCGGTCGGTTGTCTCAGCCTGCTGCTTGAGGACCTCGTCTTTGGTTACCTTGAGTGAGATGTAGCTCCCCATGAGTTTGAGAAACAGATAGATATACTTGTAACAATTCGCGAGGTCTTGAATAAAATCCTTGTTTTTATTACTCCTGATTTTTTTGATATTGTACACAATGGTTGGCGTACTGGATTTGTACTCGTCCAGAATCTTCTTTATAATGAAAGCCATCTCCTTCACGTGGACCACCTCTTCAGTGATGAGGAGCCGCGCTTTCTTGTTAACTTTGTTGATCGTTTTTTCCAGTATGCCGCGCGAGATCTTGTCCTTGCTGACGCTCCGAATGAGCCTGTGCAGCGTGGATCCGCTTGAGCCGTCGATATCGAGGTCATCGTCGAATTCGTCGATTTTTTTTATGAGGTTGTTGAGCGCATAGTAGTCGTTGGACAGATTGTTGAGAATCGTTTTATTGATGAATGAGCCTGCGATGATGAGTTCGTTTAGGATATTTCGTATGAATGCATTGTAGCGGTCTGTAGAAAAGGCTTTAGTAAAGTTTAGAGGTGTTGCATACTCAAAGACGGGCAGCCCCAAATCGGCAAGCTGATCGTTCTTCGACTCGTTGTAGTTTTTCAGCCGGCCTGCTGCGCCATCACCGAAGAGCTGCGTGACAATGGATGAGGCGGCCTTATTTCGATACCGTTCTTTGACCGTGTGGATGATGTTTCGAACTTCCTGCATTTTCTTGGAAGCATAGGTGTTGTATATTTCAACGGTGAGCGGTTTTCGTATTGGGATAGCAGTTGGGTTCATATCGATGGCCCGGATGACGAGAGACACATACTGGTTTTCCTGAAACTCCTTGATGAGACGTTTCAGCCGGTGCACGGAGTTTCTGCTCATGGGTTCCACGTTCTTCAGCTGTGAGATAATATCGATACCCTGATCAATATCCTCTCGGACAGTGAAACGATACAACGCATGGTGAAGCCTGAACAGCTCGTCCTTGAGGAGGGTGCCGTCAACGGGTTGAAAGTTTGGTTTTTTGAGAAAATTATCCTCCTCAAGACCCTCATCGAATTCGCGAAGTATGGGGAAGAAATCGAAATTAGCAAAACGAATGAAGTAGAGGAAATTTGTGTAATACATGTTGATCTTGTTGACCATAGATTTGTCAAACAGGTTGAAATACTCGTTGAGGAGATTATCGATGTAGGTAACTGTGTTTTTAACCCCGTTGTGTACAGCGTACTTGTTGATATACTCATCGGTGAGCTTTTCTGATATATCCTCCGCCCTTTCTAATTGATAGTATTGCACAAAGGCTTCTATGTATGCATAGGGCAGCTTGTTTTCTTTATTGTTAAGATAAACGAGCTGACGTAAGGGACCGGTGAGTTTGTATAGTTCATTGAGAGATCTGGCAAAAGGGACGGAGATGATGTCCTGCTTCAGTCTGTACACATCAAGTTTACAGGCTGCCAGCTCCTTCTTTAGCTGCCTGCGAGTTCGCTTAACTATGCCCTCTTTTCCGAACCCGAAAAGCCGTGAAAAAAAGCCTCCCTCAGCCTCTTTGTCTTTTTTTTCTTTCGCATGTGTAGCAGCCATAAACCTACCCCTGAAACACCTTGATCTTAACCAGGAGTTCACTGATCATGAAATATGCAAAATTACCGCCCCGTTTCCGCTGGAGTGGCAGGGAGAACACTTCTCCATTCGATACCTTTCTTGGAATAGTGACGGGCACGCACACAGCCTTCAATACATATCCCCTGTCCGAGCAGAGTCTGCACGAGACGTGATTGCCTCTGCAGAGGGGACAGATGACGTGAGCTGGAACATCCACATGAATGACTGCACCATACTGGAGCTCCCTTTCTGTCAGATTCACACAGACATCATACTCCCTGGTCCGGTACAGACCCCTCCTCCGCCTGCCACCCTCTGTCCTGTAATGAGGTTTTCGTGCAATGTCACGCAGGGACACGGCGTATAGGAGCCGGTCTTTAGGGAG
>CBFDDP010000177.1:0-5206 GCA_965603595.1 uncultured bacterium
CATTCGTCACCCTCGAGATAGGACTGTATCCGGACAGGAAGTGGAAGAAGGGGACATACACGGCCCCGGACCCGGGCATACGGAGAGAGGCCATCGAGATGAGCAAGAAGGCCCTGGATGTTGCTGCAGAGCTCGGTGCTGAGGACGTGCTCATGTGGCCTGGGCAGGACGGTTTCGACTATCCCTTTGAGAGTGATTATCTGAAATACTGGGACCTTCTGGTGCAGGCCATTGCCGAGGTGGCCTCGCACAGGCCTGATGTAAGGATTGCCATAGAGTATAAGAAGCAGGAGCCGAGGGCAAACTGCTACATACGCAATGCCGGCACGCTTTTGAGTCTGCTTCACGATGTACACATGGAGAATGTGGGCGGCTGCATCGACCTGGGGCACAGCCTGGCTGCGGGTGAAAACCCCGGGGAAGCGGCCGTGCTGCTGCACCGGGCAGGGAAGCTCTTTCAGGTGCACATCAACGACAATTACCGGGACTGGGACCATGACCTCATCGTGGGAAGCGTAACCTTCTGGGAGACCCTGGAGTTCTTCTACTGGCTGGGGAGGTGCGGGTGGGACGGCTGGTATATTCTTGATATCTTTCCCTACCGTATGGATGGGTCTGCGGCCCTGCAGGAAGGGGTGAACCGGACCCGTTTCTTTCTCGACCTGGCAGGAAAGATTGACTCTGACGGTTTTCGCAAGGCTCTGGCGCGGTCGGATGTGCATGCTACCGGGAAAGAGCTGTGGAGCTTGGTTTTCGGTGCGTAAATAGTTTCACCAACTCATGACCTTTTTTGTTGAAAGCAGGGAAGATCGGTTTATACTGATGCAAACAAGCTGTCCCGCATGCGGTGGGGAGCACATAAAGAGGAGGAGGTAAAGGAATGAAAGAAAAAGTGAAAAAGATGTTTCTGCTCAGTTTATGCCTGGCCTTTGTTTTATCAACTGCCAGTGTTGCTTTCGCAAGTGATAGAATAGAGGTAGATGAAGAGGATGGTGTGTACACACTTGGCATCAATAATTTCAGGGATTCCTTTGAATTCTGTTGGAAGGTACATCAGAACATCGAGGAATATGCGGAGAAGTACGGGATCAAGACGATCTATGCTGAGGCCAATATGGAGCCAGAGGCGATTAAGGCGAATCTCGATACCTTTGCTCTGCAGGGGGTTGATGCCATCTTCGAGTTCAACTGGATCACCGACGTGACCGCCAAGTTTGTAAGGGAAAATCCGGATATTGTCGTCGTCACGGGAGACTACATCGTTGATGGAGCCTACTACTTCGGCGCGAACCAGTACCAGGCGGGAGTTGTACTGGGTAGGTATCTGGCGGAGCAAGTCGAGAAAAGGTGGAATGGCCAGCTCGATGCAATGGTTTTTGCAGCCTGTTACCAGTGTGGTGAGCTGCTGATACAGCGTATGGATGGAATTCTGGATGGATACAAGGAAACGTTCCCAGACTTCCCGGATGACATGGTGTTCAGGTTCGAAAACAACAATCCTACGAGCCAACAGACCCAAAACACCAAGCAAATCGTCACCGATTTCTATACGGCCCATCCGGACATGACCCATATCGTCGTGGGTACGAACAACGATGAGGGGGGCTTGGGAGCCAGGGCTGCGGTTGAAACCATGGGCAAGGAGGAGAATTTCTTCATCGTTTCTCACGGCGGGGATACCCCGTTCCACGAGAAGATACGTGCCGGTAAGGGCGACGTGTGGATCGGCTCAGTGGCCTACATGCCGGAGCGGTATGGGGAGTTCATGATCCCCTGGTTGAAGGACATCCTGGACGGGAAGGATGTGCCCAGGGAGATGTCCCCCGAGCATTTCGTTTTAACAGCCGAAAATCTCGACCAGTACTATCCGGATTAGTTGCCGTTATTAGCGGACTCTCCAGGTATAAGGTTGTAACACAACAATTAGGCAAGATAGAATGGATGAACCACAAGAGACGGGGACGAAAGCCGTGAAAAAAGCAGGCCTCTTCGGATTCATTCGCAAATGGGATTTTTCCGGAGAGATCGTAAGCATCCTCATTGCCCTGATCATTCTCTGTGCCTTCTTTTCGCTGACGTCCCCGTATTTTCTGACCATTAAGAACATCCTGAACTTCACCATGAACACATCGATTCTGGGCATCATGGCTGCGGGGCTGTTCATTGCCATGGTTATCGGGGAGATCGATGTCTCACAGTATTCGATCCTTGCACTATCAACAGCGATCATGGTCATATTCATTCGTCGGGGTATGAACAGCGGGCTTGCCATAGTGATTGCCATCGTTGTAGCGCTTGTCTGTGGCATGATCAACGGCTTCTCCGTCGCATTCCTGCGTATCAACCCCATTATCACCACCCTTGGCACCATGATGATATATCGGGGAATCGCATTTAAAATCACTGAAGCAAAGGCATTGGGAGTAACGGGGGTTTTTTTCTCCGCCGTGGGGTCGGGGAGGATCCTGGGAATCCCCGTCAGTGTATATATAATGCTCGGGATTTACCTGCTTGTTCACATCATGCTGACATACACTGCCCATGGCAAGAGAGTGTATGCCGTGGGAGGGAATCCCGAGGCGAGCTTCATTTCTGGAATCGATGTTAGAATGGTGCGCTTCTGGGGACTGGTGGTCAGCGGGGCGGCAGCCGGCCTGGCCGGGCTCATCTTTGTGTCCCAGGTGGGGGCGACGGTGCCTACTGCCGGACAGGGAGGACTCATGGATGTCATTACCGCTGTAATTCTCGGAGGGATTAGCCTCTCCGGCGGGAAAGGGAAAGTCGCTGGAACACTGATCGGTGTTCTGATTTTGGCAATTTTGTCGAACGGGATGGTACTCCTGAGCGTGCAATCCTACTATCAGACTATCGTCAAAGGCGGTGTGATTCTCATGGCTGTCTTCGTCGACTCAGTGCGCGGAGGAGGGTTCAAGTAATGGCACTGGCCGTTGAACAGGAATGTATACTGGAGATGAAGAATATACACAAGTCCTTCGGCGGGCTAAAAGCCCTGGACGGAGTGAATCTTGATCTGCGCTGCGATGAAGTGATCGGCCTGGTCGGCGACAACGCTGCTGGCAAGTCAACGCTGATGAAGATTTTGACTGGCTTTTATCACGCCGACAGCGGTTCAATATCGCTCGACGGAAAACAGGTTCGCATTGACAGCCCGAAGGTTTCGAAGCGGCTCGGTATCGAGATGGTGTACCAGAACCTGGAGCTCTGTCAGAACATGAATGTTACCGAGAACCTGTTTCTCGGCCGTGAAATCATGCGGGACCCGGTGCTTAGATTTCTGAAGCGCAATCAGATGGATAAAAAGTCGGTAGAGATCTTGCATAAACTCAAGATTGACATCCAGGAACCACGCAAACGGGTGGACAAGCTTTCAGGCGGTCAGCAGCAGGCCGTGGCCATCGGCAAGGCGGTGAGCTTCGATCCCAAGATGCTGGTTCTCGATGAGCCCACCGCCAACCTGGCCTTGAAGGAGATCGGTAAGGTACTTGACATCGTTCTTCAGCTAAAGGAGAACGGCATCCCGGCCATATTCATCAGCCACCGACTCGACGATGTCTTTCACGTCTGCGACCGGATCTTTGTACTGCGAGGCGGCCGAAGGGTGACGGTAAAGAAGATTTCAGAGACAAACCACGACGAAATCGTCCGGTATATGTTCCTCGGGGATGGAGAAGAAGAACCGCAGAGAGCCTAAGACCTGTGGTTGTACTCCTTCTTACTCGTACTGCCGGTTGTCAGGATTTTTTATACAAAGTCGCCAGCTTCACAACTCTCACTGAGATCATTACAGAGAAAGGCTTTGATCAGGAGGAGGATGGGTTTTCACAAACAGGGGGTCATATTGAATCTATGCTGAAGCTGTTTCGACATCGTCGCATGTTCCCGAAGTGTATGTGGATTATTGCCGCTGCCTTGCTAGGGACCGTAGCACCAGCCACATGGTCTCAGGAGCAGTGCCAATCAGCTGAAAAAGGAACTATCCTAGATATGGTCCTTGTGCAGGGCGGCACTTTCCAGATGGGGGACATCTTCGGGGATGGGAACTCGGACGAGACGCCGGTGCACACCGTGACCGTTTCGAGCTTTTTCATGTCAAAATACGAAGTCACAATGGGTCAATTCAGTCAGTTCGTAGGGGAGAGCAGATACCTAACCACGGCTGAACGTATGGGCGGTTGGTTGGTGTGGACCGGGACAGCCTGGGAGAGAAAGTTCGACGCGAGCTGGAAGAATCCTTACTTCACACAGGCCAAGCAAGAGCCGGTAGTGATGGTGAGCTGGAATGATGCCGTGGTGTTCTGCAATTGGCTGTCCCGTAGAGAGAAGCTGACACCCTTCTACAAGGTGAGCGGCACAGGAGTAATGGAGAACTGGTCTGCGGATGGCTATCGGCTTCCCACGGAAGCGGAGTGGGAGTATGCGGCACGGGGTGGGGGAAGGGTGTACAAGTATTCTTGGGGTAACGGTGGCCCGGAGGGTAATGTGGCAGACGAAAGTCTCAAGAAGGCGTTCAATGCCTGGACTTTCACCATCTGGTCCGGATACTGGGACGGATACATATATACCGCACCGGTAGGCAGCTTTCACCCTAATGAGCTGGGGTTGTATGACATGAGCGGTAATGTTTGGGAGTGGTGTAATGACTGGTATGGTAGCTACGCTGCGGGAGAGCAAGTGGATCCTAAGGGACCTCCGTTGGGTGTAACCCGCTTACTGCACGGGGGAGGGTGGACCGATGCTCCCGCGGCCCTGCGCGACTCCTACCGAGGAGGGCGGATACCTGACGGGCGGGGCGTGAACAGCGGCTTCAGGCCCGTCCGTTCTGCAATGGGGCAGCATTTATAAATAACACCCGATGTACTTCACAACAGTGGGGACTTTTTTTAAGTGAATGACACAGAAAGAACGCCTGAATAACATTCTGCTGTACAAACAGGTCGACAGACCTCCATTCATGGAGATTGCCCTCTGGGAACAGACCGTGGAGCGATGGCGTGCTGAGGGGCTTCCCGATGCTGCAGCTTCCGCCGATCTCCTCTCTGGAAATGAGTATTTTAGTCTGGAGGGGTATGACATCGTACTCTTCAACCTTACCTTCCCGCAGCCATGCCCGGATGATCGGAAGATCAGCGAAGATGAGCGGTATGTAACCTTTACTGATGGCATGGGTCGGAAGAGAATTGCCCTG
>CBFDDP010000178.1:0-5167 GCA_965603595.1 uncultured bacterium
CCCGGAGGGAGATTTGAACTCCCACAGCCCAAGGGCCACTAGATCCTGAATCTAGCGCGTCTGCCAATTCCGCCATCCGGGCGCTTGATGGAATATACTATAATTCCACTTCTTTTTCAATAGAACAATATTCCTACGGAAATTTGTTCAAATAGGTTTCAGCATTCCCACATAATTCAGTATAGCAAGGGAATGACCTTCCGGAGTATACTTGGGGTAAATATTTTGTCGAAATTAATCAAAAAAATGATCGTTTCAACTATTTAACTTGACAAATCGCTCAAACTATCTACTATTATTATAAAATTGCCCGGGGGCGACTCAGTTATATGAGCAGGGTACATACGAGAAAGGAACAGATACTAAACTTACTAGTTGCACACGAAGAAATGAAACTCGAAACACTAGTAAGAAAACTACAGGTTTCGGAGGCAACGGTGAGACGCACCCTCAATGACCTGCAACAGGACGGAAAGGTCATTCGAACACATGGCGGCGTCAAGCTCTATAAGATGCGGAGTTTCGATTACGTCTTCGAGCAGAAGTTTTCGAAGAGTGTGGATGAGAAGAGGTCGATCGGCAGGATGGCAGCCTCATTACTCGAATCATACGACTCTGTATTTTTTGATTCGGGGACCACGGTGTTTCGAGCTGCAGAAGCGGTGGCCAACAGGGTGAGGGCGGATCAACTAAAAGGGCTCAAGGTCGTTACGCACTCCATAATCGTGGCCGAGGTGCTCGGAGATCTCTGTGAAGTGATACTACTGGGAGGAGCTGTTCGGTTGTACCGGATGGATTGCCATGGACCTGTGGTTGAAAAGAATATGCAGATGTTCAAGGCCGATAAGGCCTTCGTGGGTGCCGACGGCATTTCACTGAAAGACGGCTTGATGACGACCGATGAGTACACCGCAAAAATTGCCGAAGAGATGATTCAGCGGAGCAGCCAATCCTACCTCCTCGTTGATTCTTCAAAATTCGAAAGTCATTCATTTGTCACCATATCGAGTCTGAATGCCATCGACTTCATCGTGACTGATGATAAACTCACAGATGAGTTAAGATCATCATACATGGAACGGGATGTCGAAATCCTTACCGCTCCATCGGGGAATGAAATCATCTTAGCAGGGTTGAAGGAAGACTCATGAAAAATCGTACCACGCACATTGTTTTTGTTGCATCCTTTATGATGGACCTGACTACGAAGCTGCAACGCCTGCCGCTTCGTGGTGAAACGGTGTTCGGTGATGAGTTCAAGAGCGGTGCAGGTGGAAAGGGCTCAAATCAAGCTGTTTGCGCAAAGCGGCTGGGGGCTGAAGTAACGGTCATTGTGAAGATCGGAAATGATATGTTCGGCAAAGAGGCGTACAGTAATTTCGAGAAGGAGGGTTTCGATACAGACCTCATCTTCATCGATGAGGAGCACCCTACCGGAGTTGCACCCATATTCGTGGAGGATTCGGGCGAGAACATCATCGCCATAGTACCCGGTGCAAACAGCTACCTCGCCCCTCAGGATGTGGCAAAAGGTGAGGAAAGGATACGAGCTGCGGACATTCTGCTCACGAATTTCGAAATACCACTCGAAACATCACTCTATGCGTTAAAAACGGCAAAGGAGTTCGGACTCACCACCATACTCAATCCTGCACCTGCGCCGATGAAGGCCGTGGATAGCGAGCTCTTTACCTATGTCGACATTCTCACACCCAATGAGACCGAGGCGAAGGGATTGCTAGGCAAGCTCGATTCGAGAATGGAAATCGAGGAAAGCGCCCATGAACTACTCGGGAGGGGGGTGGGAACCGTGGTCATGACTCTCGGGGAGAAAGGCGCGTTCTACATGAACGATGAAGAAAAGGGTTATGTTCCTGCATTCAGGGTCGACACGATTGATGCAACGGGCGCAGGCGACGCATTTAACGGTGCCCTTGCAGTTTCTCTTGCGGAGGGGAACGGGTTTCCGGAATCGATTCAGTTTGCAAACCGGGTGGCTGCTCTGAGTACGACCAGGTTCGGCACTGCTCCGGCCATGCCCTTCAGACATGAGATCGAGCAGACAGGCTGATACAACACATTCTTCAATGTTGCATTGACTAATAATAGGGCATGTGTAGGTATTCGAAGTATCACATACACATGTGTACACCCATATGAGGAGGAACGCCTATGCCTTTAGTAGAACGGGAGTTCAAGATCGGTTTGCTCGTTACTGCTCTTCTGGAGGACAAGTTCAACAAGACAGGTCATATGCGGGGCGAGGCTCGCAGGGTCACGGGGCTTTACGAGGAGAAACTGAAACAATTCGGTAAAGTCGTGAACCCGGGTTTTTTTGAATACGAAGACGAAGCAATTAAGGCCGCCTCGATACTGAAAAAGGAAGAGGTCGATGTCATTGTGTTCATCGAGCTCGCCTATCAGAAGGGACTCATCCCCATGCGTGCCCTGCTCCAGTTCGATATACCCATCATCATCTGGAACAGCCAGCTCGTGGATGAGTTCGGAGAGGATGCCGATTTCGATCTTATCATGGTCAACTCAGGCATGGCAGGCCTGCCGGAGGCAACAAGCTCACTGATCAGGGCCAGGAGAAGATTCTGGGTTGTGACGGGCAGTATCAATGACAAGGAAGCACTGCAGGAAATTGATGAGTATCTCAAGGCTGCCCGTGCGGTAAGCCGGCTTAAAAACTCAAGAATCGGTATCATCGGTCACCCCTACGAGGGCATGACTGATCTCATGCAGGACAACTTCACAATTATGGAGCAGTTCGGCACGAGCTCATGGCCCATCGATCATGACGAGATCATCGATGCCTTTCTGGAGACCTCTGAGAAGGAGGGCAGTCGTCTCATTGAAGAGGAAAGGGAGAGAGGAAGAAAGATTGAGGTTGATGATGCCATGATGCTGCAGTCTGCACGCCTTGCACTGGCCCTTGAAAAGGTCGTGAAGGGCTACTCTCTCGATGCCATTGCCGAGTTCGACCAGGCCTGGCTTTCCGATGAACGGGTCGGCATCATCCCCTTTTACGGAACATCGAGAATGGTTGAGAAACATGTGCCCTTTACCTGTGAAGCCGATGTGCTCCGTGCCATGGCCATGCTCGTGCTCGAAGAGGTCGCCGGGCATGCTACCTTCCTTGAGCACTACATTCTGGACTACAAGCGTGACCAGATGTTCAACTCACATGACGGGCACGGCAATCCCGGTCTTGCAGACCCGAAAAAGGGGGTACGAATCGTTCCGACCATATACTATGAGGGAGTGCACGGGTTCGGTGCATCCTTCAACTACTCATACAGGCCCGGGGATTTTACCCTCTTCTCGATGGGTAATATCGGTGAGGGAAGGTTCCAGTTCATCGCCTCGGAGGGCCAGAACCTCGAAATGACCCCCAGGGACATAGCTGCACCCCAGACCTTCTTCAAGTGGGGCGGCGGAGACATCAAACTGTTCGCAGAGGAATGGCTCTATGCCGCACCGTCCCACCACCATACGGGTGCATATGGAAACCTGAACGGTGTCCTCAGTAAAGTTGCCGATATGCTCGGTGTGGAGTGTGTCATCATATGATCCAGGAAGTAGGTTGGAGATAGTGCTGGTCGAAACGGAACCATAAGTAAATATATACATTAATTTTATAATACACAGTGGAGGAGAAAGATGGCTGGAAAAGAAATTCGGATGGGAAGGCTTCTGAGCAGAGGCAAAGTGGTGATCGTTGCGGCGGACCACGGATCCTACATGGGACCCTTTGCGGGTATCGATGAGCTGCCGAAGCAGATACATGCATTGAAGAAGGCGGACGCTTTACTGCTCATGCCCGGCATGGTGCAGCAGTGCAGGAAGGTCTTTGCGGACCGTGATGCGCCCCTCTGCATCGTTCGCGTCAACTATGCCACTCACTACGTCAAGGCATATGAATATGAGAGGGGATACAACGAACGACTCATATCGGTGAAGCATGCCGTGTCACTGGGAGCGGATATTGTGATTGCATCCGTCCTCTTCAGTGGTGACGACGAGGCCAACACCCGCAGCATCACACAGTTTGGCGAGTACGTCGAAGAGGCCCAGGCCCTCGGCATTCCGGTGATCGGCGAGTACATCCCAAAGGGGAGCATCGATACCTTTCAGGACAACATAGACCGGCTGATACTGGGGACCCGCGCTGTTGCGGAATTCGGCTGTGATCTGATAAAAACCGTGTATGTGGATAAGTTCGATCAGATCGTGAAAACGGCAGGCGTACCCGTTTTCGGGCTTGGCGGGGCGAAAACGGACAAAACGATCGATTCCTTCAAAGCCGCACATAATGCGGTGAGCAAGGGAGCCGCTGGAGTGGTCTTCGGTCGTAATGTCATATGCGCGGAGGACCCTGCGCGCTACCTGGATCACCTCATTGAGATCGTAAAAAACGGCATGGATCCGAATGATGCTGCGAAATCGTATGACAAATAGGGACTGCCCGCGAAGTGATCCTACAGAGGTATGATAAAATCTAGTTTTATTTTTCAAATAGGAGCGCTTCATGTATCTGACCTTTGATGTGGGAACAACGTCGGTGAAGACTGCACTGTTCGGCAGGGATGGGAAGCTGCTGTATAAGGCAACCAGGGATTATCGTCTCGATTCACCTCAAGTTGACTGGTACGAGCTTGATCCCGATATATACTGGACCTCGGTGTTGGATGGATTTCGGGAGGTGCTTGGGCATAGCGGCGTGAAGGCCTCGGAGGTACGGTCGATCTCTGGATGCAGCCAGGGAGAAACCTTTATTCTGCTTGATGAAAAGGACCGGCCCCTTCGTCCCGCAATCGTCTGGTACGACAACCGTGCCAGACAGGAGGTCGAAGAGTTGGCTAAAGTTATCGACAACCAGGAGTTCTACCGAACGACCGGACTGACTGAAATGGAGACCACCTGGTCGGTCTTCAAGATTCTGTGGGTCAAGAAGAACGAGCCGGAGATCTTCACGCGTATTAATAAGATACTGCTCGTGGAGGACTTCATCATCTACAAGCTCACGGGACAGTATATAACCAGTGCCTCCCTGAACTGCTCCACCGGGCTCATTGACATTCATAGGCATACATACTGGAAGAAAACGGTGGACTATATCGGTATCGGCAGCCTTCTGCCTCCCATTGTAGAGGAGGGGAGT
>CBFDDP010000179.1:0-5165 GCA_965603595.1 uncultured bacterium
GATAGCGGGGCGGCCATTCACGGACCTGAAAGGGCTCGAAAACAACATGCCCAATGTACCTAAGCTGGATGAGGTGCGCGAGTGGTTCGAACCCTTTATCAAGCATATTAAGAAGGTGTACGACGAGCACGATCTCTTGTTTGTTGGGGGGGTCGAGGGACCGGTCACGGATGCCTACTCCTACGTTGACATGGAGCTCTTTGCCATGGCCATTTACGATGCGCCGGAGCTCGTCTCCCATGTCATGGACTGCACGGGCAAATTCTCAGCCTATATCTCACAGGTGTATGCCGAGAACGCGTCAGTTCCGCTCCTGTTCATGGGTGAGGACATCTGCGGAAGCTCGGGGCCCATATTCAGCCCGGGATGGCTCCGTGAACAGGCCCTTCCCCGATGGCGCTGGATTGTGGACCCGGTCAGGGACAGGGGCCTCAAGTTCCTCTTTCATACCGACGGACGGTACGGAGCAGCCATTCCCATAATCCTCGAAGAGCTCAATGCGGATGGCCTGCACCCCATAGAGCGAAACGGTTGCAACGACATATTCGAGATCAGGGAGCAGTATCCCGGCAAGCTCCTCTTCGGCAATGTGTGCTGCGAGGTGACCCTTCCTCTGGGGAACGTGTTCGATGTGGAGGATGAGACACTGGAGCTCATCGAGCGTCTCGGTGAGCACGGGGGGATCTTTATCGGCTCTTCCAGCGAGGTGCACGACAAGGTTCCCCCTGAGAATGCAGAGACCATGTACAGGACCGTGCACGAGTATGGGGTATTTCCCATTGATGTGGACCGTATCAGGAAACGAAGAGAGAGGATAAGGAATAAACTCACCACACGAAAGGAAGGGACATGAGAAAGGTCACCCTTCGGGGAGAGTCTCTTTGGATTAGTGCCCTGCTGGACGAACGCCTCATGTGGCGGAGTAGTAAAGCGTGAAAAAACGAGAGGTCGTGAGAAAAGCCCTGTTGCACGATAGGCCTCCCTATGTACCCTGGGCATGCGGGTTTACCGTGGAAGCGAAGCAGAAGCTTGTCGAGCATTTTGGAAGCAGTGAACTCGAGGATGCATTGCAGAACCATATTCTTATCCTGGGGAGCGAAATCGGTTTCTTCGAGGACACTGGCCCTGATTTGGTTCGTGACGTGTTCGGTGTGGTGTGGGACAGGGGCATCGACAAGGATATCGGCAATGTACAGGGAACCGTTCTCCCCGAACCCACCATGCATGGCTATGCGTTTCCTGACCCGCTTGATCAACGATTCTTTGAGGACATCCCCGACAGGATCGAGCAGTACGGCGACCGTTTTCGCGTCTACTCGCTGGGCTTTTCCCTGTACGAGCGGGCGTGGACGCTCCGCGGTATGGAGAACCTTCTCATGGATATGGTGCTGCATCCGGATTTCGTACACGATCTCCTGAACCGGATTGCCGACTACAACATCGCGCAGGTGCACGAGGCCCTTACCTACGATATAGACGGGGTCTATTTCGGAGATGACTGGGGACAGCAGCAGGGCCTGATTATGGGTCCGGACTTGTGGTACGAGTTCTTTTATCCTGTACTGAGGCGCATGTATGGTGAGGTACGCAGGGCGGGGAAATTCGTTATGATTCATTCGTGCGGTGATGTGGATGAGCTTTTCGACGATCTCATTGAGATCGGCCTGGGCTGCTTCAACCCATTTCAGCCCGAGGTGATGGATGTATTCGACCTTCTGCAGAGGTACCGCGGGAAGCTTGCCTTTCACGGGGGTTTATCAACGCAGCGGACCCTTCCCTACGGAACGGTCTCTGATGTACAGCATGAGACAACCCGTCTGCTCGATGCCGGAAGAGAAGGGGGTTATATATTCGCACCTGCGCACGATGTGGAGGGTGATGTACCCCTAGAGAACATGCTCGCATTTATCGATACGGTGCAGGCACAGCCCGGATTTGGATAATTAGTGCCGGTGACAACGCACTATTTCAGATTTGATGTTGATTTGTAAAAATAAAACTTATTGTTAGATAAAGAGTTAGGCACTAATGATTGAGCTGGTGGATATAAATTTGGACTGAATAAGAAATTAGCCAGTAGCTGCGCTACTGGAGTGTGCACCAGCGACTAATTAAGTGGGCTGTCACCTTTTTTCAAAGGAGTTTAATATGACATCACGGGAAAGAGTGATCAAAGCCATACATCATGAGGAACCCGATCGGGTGCCGCTTGACCTCGGTTCCACCCTGGTGACGGGCATTCAGGCGAGCATCTATGCGAAACTGAAAGAGGAACTCGGCATTACGAGAGGGGAGGTCAGGGTATACGACCCCTTTCAGATGCTGGCAGAGGTGGAGGAGGAGGTCAAGAAGCGTCTTGGTGTGGACACCTACGGTATTCAGCTGCCGGTGAACATCTTTGGATACAGGAACGAGGACTGGAAACCCTTTACCATGTTTGACGGAACCGAGGTCCTCATCTCAGGCCATTTCGAATATGATGAACTCAAAAACGGAGACATCGTGCAATATCCCAAGGGGGACCGAAGTGCTCCACCCTCGGGGAGGATGCCACAAGGGGGTTTTTATTTCGATGCCATCGTACGCCAGGAACCCATCGATGAGGCTAAGCTTGACCCCAGGGAGTGGGCGGAGCAGACCTATGCGCTCTACACCGATGAGGATCTCCGTTACCTGGAAGACACTTCGAAGTGGTATTATGAGAATACCGAGTACGCCCTGCTAGGCAACTTCTGGGGTGCGGGTTTTGGTGATATTGCTGTCGTACCCGGTGTCGGGATACCCCATCCCAAGGGGATACGGGACCCGGAGGAGTGGTATGTCTCTGCTGTAACGAGAAAGGAGTATGTCAAGGACATATTCGGGTATCAGTTTGAGATACAGATGAAAAACCTGAAGATGTACCGCGAGGCGGCGGGGGACCGGATCGAAATTATAGTGATGAGCGGTACCGATTTTGGGTCACAGACGGGACCCTTCATATCTCCGGCAGCCTACCGCGAGATGTTCAAACCCCTGCACAGGGCCATGAACGATTGGGTGCACGATAACACAAAATGGAAGACCTTTTATCACACCTGCGGCTCCATTGCTGCGTTCCTCGATGATTTCCACGAGGCAGGGATGGACATCCTGAATCCGGTACAGATATCGGCCGAGGGTATGGACCCGGCATTCCTCAAACAGAAGTACGGCGACAGCTTCGTGTTCTGGGGCGGCGGTGTAGACTCACAGGGAAGTTTCTCCTTTGGAACACCCGACGACGTCAGAAAAGAGGTGCGGGAAAACATAGAGACCTTCAAGCAGGGCGGGGGGTTTGTGTTTAACAATGTGCACAACATTCAGGCAACCGTTCCCGTTCAAAACCTTATGGCTTTTTTCGAAACACATGAGAAGTTCGGTTCCTATTGACAGTGTTTTTCACTGTGCGCTGCTTATAACGCATGGAGGAATGGGTGCCCTATGGTGAGTTATACTGCATTGATGAACAATCGATGGCAGGGAAGTGTGTGAGGAACGCGGATGAATAACGTACGCACTGGGCGCTATAAGGATGAGGAGGCAATCGTCCTCGAAAATGATACACTGAAAGCCAGCATACTCCCCCGCTGGGGTTCAAAACTCGCCTCAATTCTCTATAAACCTCTTGGGCATGAGCTTCTGTGGCAGAATCCCGGGAGGGAGTATCGAAAAACAGGCTATGGCGATCCTTATGAAAGGGGCGAAGCATCCGGTTTCGATGAGATGTTTCCCACCATATCGCGCTGCTTTTATGAGGGTGAACCCTGGTCGGGTACTGAAATGCCGGACCACGGCGAGGTATGGAGCGTACCCTGGGAGTATGAGCTTGCCGATGATCACGCGCTGCTCCGGGTAAAGGGTGTACGATTCCCCTATCTTCTCGCAAAGAAGGTATCTCTCGAGGAAAACGCCCTTCGTCTGCATTACAGGGTGGAGAACCCGTCAGAAGCAGACCTTGACTATATCTGGGCAGCTCATCCCCTTTTCAACACCATTGAAGGCATGGAACTCATCGTTCCACAGGGCATGACCAAAATCGTGAACGCGGTCCCAAGTAAAAGGCTGGGTCCATATGGCAGGATATACGGGTTTCCTGCAGCAGAGCTCGAGGGTGGTGCTTCATTCGATCTCTCGAGGGTGCCTAAAAAGTACGGTGCCGATTATCAGAAGTACTGGTTTTTAAGTAAGGTGACAGAGGGGTGGTGCATCCTGTACAATCCAGAAAAGAGGCTCAACATAGGTATGGCCTGGCCCGGTGACCGGGTGCCCTATCTTGGTGTGTGGGTCAACGAGGGTGGATGGGAGGACCAGTACAACATTGCGCCTGAGCCGGCAACGGGAGCCATGGACCGGGTCGATTTCTCGAAGATGTGGGGTATGAGCAGCGTGCTCAGGGCCGGGGAAGCGAAGGAGTGGCAGCTTCACCTCTCTGTTCGCCAAGGCGAACGGGCAAGCACAGGACCACTTTAAACTTGAAGTCTCCGTTACTGTTTACTCGTGAATTTTCTAACCCTGCGTAATTGGGTTGTCCGATCATCCATTTCATATTAACTAGATACAATGTCCTAATTAATTGACGATCCAGACCAATATCAAATGGAGGATGGAAAGATGAAGAAATTAGTCGCGATCTTGATCGTTGTGCTGCTTGCACTTCCCATTTTGGCATTTGCGGACGAACTCGGTGATGAACTGGAACTGTTGAAGAAGGACAAGGAAGCGAAAACCGTCAAGGTCGGCACCAAATGGCTCGAAAACCGTGCAAAACTGGGCCTGGCCATCGGTAAACCCTGGGGGATCACTTTCGGCTATCACTTTTCGAAGTCCTTCGAGGGCAACCTGCTCGTAGGGTCCGACTTCAACATAGACGGCGTCGTTGTGGGTGGAAGCGGACTCTTTACTCTTGTCAATTTTGATATTTCAGATCAGATCTTTCCCTTTTCCGTCGGGCCGGCTGCCCATTTAAATTTCTTTGACACCTTCACCATTGATGCGCTTGGAGTCGCCCGTCTTGAGTATACCTTCGATATTCCGCTTAACCTCTACATAGAGGGCGGCGTAGGTATAAATATACTCGATGACATTGAATTTGCGTGGACTGCTGCGGTGGCCGCACGCTATGTGTTCTAGTAGAGAAAACAGGC
>CBFDDP010000180.1:0-5114 GCA_965603595.1 uncultured bacterium
GTGGTTGTGTTGTTTCACCGGGTGGTGGGGTTAAAAAAAAGCGGCCGGGTCAGACGTGTGTATGAGTACGGGCCTCTCGAGCTCGCCGGCTTTTTCCCAGATCGGCGCAAGGCGCGAATCATCCACAGGAATGAGCGCGTCCCGATAATCCCTGAACTGCATACCGAGCTCCTTGGTAACCTTTAAACCGCTTGCACCTTTTCGTATGTCCTCCTCAAGATGTCTTGCCGCAACTTCTGCGAAACGATCGTCAGCCATGAGTATACCATCCTGGCAGCTGGCGAAATCGGACATGGTGAAGCATCTGAACCTGTCGGGGTAGGGGGCCATGTAACGGTCTATGAACACGCCAACATCACGCGGAAAATAGGTGTACCCCGATTCCACAAAGGTGAAGCGTGTGTTGCCGGTTACATTGATAAAGGTACTGATTCCAACCTGATCCATCACGTCGACCATCTCCTCGGGATCCGTCTCTTCGAAGAGATGGTTGTGCGCATCAATAACGGGATAGCGTCCCCTTTCAGGTATATGCGTCTTAGATTTCAGCATGATTTTCGGACTGTAGTCCTTTACTAAAAGGTCACCTGCTTCATTCATCTCTGCCACCTGTTGTTCATAGTGTAGGGTGCTGACCTGTCATGTATTCCGGACCGTTTTCGTGATTGTCTCCACTATAGCCTCCATAGCCATGCCGTTGCAGTCGAAAATGTGGTCTGTATACTGCGTCCACTCATGGAGCGCCGGGGACGACAGACTCAACCTTGCCGATGAACTCCTGGATTTCAGACTGTCCCTTGAGAACACCAATTTCGACCTTCATCTCCTTCACCTCACCAGGCTCGATCAGAGGGAGTTGGTCCCTTTTCCGCAGAGCCGCTCTGTTCAGGATGATTGTGTTGACGGGTTCGATACCGAGTACGTAATCACCCTCACCGAGCATCTTCCACTCGTTGAGATAGGGGAGTGTTCGGGTGTCGAATCTCATGTACAGGCCCAGTCCGTCATACAGTGATTGGTTCACCAGTGCGGCATGGGCATACCCATCACTGTCCTGCGCCATGGTGTGGAGAAAATCCTGCCCCATGAAATCATGAACGGGGCCGCTGAACTGAGTTACCTTCCCAAGACCCGCCTCGGCAATCTCATCGTAGGGTTCGACCTTTTTGGAGGTAAGTATGAGCTCGCTCTGCTCGTCGAGCAGGGGGAACCCGGCATTGATGTGATAGAGTATACAGAGAGGAGCCGTGTTGAACCCAAAGTTTTCCACCCGGTCTCTCACGATGAGCGAGCGTTTTCCCACCTCAGTCCTGATGGATCTTTCGAGACTTATCTTTTCTCCGAAGAGTGCGCATTCCCGAATTTCTCCGGTGATCTCGAGAACATAATTGTCCCCTTCCCAGCGCGAGCGGTCACAGACACGGTCGGCAGGGAGCGTGGAGTATCTGCCGTGGAGGCCGAGCTCCTCGTCCCCGTCATTTCCCGGGTTGCCGAAATAGGTGAGCCCGCAGGTGGTGAGTAAACCACCAAAAAAGGTCCTGAGCCACCCGAAGCCCTCAGGCTCGTAGAATGCTGGATGTACGACACCGTTCGGGGTGAGGTAGACCAGGCTGATGCCCCTGTAGGTGCAGTGGGCGATATCGAGGCCCCTGTCCGGGATGACGGTAAATTGGAAACCGGTTCCAGTATTGAACTCTATTGCCTCTACGCCCTTTGAGCGGCCCGAAATGAGGTTGTAATGACGGGTCCCCCCGATCTGATCGAGGTTTCCCGTTCTCCTCTCGAGCTCCCTCTTTGTGTAATCTCTACCGCATACGTGCATCGGCACACCTCCCTTTATTTAGGCATTAGCTCGCCCTCGGCTCTCCGATACCAAAAGGCATTAGCTCGCCTTCGGCTCTCCGATACCAAAAGGCATCATCTCGCCTTCGGCTCTCCGATACCAAAAGGCATCATCTCGCCTTCGGCTCGATGACTTCTATGCCGGTGAGATCACAGAAGTCTGCCAGTGCGTCCACCAGGTCATCCCCGTACCCGAGACAGGCATACTCGTTGGTCCAGTGCTGTACGAGCTCCTCAATGTCGCAGTGTGCGGTCACGAATCCATGGGGCCAGAAAGGAATGCCGCACTCGTTCAAACGTTTCTCAACCTGATCCGCAGGAGGCTCGAATATGGTGGCCGGCGTGAGGACCATCTGAAACTCACCATCAACACGTCCGAGCCTGGCAAGCGCTCCCTCACCGACTTTGCATATGAGCTTCACTGAAAGGCCTCCCGCCTCCCCCTCTGTCGGAATGCCGTGCGCGGCAAATCCTGCAGGACCGAGTGTGCCCGCAAGGGAGGGAGGACAGGCACCGTCACCGATGATCTTTATCTCTCCCGTGTCCTTGTCGATATGCTGCAGGTCACCATAGTACACTGGCTCGCGGCTCAGCTTGGTGAGCAGAAGGGTGGTGAGTGCTGTGTTGAAGTCACCCAGAGTTGAGATGCCGTATCCGTCCTCGAGCATCATGGACTGGGCAAAGCAGGTCGCCGCGTAATCATCGGCCAGGCCGGGGAAGGACTGAATGGTGTAGAAGTCGAACCCTTCCTTTTCGACCACTTTTTTTATCGCCAGATAGAGCCGTATAGAACGTTCACTCACGATGTTTTTGTCAGGTTCTCCGCCGAACAGCTTTTTGAGACGCGGTAGAAGTGCTGTAATTTCCTTTTCGCGGAGCTGTTCTGCAGTACGGATGAGTTCTGTCGTATCACGGGAATCGATATCGATGCCGAATTTCTTCATCCACTGTGAAGGGTCTGCCACACCGCAGGTTTGCCCCATGCCCCTTCCTCCGAAGGTCCCGATGGTTGACATATTGAGGAAATTTTTCAAATGGGAAGCTCTTGCGAAGCTTACGATTTTATCTATTTCGGCAGGGCTGTCCACAGAACCATAGACGAATTTGTGCCCGATGCCGACCTCGAGAAGCGCCCCGTGCATGACAAGGCCTCCCACCGGTCTCCAGCCCTGGGACCCTGGATGAGTCCATATGAGAAGGCCCCTGCCGGTCATTGCATAGTCGCGAACCGCACCGATAAGATGGGATGCCCATACCCAGGTTCCTGAAAAGAGTATGACCAGATCGATGCGCTCATCATCCTTCATCCGCTTCAGTGCCTCCCGGGCCTCGCGCTTCGTAGCAACAACCACATCATGTTCAACGAGTGCAATCCCCCGTTTCCGGAGTGCCTCTTTCGCCTGTCCAATGAGCTTCTCGTCAATAAAGGGAGCCCCCAATGGGTCTTTCAGTCCATCCTTGTGCGTGCCGTACACGATGAAACCAGCGGTGGGTTCAATCATAATAGTTCCTCCTCGCATCTCCAATGAGCGACGGTTGTGATTTTACCACACCCCCTCATGGAGAAGTGCACAGCGCGGCTTTTAGTCGCAATCAAACATAAAAAATAAACTCGCGCTGCACTTTATTATATATTTTCGCACCGCAGGTAGTACCTGCGGTACAAAAGGTACAGATGAATAGCACAATTGGTATACTTATATCGATAAGGTGCAATTCACCTGTCAGGTGCTGCTCATCCAATAGGTACAGAGCACCTATTGGATACTGGGAAGCTTCTTGAACGCCGGATACAGTTCACGATAAGTCTCGAAACGTTCACTGTAGCGTTTAGCGTTTTCCGGTATAGGTTCGATGACCTCTCCGGTTTGTACCCACCTTTCGACGAGTGATGTGAGCGGTTCCTCTGTAATGGCTGCACAGGCCAGCATGGCTGCCGCGAAGCATGCGGCTTCTGTCACGACAACCGTGGTGATCGGTTTATCCAGAATATCGGCCTTGAGCTGTGTCCATATGGGGCTCTTAGCCCCGCCGCCGATTGCCCTGAGCTCGTCTATGTGGATACCAGAACGGTCGAGTATCTCCAGATTGAGCCGCATCTCGAAGGCAACTCCCTCGAGAAGCCCGCGCAACACATCCTCCCGGGTGGTGGTGAGCTTGAGACCCAACACTGCCCCGTATACATCATGATCGAAGTAGGGTGTGCCTGTGGGAGTGAAATAGGGGAGAACGAGGAGAGGTGAGGGGGTTCGGCCGATCTTTGCGAGCAGCAGTTCATAGGCATCCCTGCCTGAGCGCTCGGCTTCCCGCATTTCCTCCTGGCCCCACTGGTCCCTGAACCACTTGAGTATGTTTCCCCCCGTCAGGCTGAATGCAACGGTTGTGTACATACCTTCGAGAATGTAATCATAGGTGCATATGTTGTTGTTGAAGAGATCGTCGCTGAGGATGGGGTTGGTGAATGCCGGGGTAATACATTCCGACGTTCCCGTTGCGTACATGGCTTTGCCGGGTTTCACCACACCGGCACCGAGCGCACCCAGGGGCTGGTCGTGTCCCGCAGAGATGATCTGTACATCCGGGCCCAAGCCGAGGGCCCTGGCCACAGACGGGTCGACAGAGCCGACGATTTTTCCAGACGCGGTCGGTACGGCGAACCTGGAGGCATCGAGCCCCACGGCATCGAGGATCTCGCTGTCCCACTGGTGGCTCTGAATGTTGAACATCATGGTACGGCCTGCAAGGGACCAGGAGATATGCGGTTCTACGCCGAGATGATGCTGTAAAAAGTCCTCGAAGCAAAGGAATTTGACGGCGCGGTCGAATGACTCTCTCCTGTTTTCCATAAACCAGAGAAGCTTGAACAGGGAGAACATGGGATGCGCCGTATGTCCGGTGATGCGGTAGAGCTGTTCAATGCCGAATTCCGTGCTGAAGCGCTCCATGTGAGCGGCTGCCCGTGTATCGAAGGTGATCATTGCGTTGGAAAGGTTCTCGCCTTCAGCGCCTATGGGCGTGAATGCCTCGCCCTGGCATGAGATTCCCAGTCCCTGCACCGGATCCTCTGGACACTGGGACTGTGCTTCCCTCATGACCTCGAAGCAGCGATCCCGCACCTGGGTGGAGTCTAGTTCCGCCCACCCCTCCTGCGGCATAACGGTTGGATACTCACGATAGGACTGGGCCCGCTGCTGTCCTTTTTCGTCAAAGATGATGGCCCTGCAGCCCGTCTGACCAATGTCTACACCCATATAGCTCATGGTGCTATTCCT
>CBFDDP010000181.1:0-5057 GCA_965603595.1 uncultured bacterium
ATTGCGAGAGGGGGGACTCGAACCCCCATACCCGAAGGCACTAGATCCTAAATCTAGCGTGTCTGCCAATTCCACCACTCTCGCTTGAAAAGGCAGGCCCCTTTCACGCTCATGAAAGGGGCCGCTTCTGTACTCCAGTGAGCCGTGAAGGGATCGAACCTTCGACCCGCAGATTAAGAGTCTGCTGCTCTACCATCTGAGCTAACGGCCCATACATTCCCGCGCCCGGCAGGATTCGAACCTGCGCCCTTTGGATTCGAAGTCCACTGCTCTATCCAGCTGAGCTACGGACGCACTGCTTCTTTTCCACCAAATTATAATAATGAGCCGCGGTGAGGCACGTCAAGTTGTTTCGCCTTGTGCCCGAATCACGTACAGGTGAAGTCTGCTCTATCCTGAGGCCTGCTTCAGGTAATGCATGTGGGGAATCAGCACGTTGTTCGGATTTCCGGTCCCATCGTAGAAAATATCGATGATGGGTATGCCGAAGTCCTTCTGGATTTTACGGTAGATGGATGCGGTCACCACCCCCGGACAGCAGAACATGGGGTTGATGTGCAGTATGGCATCCACACTGCCCCTCGAGATGTAATAGAGTGCCCTTCCGACATTTATCGATGTTTCTCCAGCGATATAGTGGTTGATCTTGTATTCGTTCATCAGATCCACACATTCAGCGAAATCCGGCTCGATCTGATCGCCTATGATATCTTCGACCACCTTTTCGTACCGCTGCTCTATGGCCCGCAGAATCCTGTAATGCCGGGGGTCGTCACCGTGAAGCCTGATATCTGCATCGTAGAAGTGAAAGGGATACTCGGTCATGGAGGGGATGATCAGCTCTCCGCCAAGCTCTTCAACGAGGGATTGGATCTTCTGATTCATCACCTCGTTGTACTTCACATAGAGATCGCCGATCAATCCTATCCTCGCCTTGCGGCCCCTCGACTCGTCCCGTTCAATGCCTCGAAACAGTTGCGCAGCTTCTGTCAGGGCCGCTTTCAAATCCCGGCCTGAAAGAATAGCCCTACTGATACTATCCTGTGCAGCCTGAAAGACCTTTTCAGTTGCTCCCCCTTCTGTTTCATAGGGCTTGATACGGTTGTACATCTTGTAGATGATGCAGCCTACGATATAGGACTGAAACATCTTGATAGAGAGCTTTTGGGGAAGAATTTTCCCCGGTGCCATACTGTTGATGAGGCCGATTTTCAAACCCTGCAGACCGGCGGACTGGAACACCAGGTCTGAGAGTATGGGAAACTGGGGAAAGTTACAGGCCATACACACGGTGGGAAGGTAGAGGAAGGTCTTTTCTGGCTCGAGTTGGGCATTTCTCACAATGTCTACCACACTGCCGGCAATTGAGACGAGAGGCAGGCATTCACCCCCGCTGGTATACTGTGATCCGGTATTGAGGGAGTCTTCACCTGCATCCAGGAGAAGTGAACGGTAACCGGCGAGCGTGAAGCAGTCCACCCAGAACCGGCTGATCAGCCTGTCGAGGTAGGGAATGAGCACTGTGTAGCTTTCCTCCAGCCGGTCGTTGCGGGCCCTGGTGGCAGCAATTTGTTTTGCAGGCTTTGAACTTCTCTTGAATTGATAATTTTTAAATGACCTCAGGCCTGCTTCGATTCGCGTTGCGTACCCTGTGTCTGAACTGAGCTCGTCGAGTTGAAGGATCAGGAAGGGCTTATCGTACTGAGCCATGATATCCCTGACGTAGCTTATCAGAAATGAGTCGGGACTGCACCGGAAGCAGGTGAGGTATACAGCAAAAAGATTATCAGTGCGGGCGCAGTACTCGGCGAGCTCGACTATTCTCCTGCCGTAGTGCCAGTGCATGCGTTCGTGGTATTTATGGGCGTATGACAGTTGAAACCCGTCGAGGTTGAATTCATCCTGCCAGTACAGTTCGGCTCCCAGCTCTTCGAGGCGCGCAGGAATTCCCACATTCAATACGGGATCAAACAGCACATAGGGCCTGCCCATCAGGGCTATACGGATAATTTCACCATTTGGAGGGTGCGCTGATCTCTGTTCGAAGATCTCTTTCCTGGTTTCCCGTGCCTGCACAAAGCGTTCGTAGGCCCGCTGAAAGGCGTTGTTGACCTCATCGGCAGTGAGGTCATTGAAGTGTGTACGCATGGATTCGTATATGTCCCGGGCTGTCTGTTCCACCGTTCTATTGTGAAAATGTATGAGTGGAGAGATGAGCTTTTTTTCAGCCTCGAAGGCGGTCAGTTTCCCGATGATTGTCGGCAGATACTGTGAATAGTAGCAAAAGTAGGTGTCCTTCGTCTTCTCCCTGAATAGAGGATTGTCGCTATCCTCGGGGTCTCTTTCATTGACCAGTGCGGGATAGAAGAGATAATCCACATCCTCATTGATAAGCTGCTGTATGTATCCATGGGAGAGAATCATGGGCGCACAGAAATCTGAGTTCACAATTTTCTTCCCGTCGGCCAGGGACACTCTTGAAGGTTTTGTCACGGTAACCTTGAATCCAAGGGAAGAGAGAAAGGAGTGCCAGAGCGGAAAGTAATCCAAATTGTAGAGTGCGTTGGGAATCCCGATGGTTGTACTGTTTCTCGGGGATTTTTCTCCGTCGGTGGCGAGAAAGGGGGCGATATAGTCATGAAACCGCTTCTCCGGTTTGCTCAGCATCCGTTTCCTGGCTTTTCCCTCAGCATAATCCCTTCCGCATTTCATTCCCCATCCTGTCTTCACCCCGTTGTTTTCGACAACTGTGAGCACACAGTGATTCGTACAGAGCCTGCAGACTTCTTCTCCCAGGCTTCCTTCGCCTATGTCCCACAGGAAGTGAGATGTGGAGAAGCCCTCCTCCCGGCAGATGAGTGCTGCTCCCAGGGCACCGGTCAGATGGCAGTAGGGTGAAACATGCAGGGATTTTTGGAGGAGCTGTTCAAAGGAGGCGACGAGGGCCCTGTTTCGAGCGGTAGCACCCTGAAATACCACATAGTCTCCAACCGGGTTTCTCCCCACAACCTTGGCGAGATAGTTGTCCCGCACAGAGTTGAGAACCGCCGCTGCTAGGGCCTGTTTTGACCACCCCTCGGCAAGGAGCATGCCGAGGTCTCTCTCCATGTACACGGTGCAGCGATCGCTGGTGTAGGGCGCCTGTGCGCCAAATGCCAGATCGGAAAAATCATCAAGACTGACACCCAGTCTCTTTGCCTGCTCCTCGATGAAGCTGCCTGTCCCTGCCGCGCAGACATAGTTCATGGTGGAGTAATAGACATCGCCTTCCCGTATCCTCGTGAACTTGGAATCCTGCCCGCCGATCTCGATGATCGTATCCACTCCAGGGTTGAGAAACACGGCCGCCCGGGCGTGAGCGGTGATCTCGTCAAGCTCCATTTCGGCGTTGAAAAGCCCCCCTATCAGCTTCCTGCCCGAACCCGTTGTTGAAACGCCACGCAGCACAACCCTTCTCCCCCCTGTGCAGGATTCCATGGCAGCAAGAAGGTTCTGTACAGCCTGTATGGGTTCACCGCCGGTTCTGGTATAGAAACCGCCCCTTATTTCTCCATTCTCGTCCAGTAATACCGCTTTCGTACTCGTTGATCCGATGTCGATACCCATATAGCAGGAGCTGTCGAGATACAGCTTTTCTGCGGGCAGGAATACCTCCACCCCATCGGCATTGTACAGGGAGAATGAACGAAGGTCGGGATATTGGGTCAAATGCATCTCGAGGGGTATACGCACATGCCTCCGGGAACCGCCGCTTTTTAGCACGGCGTCGGTCTGGAGCCGGGTGCCTCTGCCGAGAAGTGCAGCACCTACGGCACCTGCTACCTGTGCATGCTCGGGCACCACGACCGAGAGGTGGAGAATATCCTGTATGACATCAACGATGCTCATGTTGAGCGATACGCCGCCCACCATACCTACCGGAGAGGAGAGGTCCCTGCCCTTTACAAGCACGTCAAGGACATTGCGTGCAATGCCTTCACAGAGGCCTGCGCAAATTGCATCCAGTGAATAGCCCTCCTGCATGGCATGGGTGATGTCGGTCTTGGCGAAAACGGCACATCTGGTGGCAATGACAGGCGTCTTTCCGGTATGCCTCGCTGCCCGCTCAGTGAGCTCCGATACCGTGAGATGAAGACGTTCGGCCTGCTGTTCGATGAAGCTTCCCGTTCCGGATGCACAGGGGGAGTTGACCCTGTGTTCCCGGTAGTCTCCCTGGTCATCGTAGATAATAAGGGAGAATGTCTCGCCTCCGATGGAGAATACATTCCTGCAAACGGGAATGAGGAATTTCGACCCTTCAATGGTCGCCAGGGTACTGTCGATGATCTCAATCCCCGCGTCGGGCAGGTTTCCGCACACACCGATGCTGTCATAGGAACTGTAGGCAGGTTTGCCGAGAACTGCCTGCAGTTCGCGTTCGATGTCCCCTCTGTGGTCGCGGTACTCCACATCCGCGATCTCACCATCCCTGATGAGAACAGATCCGAGCGAGTGTGAACCGATGTCGATACCGATGCGTTTCATATATGTTCAGTCCTTTGTTATATGGAGTATACAGGTTCAATGTAGCTATTACAACCATTGTGATCATCGGTAGCCACTGGTAATCTCGATTTCATTGCCATAATGGCATCTGTTGTGCGGTAAAACAGGATCTTGTGGATGAGACGTTAAATTTGGAAGGTATTTTAATATAGGTTAGGTGGCAGTACCAGGAGCTCGGAATCGATGAGCGGCTCAAGGGTATCGATCAAAGATTCATACGCCTCCCAGGGCATGATCGCAAGCACGGGCTCACCCTTCCGTGTTACCTCAATTACTTCACGGTTTAGAGAATCTTGGTAATGTAACAGCTCAGCTCGAGCAGTTGATATGGGCACAATGCTTTTCATGGGTTCCTCCTGTACTGTGCAACGGCAGGATCTACTGCAGAAACTATTATGGTGATTTGGTTTGCATAGATGTCAGCGAATGAAATGTACATCCTTTACAGCCAATAGAATGTCTTGATATAACCCACTTCCATCCCGCATCAGCTCTGCATCTGGCAAGGCATC
>CBFDDP010000182.1:0-5040 GCA_965603595.1 uncultured bacterium
AATGCGCCCGATATTGCCATCGGTGTGTTTGACGACATAGGTGCCCATCTCTTTCGCTACACGAAAAACCTCATGCATACCGGGAAGAAAGAACACCCTGAAATGATCCGGAGACATAAAAGGGCCAATTGTGCCTGCATAATCGTCTCCGAACACGAAGAGTTCTGCACCCAGCTCAGCTGCCCTCTTCATCAGTTTGACAGAGTGGTCGACAGAGATTTCCACAAGCCGGTGTACAAGCCCAGGGTTGTCTATGAGGTCCATGAGAAGTGTATCCATCCCCCTGAGGTAGGACGGGTAGGAAAATGCGTCATGTACGTGCATGCCGATGAGCCGCTTCCCCCTGAAGCGTTCCACCAGCCTGACGAGGCTCCTGAAGCGATAGGGGTCGCGTGGGTCGGGAGGCTTGTACGTATCCATATCCTTCATCGATTTGATGGGCCCCTCCATGGGAAAGGAGACGGCCTGATCCGAGAACTGCCGTATGACGCCCCACTCGTCCCGATAAGTTTTTGAGTTTTTGTCCAGGAGATTCATTCGGTAGTTATCGGAGGGGGTGCCGGTCATAACGATATCAAAATCGAACTGCTCCACAAAGTCCTCATAACTGCATCTGCTGCAGATCCCCCTGCGGACCGCCTCATCGATGTGGAGCTCGAATATGGGAACCATATCCGGGGTTTCCCTCCCCAGTGCCCGTATCGCCCGTTCCCTGTTGTTCATTGCACACCTCCGGATAGGTTGATTGACCGCTCTTATGTTCGGTATTATGCGGCGAGCTGATCGATAATTCTTGCCATGATGAAATCATTATCGGTCAATCCGCCAGCTGCATGGGTTGTCAGCGTAACCCTGAGTCGGTTGTAATTCAATATGAATGAGGGGTGGTGTCCCTGTTCTTCAGCAATGGCTGCGAGAATGTCGAGAAATGACTTGGCCTCGATGAAGTCCCTGAAGGTGAACTGTCTGCTGATCTTCCGATTCTCGATGAGCTCCCAGGCGGGTATTTGCGGCATCAGGGAAGGCATCACCTCGTCGGTGAGGGGCGGTGCAGTACCCTTGAAGGGTATACACTCGAAAGATACCGGTGAGGCGGGTGTTCTTTCAGGGTCTACAAGTACCTCATCGAGGTGCTTGAAAATGTCGTCGAAATCGGGCTGATTGGTGAGTTCCCTGACGATTTGCCTGTAACGGAGGACGTTGCCGCGATCCAGGATGAAAACACCACGTGTGAGCAGATTCAGCTCTTTAATCAGCACACCGTAATTGAGGCCGAACGAGCCGTATCTGTAATCAGAAATGAGATCGATATTACGAACGTCGAAGGTTTCCCTGAACCTTTTAAGTGCGAAGGGAATGTCCCTGCTGATACCGATGACGGTTACTGTCTCCGGCAATGCACGCGCTTTCCTGTTAATCTCACGGACCTGAAGGTCGCAGATAGGATGATCGATGGAGGGAAAAAAGGAGATCAGCTTGACCGTTTTGCCGTAGGTTGCGAGTGTGGTATCCTGGAGATCCGTGGTCAGGGCTGTAAAGTCAGGGGCCATCATCTCAAGTTCCAACGTTCTCCCTGCAAGGGTCAGCGGTGATTTCTCGAATGTGATGGTCCTGTCCATTTTTCATCCCTTCTTGAAAGACCTGTCTATATAAAAACATTAAGGGCAGCCCGGAGATGAGTCAAGGGTGTCCTTCATACTGAAGACTGGCTTCTCTACATGTCCCCAGATGGTTGAATTCTTGAAAAAGTGCTTGACAGGGATTGAGTAGATAAAGTAGTATAAATACTACCTAGAAGGTGTTGTTTTAGAGAGAGAAGAGGAGTGAGGAAAATGGGTTTAGTTGGAAAAAGTAAGAAGGCAATAGCGAAGACCCTTCTGAACGCTATGAAGGTGAATTTCATAATGGAGATGTTCTTCCGATGGGGAGAGAAGCAGGTTTTGAAGGCCTTGGTTGAAAAGAATGAACGAAACCGACCTCTAGGTTCACAGGAGGATAAGTACTTCATTGTGAAGAATCTCATGAAGTCCTTTGAGGCAAAGTACAAGTCTGGAGCGCTTTCTCCGTCGGTTCGTGACTGGATTTTCAACACCCTGATCGGTGATGTCATGCTCAATTATCGTGAACGGTATCCCGAAGTGGCGAGACGAAGGCAAGTTGACGAACCCAACCCCACCTTCATTACCATAAGCCCCACTCAGAAGTGTAACCTTGCCTGTATCGGTTGTTACGCTGCGAGCACCAATAAAACCTGTGGAACGCTTGAGTGGGACGTGCTCGATAAAATCATGGAACAGAAACGCCGTCTCTGGGGGTCTCACTTTACCGTCATCTCCGGTGGTGAGCCACTGCTGTACGAAAGTCAGGGAAAAAACATTTTCGATCTGTACGAGAAGTACAATGACAACTTTTTCCTCATGTACACGAACGGGACGCTCATCGACAAGGCAATGGCCCAGAGGTTTGCCGAACTGGGCAACGTGTCACCTGCCATTTCTGTTGAGGGTTTCGAAACGGATACCGATGCACGTCGGGGAAAGGGTGTATATACAAAGATACTCAAGGCAGTCGAGAACCTCAGGGAAGCCGGTGTGTTATACGGGATTTCCTTCACGGCTACCCGGAAGAATGTTGACAGGATTCTGCAAAGCGATTTCATAGACGAATTCTTCGGACCCCATGGTGCGACATTTGCCTGGATGTTTCAGTATATGCCCATTGGACGGGGGCCCGATTTCGAGCTCATGCTCACACCGGAGCAGCGTCGCGAGCTCTGGTTCCGCGAGCGGGAACTCATGAGAGACAAGGGTATCTTCTTCATCGATTTCTGGAACGGCGGACCGATCAGCGACGGCTGTATCAGCGCCGGCCGCAAGGGGGGCTATCTCTACATCGACTGGTTCGGAAATGTCCAACCCTGTGTCTTTATTCCCTATTCCGTCGGAAACATCAAGACCGATTATTTCGATAAGGGAAAGACCCTCGACGATATCCTCAAGACACCATTCTTTACGAAACTGAGGGACTGGCAGAAGGGTTACAGCTATGAGAAATCAGCAGCGGAAGCCGGTAACGAGATTGTGCCCTGCCCGATCAGGGACCATCACAAGGAGTTCAACAAGATTGCACGGGAGGCACACGTAATTCCTGTTGGCAAGTCAGCTGAACGGGCCATCAAGGACGAGCAGTACGTCGAGGAATTGAACGAAGTCGGCAGGAAAGCCGATGAGGCAACTGCGGATATATGGAAAGAGGAGTATCAGAAGGTATAGGGACAGTGTATATATAGAGAAAGGGGGAGTAACTATCTCTTGGATGGTCACTCCCCCTTTTATGTATACTCGTCATTGCTGTTCGTCGTCGGGAAACCACTCACCGTCATCGTGCAGGTACTCCATGAATTCGACGACCGTACCGTCCTCCGATTGAAAGAAAGCGACACGCACGAAATCGTTCACCACAAAGGGTTCGAGAAGTACCTTGAGTCCCTTTGATGCCTCATCGATGCTCTTAACGCGGAAGGCGATGTGGGGGCCTTTGCGCAGAGGCCCGGTTACCGGGGTGTCCGGTTCGTAGCGCAGCCACTCAACATTATAGGGATGAGACTTCGGGTTGGTAACCCAAACCCGCGTCGCCTCCACAAAGTTTTCACCCGACTTCTTGTCCTCAGTTACAATCCCAACATGATCAAATTCCATCTCTTCCTCCCGTATGATACGTTAAAACGTCATGACTTTGTTTTCTTTGGCTGACTTCTCTGCAGTCCGAATGGCAGCCACAACAGCCTTCGATTCCTCAGGTGTGATCACATCGGGCTTCTTTCCCTCTGCAACGCATTTGAGAAAATAGTCGACTTCATCCTTCAGGAAGCCTCTGCGCATTCCGTGGACCTTGGGCCAGTAGAGTGATTGGGGATAGCTCCACCCCTTTTTCGTGAGCGCCGCATAATTGGACCCTGAATTATCGATGTAAATTGATCCCTCTGTACCAACGATTTCCATACGGCCATCAATGGCGTAGGGAGTGTTTTCCGGCAGGCACCAGATCGTTTCAATAACCGCGATGGCCCCGCTGTCGAGCCGAAACATTGCCCAGGCCAGGTCGTCATTGGGAAGCTCCGGCCTGGTGTTCATGCTCTGTGCGTAAACGCTCTTCGGTTTGGCACCGGAATACCAGAGCATGAGATCAAAGTCGTGCACTCCATCACCGAAAAGCGCGCTGAGCTTCTCGAGGTGGGACGGTGTGATCCACTTTGCAAGATTTCGTCTTGCATGCATGGATATGATTTTACCGATGTTGCCTGCGGCAATCTCCTCCTTTGCCAGTGCGTAGGTTGTATCAAAGCGGCAGATGTGACCAACCATGAAACATTTGTCTGTCTTTTTAACCTCTGCAATGATCTTGTCGCATTCCTCGGCACTGTCAGCCATGGGTTTTTCAAGGAACACGTGCTTGCCTGCACGTAGTGCATCCATGGTGGGTTGTAGATGGTCTTTCACATGGGTTACCACCGTGACCATGTCTATATCCTTGTCTGAGAGCATTTCGTGATAATCGGTGTACGCTTTGGGAACGCCGTATTTCTCCTGTACCTCCTTAACCCGCCACTCGCGTCGCGTGCACACGGCAACGACCTCACAGGCCGGGAGCTGTTGAAGTGTGTCCACGTGATGCTCGCCGAACCACCCAAGTCCAATTACACCGCACCCTATCTTGCCCATACATATGCCTCCTCTCCTGTCTTTCAGTGTAGTTCTGTATGTGTTGAGTCTTGACTTGTTCCATTGTAGTGGGAGTACGGTAAATGTCAAGACACCTAAGAGTGGGGAATTGCAACATAGAGACCTCTAGGAGCGGTTCTTTTTGTTTGTTTTATTAACAATTAGCTGTTGACAATTTATCTATTAACAGTAGTATTGTATTGACAAATGTGTTCAAAGGAGGTTTACATGGAGGAAGAAAAAGTCTTCGATAAGAAGATAACCCGACGTGACTTCATCAAGAAATCTGCACGAACCGGAATTGGCATGGGAATTGGTG
>CBFDDP010000183.1:0-4936 GCA_965603595.1 uncultured bacterium
GGAGGTTGGCTGATCGGGAGAACGACAAAATCACCTCGACCATGTATATTCCCATCGCTCTCTTCTTCAAGGAAGAGATGCCTGGCATGTACGAGAGGACGTCTGCCTTTCTTCAGCCCTTTGACTATCTCGCACTTCTGCTCACCGGAGTTTGCGTGGCGTCATCCTCGTCGAGTGGCATAAAACCTTGGCATAGTAGCAAAATCCTTGAAGCGGGACTGGACAGAGAAAAGTTCCCCCTTATCTGCTACATGGGAGAGCAGATTGGGAAAACAACGCCAGAAGCAGCTGGCCGCTACGGTATTCCCGCGGGAGTTCCACTGTATGCGGTTGGTGTTGATTTTGCCGCTGCTCTTGTTGGAACAAATATGCTCGAACCCGGAAGGTCCTGTGAACGGGCAGGTTCATCCGGGGGAATCAATCTTTGCTGGGACAAACCTGTGCACGACGACAGGCTGCTCTGTTATGAACACTTTATTCGGGGGACCTGGAATGTGGCAGGTATTACGAGTACCTACGGCAAGGCGGTCGAATGGGCTGAAAAAACCCTTGATGCAGATGACTTTATACAGAAACGGGTGCGTAGAGAGCCTCCGGGCATCATCTTCCTCCCCTATTTGAAGGGTGAACGTACGCCTCTCTGGAACCCCTATGCCAAGGGTGTCTTTTTTGGGCTTGAACACAAACACGATGCTGTCGATCTTCTGATTGCTGTGCATACCGGTATTGCGCTGAGCATGAGGGATTGTATCGGTATCATCGAATCACACAACTGCAGGTTCCAATATCCAATTGTTACCACTGGCGGGCTTACCTGGGACGAGTGGTTCATGCAGCTGAAGGCAGATGTCACAGGGAAAACCTTCTCACGCATGCAGCTCTTCGATGCAGAACTTCTCGGCATCGCCATTGTTCTCGCCGTATCCCTCGGGTATTTTAATAACCTCAACGCTGCAGCTTCAGCGATACTGCGTGAGGAGAAGCGCTTCACCCCCCGAAAGAGGAAGACCCTATTGTATGACAGGCTCTTCAGGCAATATTGTGAAATACGCACAGCTGTGTCGCCCCACTTTTAAACCCTCCCGCCTGGAAATTGGTATTGCCACAGGAAGAACCTGATCGAAAGACCAGAGTCCTCCCACTTGGGCTTGACGGTGGGTTCCTATTGCCTTAAATTTCGGTTTTAACTTAAGCTATTCCTATAGGGAGAGAGCATCATGCCCGAATACAAGATGGTCGTTCTTGTGAAACAGGTTCCGGATACGAAAAACATCACCGGTGAAGCAATGAAGGCAGATGGGACCGTCAACAGGGCGGCCCTGCCCGCTGTATTCAATCCGGAAGACCTCCACGCACTCGAGATGGCGCTTCAGGTCAAGGAGCAGTACGGTGGAACCGTTACGGTCATTTCCATGGGGCCTCCCTCCGCAGTTGAGGTTCTGAAGGATGCGCTCTACCGGGGAGCCGACAGGGTCTTCCTCATCAGCGACAGGGCATTTGCCGGTTCGGACACACTGGCCACCTCCTTCGCATTGAAACAGGCCATACAGACCAAATTCCCCGATGTTGACATCGTCTTCTGCGGACGGCAGGCAATTGACGGTGACACGGCTCAGGTCGGGCCGCAGACAGCCGAAAAGCTCGATATCGCGCAGGCGACCTATGTGGAAAGCATCGAACATCTCGAGAAAAAGAAGATCAAGGTTCGCAAGCTTATCGACGACGGCTCTGAGATTGTGGAAGCGCCGCTGCCCGTGCTGCTGACCGTCACCGATACGGCCAATGAACCGAGACCATACATGGCAAAGAGGCTTCTCAAGTATCGCAAAGCAGCAACCGATTTCGGACTCCATGAGCTGCTGCCCAAGTATCCGAAGTTCAAGGAACCGGAAGCATTGAAAAAGCATCTTGCCGAGAAAGGCATCTTTATTGAAATGTGGAATGCAGAAGATATCGGCGCAGACCCGGATCAGATCGGATTTGCCGGCTCACCCACCATGGTGAAAAAAATCGAAAGCATCACGTTGACAGGTACGGGTTTCAAGGAGATTCCTCCCACCGACGAAGGTATCAAAGATTTTGTTGCTGAGCTCATAGAAGATCACGTGTGGTAATCGTAAAAGCGATCGTTTGAACGCGTTATGCACGAACAAACTCAATGTGAGGAATACTATGGCAGGTTACGGAGAAGTATGGGTATATGCAGAGGAGGACTGGGACGAGTTGAAGGAAATTGGCATCGAGCTCCTGTCAAAAGGCCGGGAGCTGGCCGATGGCCTCGACGTACAGCTCTGCTCCATTCTCATCGGCTCAAAGGTGAAACAGCATGCAAACACCCTCTTTGAGTACGGCGCCGACAAGGTGTATGTCTGCGACAAGCCTGCACTCGAGCAGTATGATACCGTCAAGTATGCGAAGGTAATCGAAGACCTTGTCGAGAAGTACAAGCCGGAAATCGTGCTCTACGGCGCCTCACTGCAGGGAAGGGACCTCGCTCCTCGTATCGCATCAAAACTCCGTGTCGGACTGACTGCGGACTGCACGGACCTGCAGATCGGCGACTACAAGCACACTGACGGCAATCAGTACAAGAATATTCTCTATCAGATCAGACCCGCATTCGGGGGTAACATCATAGCCACCATTGTCTCTCCAAAGCGCAGGCCGCAGATGGCAACGGTTCGCGAAGGTGTCATGCCTATCCCACCGCGTCAGGATGGCCGCAAGGGTGAATTGGTAATTTCCGACCCTTCTCTGCAAAATCTGAAGTGCGTGACGCATATCCTGAAACGGGAAAAAACTGAAAAAAGGGTGAACCTGAAGGGTGCTCAGATCATCGTGTCCGGCGGATATGGTGTCGGCTCAAAAGACGCATTCAACAGCGTTCGTGAGCTTGCAGCAGTACTCGGCGCAGAAGTGGGTGCAAGCAGGGCCGCGGTTGATGCAGGATTCATCGAGAAGGACCATCAGGTCGGACAGACAGGCACAACCGTCCGGCCCAAGCTCTACATCGCATGCGGCATCTCGGGGTCTGTGCAGCACCGTGCCGGTATGGACCAGTCAGCAAAGATCGTGGCTATTAATAATGACCCGGATGCACCCATATTCAGTATTGCCCATTACGGAATAATCGGCGACCTACACGAGGTAATTCCCAAGATCATCGAAGATATTAAAAAAAGGCGAGTGGACTAAATGGATAATTTCTTCACCGATAACCAGGACATACAGCTCATATTCGAAAACATCGACCTGACAAAGGTCATCGACCTCAAAGAGGGAGACTACTCCGAGGCTGATGAGTACGACTTTGCCTTCACCGATGCTCAGGACGCCAAGGAGGGCTACCGTGAGGTGCTCACCCTTATCGGTGAAATCGCAGCCCAGATCATCGCTCCCCTTGCACCCGAGGTAGACGAGGAAGGGGCACACTTCGATCATGGAACGGTTGCCTATGCAAAAGGCACGCAGCATGCCATGGATGTTCTGAAGAACTCGAACCTCATGGGCTTTACCCTGCCCCGGAAATATGGCGGCCTCAATCTGCCGACCTTCATTTACACCATAGCTGTTGAAATAGTTTCCCAGGCCGACGCGAGCCTGATGAACCTCTTCGGATTACAAGATATCGGCGACACCATCTGCGAGTTTGGTGATGATGAACAGAAGATGAAATACTTGCCGCAATTCTCGAGCGGTGAAGCCACGGGTGCAATGGCCCTGACCGAGCCCGATGCCGGCTCAGACCTCCAGGCCGTTCAGCTCAAGGCAACATACGATGAATCGGACGGCACCTGGCGGCTGAACGGTGTGAAGCGGTTCATCACCAACGGCTGCGGCGATATTCTGCTCGTCCTCGCCCGAAGCGAATCGGGAACAAAAGACGGCCGGGGGCTCTCCATGTTCATCGTGGAGAAGGACGAGTCACTCGTCGTCAGAAGAATCGAGGACAAGCTTGGTATTCACGGTTCACCAACATGCGAGCTGCAGTTCAACAACACCCTGGGACATCTCGTGGGGAAGAGGAGAATGGGGCTCATTCGCTACGTCATGGCGCTCATGAACGGTGCGCGTCTCGGTATTGCGGCCCAGGGCCTCGGCATTGCCCAGGCTGCCTATCTGGAGGGTCTGGAGTATGCACGTGCCCGTGAGCAATTCGGCAAGGCAATTATCGATTTTCCCCTTGTGTACGAAATGCTCATCTCTGCCCGCGTGAATATCGAAGCGGCACGCATGCTCACCTATGACACCTCACGCCTCGTTGACCTCAAGAAAGGCTACGATCATCTGCTCGCGAAGAGCGAGAAACCAGACAGGGAGCTTAGGGCACAGGCCAAGTACTACACCTCACTGGCCGCTCTCCTGACACCCATGGCAAAGTACTTTTCTACCGAACTGGCCAATAAGGTAGCCTATGACATGCTCCAGATTCACGGCGGTACAGGCTACATGCGCGACTTCAACATTGAGCGCCACTACCGGGATGCACGTATCACGAATATCTACGAGGGGACGACACAGCTCCAGTACATGGCTGCAATCGGCGGTGTGGTTACCCGCGTCTGGGAGCCCGAATTCGACAGGCTGGAAACTCAGCTCAATGATGAATGGCAGAAACCCTTGGTCAAAGAGCTCAAAAAGAAACGTGAGCTGCTGAGCAAGGCCGTTGATTATATTCGGGAGAAAAACGATCACGACTATCAGTCCTACTATCAGGACAAACTCGTCGAAATGGCGACCAAGCTCTATATCGGCTACCTGTTCGTGAAATACGGTGTCTTCTCCGATGAAAAGAAGAAGACCGCGGTTATCTTCTTCGAAAAGGAGATGCCAATAATCGAGGAGCACTATCAAGTCGTCACCTGCGGCAAGACGCGTGTGATTGAAGAGTACGCCGATTTACTTAAGGCTGAAGACTAGTATTGAGGCGACCATA
>CBFDDP010000184.1:0-4784 GCA_965603595.1 uncultured bacterium
ATACTCCTCCAGCCACACAGATACCTTCATTTGTCATGCTGATGCGGCATCTCCTACCCGACGAGCTGCCGTTAAAGCAGGCTCTCCTACACCTGTGGCTATGTCAAGAACCCGGTGACCTTGTTGAATTTGCGCAAGCCCTTGGCAGCATTATTCCATTCCTGCCGCTGAATCGATACGAAATGAGACGTATCAAAGCGTTTTATTTGTATAGGATTATGAGACTTCATGCTAAACCTCCAAAAAGTGATAGTAAAAACAATAACGTGTAATTAAATAAATAAGATAATATTTCCTTTTATCTCTTTTACTGAAAAGGCGGACTCTGAAGATTTAAAGAAATTGCTATAAACTAATGTGTTGAGAGGCAAGAAATTAATGAATGTGCATAAATTTTATACAATAATTGAATAAGAAATAGCAAGGGAAAACATTCTATGAACATTTCAACAGGGCTTATATACCGATTTCAAAAACGGTCACCTGCAATTCTCATATTCATTGCTGTTTTTACTGCGCTTGTAATCTATACGATTGCATCACCCAATCAAGCTCACGCAGGTGGTCAGTTGCAAATTTTGGAACATAGATCAATAGCCCCAGCATCAATACCGGGAAATGAATCTCAAGGTGTTGGCACCGATAACGTCGGTATGACAAGGATGAAGTTCAACAGTACTGCTATCTTCGGAAGTGGTGCCGGAAGTATATCACAAATTACTGTCCAACTCACAGGTACCCTTGATCCAGATGATCTAGATGATATCGATCAGATACGGGTATATTACGAAGATATTGGTTCGAATACGTTTTTCGATCGAGAAGACGTTGGTGGTGATGATGTTGATGTAGTAGTCAATGGACCCTTTCGCTTCGATTCAGGAAATACGAAAGCAATTGATATAAACACCACACTCGCTAGATACGATGACGCGGGTGAGCGCATATTATACGTTGCTTTTGATTTTGTTGACGGCGTTTCCATAACAGATGATGTCGGTTGTGAAATCACAGTAGTTGAGTGGATAGATGATTGGAACAGTAATACCTATACATCGAATCCAACTGCTCACACCATAACAGAGAATGTGGATGACTACGAGACAACCCTTACAGCTACAGGTATTGCACCTGCACAGGCTTTTCAGGATGATACACGCGTAGGCATTATGAAGCTCGTGTTCACCACACTCGATTCGGATGTTACCTCAAATATCGATACTATTAGACTCCACAGGGTAGGCACGGGGGCCGACTCAGACATTGCAACAGGCGGAGTGATTCTCTACGATGACTCAGGCTCAACCCCGGGAAGCTTTGACGCAGGCGACCAGGAAGTCACCGCAGGCTCTCTCTCAAGCGGCTACGTGACCCTCAATCCCGGTTCAGACCTTCCTGTTACCTCCACCGGCGCAACCTATTACGTGGCGGTCAATATTGCTTCAGATGCACAGCTCTTCGAAATCATAGGCCTCGAGATCGAGAATCCCTCAACTGATATCACCTTCAACGATGTCGATACCGATCCCTATGTATCTGTGCAATACAAACAGAAGGGATACATCAGCTCCACAGCTGCAACACCAGTCGCGAATAATACCGTACTCATACAGGGTGGATTGAATGTTCAGGAGCATATATCGATAGCCCCATCCTCGATACCGAAAGGCACAGCCGATGTCGGCATGGCAATGATGAGGTTCACGAGCAGTGAGTTGGGTACCCAAAGTGTATCGAGTATTAGCGTGAGGCTCACGGGAACCACTGCAACAAGTGATATACAGGAGATCAAGGTTTACTACGAAGCTGAAGGCGGGAATGGATTGTTTGACAGAGGTGGTGGGGATGATGTGAATGCCGTCAGCGGTGGGCCCTATACCTTCGATTCGGGCATAACGAAAACGATTAATCTGAATCCCAACACTGTCACGTTCAGTGACACCGGGTCGGTACGATTGTATGTGGCATTTGATTTCATTGCAGGTGCTGACACGGCAAATGATGCGGGGTGTGAGGTTCTTGATGTTGTGTGGGGACCTGATGGGGATGGCACGGGGAATACATCGAGTGCACCTGGAGATTGGAGTCTTCACGGCGCAACGGAGAATGTGGATGACTACGAGACAACCCTCACGGCAACGGGTGTCGCACCCGTAGATGCGACACAGAGTGAACAGCGAGTTGGAATCTTCAAATTAGAGTTTAGCGCTCTCGATACGAGCGTTACAGCAAATATCGATGCTATCCGATTCCACAGGGTAGGAACGGGAACCGATTCAGACATTGCAACAGGTGGGGTCATTCTCTTCGATGACTCAGGATCAACCCCGGGAAGCTTTGACATAGGCGACCAGGAAGTGGTTGCAGGGTCACTTTCAGGAGGGTATGTGCTACTGAATCCTGCATCGAATTTACCGGTTACCTCAAGTGGAGCTATCTATTTTATTGCATTCAATGTGGATGTTGCAGCCCAGATTGGAGAGATGGTTGGCTTAGAAATAGAGGACCCTTCAAACGATATCACCTTCAACGATGTACACAACAACCCATACGTATCCACACAATACACACAGGAAGGGTATATAACTTCATCAGTACCCACTCCATCAAGTGGAAACACTATCTTGATTCTAATAATAGCGGACACAGTTGCACCAACAATAACATATACAGATCCGAATGCAAATGCGAGAACTGTCCCAATCGACACAGAAATTATTGCAGTATTTTCAGAGAATATTGATCCTTCAACCGTAACCACTGCAACCTTTATCGTGAAGGACACATTCAATAATCAAATATCTGGTACGTTAAGCACGAGCGCAAACCAGGCAATCTTCACTCCCAATTCCGATCTTGACTACGACACAATATACACTGCTCAGGTTATTGGCGGAGATTCGGGCATCAAAGATTTGTTTGCCAATCCTTTGGTTGTCGATTTCGTCTGGAGTTTCACCACACGTGAGGACGTCCCAAAACCTGTTGCTGCAAATAACCGAATCCTTCCTGGATCGACAGATCCTGTGAAAATTTACATCCCCGAGCCTTCCGGCGGCCCAAATGCAAAGGTCACGGTCCAGGTATACACCGTAACAGGAAAGAGGGTCGCAACGCTCGTCAACAACCGTCCCTATACCCAGATTAAAAGCCAGATTCCACTCCTCTGGTACGGCAAGAACGGCCGGCAGCAGGACCTTGGACCAGGGCTCTATTTTATCCAGGTTCTATCGGGGAATGATAAAACTGTACTCAAGGTGCTTATAGTACGCTGATTCAGAAACAAGGATGTTTGAATGAAACCGGACATGATAAAGAAGAAGGGATTTTCAGCGTATTCTTTCTTATGTGGGATTGCACTTGTGATCGTATGCGCGTTTACTCCCCTCTCCGTACGTGCACAGGATGAAGGCGGCGTTACAGGTGCAGACTTTCTGACTGCCGTTCCAACAGTTCGGGCAAATGCAATGGGAGGTGCATTTGACGGGCTTGATTATTATCTCGAAGGAATTCACATAAATCCGGCTGGGCTGGCAGCAATAGATCGCATGAGTTTTTTATTTGCAATTGCACCATACCCCAACGAAGTCACCAATAGTCAGCTCTCATTCGGCATCCCGTTACTTGGAGGTGTCGGGGCTGCGTCAGTACAGTTCCTCAACACAGGCGGATTTACCTACATAAATGAAAACCTTCAGCCCGAAGATACGGTAAGTATATACGACGCAGCTGCAACTATTGGGTACTCCCGCTATGTGTGGGACAAGCTCTCTGTGGGGTTGAACCTCAAAGCGATATACAGGACACTCGGAGAATACAACGCATTTGCAATCGGCGGCGACGTGGGCGCTGCGTACTGGTTCGAAACGCCCCATGTGGGGCAACGGCCAAAACCACCCTCAGACAAGAAACTCGAGAAGGAATACAACTCAAAGGTGAGTGCTATTGAGAACGAGAGGGATAAGAGAGTCAAGGAAGCAAACGAGGTTATCGGAGAACTGGATAAGAGCATAGCCTCTCTTGAAAAGGATATAGATGACATTTCAGCGAAAATAGATACGGCTGAGGCAGAGAAACAGCAAAACCTTATCAGCAAACGTGACGAAATGGAAGGCCGTCTGAACGAGCTTCAGGTACAGCTCAACGAGGAGCAGGAAAAATCGAGAGAGGACCTGGAAGCGATTGAGTCATGGTACGCAGGTGAACTTCAAACCGCGGAGGAGTCTTACAGTGAAAAACTCGCCAATTTGAGGTACGTGGAATCCGAGCGGTCAAAACTCTTTGCTCTCATCAATGACCCTGAAAGGGAATTGACCGAGGAGATGATCAATGCCTCAGTCGATGAAGTCATTGAAAAGACTCAGTCCTATCTAGATGACAGAACAGCTGCTTTGAATGAACAAAATGTTGTCTTTGCCGAGATCAGGCAACGACGGATCGATGAAATATCAGAGGAAATTACTGTCTACATGCAGCAGATCGAAGAGGAAGCAGGTCCGGAAATCAGTAAACTTCAGGAAAGGCTCGATTCGCTGGAGGCAGAAAAGCAGGAACTGGAGGCCTCGGAAGCAGAGGATACACAGGATCAGATTCGGGCAGTAAATAAGCAGATCAGTGAAACACAGAAAGAGCTCGAGGCAGCAAAGAGCGATCCCTGGATCAAGAGGCTCGAAAATCGAATCGAGGACAAGAAAAAGGAAATCGACGAACTCAATGAAGTTATTGTAAAAAAGAACGAGGAAACGAACAAAGCAATCGAGGAGCTCAAGAAATCGATCGAGAAT
>CBFDDP010000185.1:0-4770 GCA_965603595.1 uncultured bacterium
TATCGCAGTAATAACTGACCCTTTTGGGTTGAACAAAATACTGGAATGCCCGAAAAGAAATTTCTTTCCATATTGACATAATTCCAATGTAGGGTATAATTCAAGTTTGCCATCGATGAAAAACATGCGAGACCAATGCCGATGGAGTGGTTTCTATGCGGAAGCTCAGAATAGCTCAGTACCTTGTCTGTGCACTCATACCGATCCTTGCCGCGGGGTGTTGGGTTACACGTTCCGATCTGCTCAATATTGCGACCACACAGCCCGACATACATGTTGTTCCCAACACGACGATGGGTTTCTCCTTCGGGCCTGTTGAGGTCTACTCGACCGCACAGCAGAACTTTCAAATCGAAAACCTGGGAAACAGAACACTGGAGATCGAAAAATTGTACACCTCCAGTGCTGTTTCAAAGCAGTTCATCATCGATTCAACGTACACTGTATCGAGTCTCGAGCCCGGTGACACAACTAGTTTTACCATATCTTTCAAACCCACTTCAGATGAATCGATATCGGTGGACATGCTCATTGAGAGCAACGACCCCGATGAGGGCATCTATCGGTTCAGCATCAGCGGTATGGGAACCCTAGGCAGCGGCAATCCCCCTGTGATTCTGGTGAAGAAGAACGACAATCTCCTTACCATCGGTTCAGATGCCCATGATTTCGGGACCGTGGCCGTGGGATCGAACGCGTCTGTCGGATTCTTCATCATTAATGATGCAAGCGCGGGTTACGAGCTGTCCGTTACCGATATTTCTTTCAAGAGCGGCGATGTCACCCAGTTCAACCGTATCGCACCGAATCTCCCTAACAGTATACAACCGGGCAGCAGTATGGATTTTACAATAGAGTTTGAACCAGATGGAAACCAGACGTACGCGGCTGAAGTAGAAATAAGAAGTGACGACCCTTTGTACAGCTCCTTCACCTTTTTCGTGAGCGGCACAGGCAGTGCGGAACCGGATATACGGGTTCTTCAGGGAAGCAGTGAAATACCGATCGGTGACACGGTGAGCTTCGGTTCAGTCTACATCGGCGAACACCTGACGAAAGACATTACCATTGAAAATGCCGGCAATCTGCTCCTGACTGTGACGGGAATTTCGGTGATCGACACGAATATCCCGGCGGTTTTCAGCTGCACCACGTCACTCCCCTTTCAGGTCCCACCTGGAGGCAGTGCGACCATACCGATAGACTTTGCTCCTACCGATCTGTGGGCTCCCGGGTTAATGACCGCAAATATTGAGCTCTACAGCGATGATCCTGATGAATCACCCTATACCTTCAGGGTTGAAGGGTCAGCGTTGATTGTACCTACGCCCGACATCAACGTGATAAACATAGAGACAGGTACTGACGTGCCTCCAGGGTCGACGGGTCACGACTTCGCAACCGTGGATGTCGGAACAGAAATGACTGCGTCATTCAAGATCGAAAACAGGGGAAACTATAACCTGAATGTTGATGCCATCTCCATAAGCGGCGCATCCGATTTCTACATCGGGAGTGATCCGTCACCTGTTCTGATCGGTCCAGATGCCAGTGCGCTCTTCGATGTCAACTACGCTCCCGGTGGTGCGGGCACACATGATGCGACTGTGTCCATCGTAAACGACGATCCCGACGCAGGGGAAAACCCCTACATATTCAACGTCCAGGGCAGTGGAGCGGTAACCGATGTGCCTGAAATTCAGGTAATGTTCCTGACGAAAAATATAGCCAGCGACGGCATCTACTACTTCAACGACGATGACGACGCCATCGAGTACCCCGGCTCGATAGAGAAGAAATGTACCATCAAAAACAAGGGTGAAGCCGATCTCTATGTAAGTGGTGTGCTCCTCGTGTGTGGTGATGCCGATGACTTCACGGAAGACTTGACAACGCCCGTCACCATTTCAGCGTGGTCCAAAGTGGAGTTCACCATCATCTTCAACCCGAAAAAAGCTCCTTCGGGCCTCGAGGAACGGAGCACACGGCTTCAGATTTTTAACAATGACGCTGATGAAAATCCGTACAACATCGATCTCGTCGGATATGTAGAGTCCAACGATTGATGAGTCCATGTATCTGGTCAGGGTGATTTCACCGAAGTAATAAATGCGACTGCGGATACGGTACTGATGAAATGAGTGGAAAATCCAGCTACCCTATGGCACGCCTTCATTTTTGATAATCCAGTCAGTGGGCACCGGCACTGTCGACTTCAACTCCCCTAAAGCAGATCCACTACTGCTTCTCTAAGTCGCGTATCTTTATTTTTAACCTCTGCATTTCATGCAGGAGGGTTTTTAATTTTTGCTCTAGTACATCAACCCTGCGCTCAAGATCCTTGATCGTCTTATCTGTATCCATGAATCCCCCTTATGTTGGTCCTCGAGTTGAAGAAGCCTTTCGTCGTGTATGCTCTCTGACTGCCTCTTTATATATGCACATATCTCACCCCCTATTATTGAAATGAGATATACTGTCTATATACTATTCTACCTTAAAGGATAGGGATGTTACCAGTAAAAAATTACAGAAAATTCTGGTATTTGGCTTTCATAACCCTGTCCCTTTTTTGCCTGTTTCTGACAGGATGCGATACCTCTGACAATTCTCTATTCTCTTTTGGTGTCATAACGGATGTGCAATACTGCCCCTGTGCCCCTTCAGGTGCCAAGTATTACGAATCCGGTATTACAAAGCTGCCGCCATGCATCGATGACCTCAACAAACGCGACCTTGTGTTCACCATTCAGCTTGGGGACATCATCGACCGTGACTTTTCGAGTTTTGATGTTATTCTGCCCCTGTACAATCAGCTTACTATGCCCCATTACAGCATACTTGGAAATCATGAATACTCGGTGGCTGAAGATGACAAACAAAACGTGCTCTCGAAACTGGGAATGGATCAGCCCTACTATGAGTTTTCCCTTCACGAAACAGAAGGCTGGCGGTTCATCGTACTCAATGGAACTGAGATAAGCCACTATGCCAATGCAGCGGGAAGTGACAACTACAACCTTGCCACCGATTACATCGAGCAACTTACGCTTGCAAACCGGCTCAATAGAGGAGATTGGAACGGAGCCCTGAGCATCACGCAACTCGACTGGCTCGATACCCGGTTGGATGCGGCAGACCAGTCGGGTGAGAGGGTCATCGTCCTATGCCATTTCCCCACCTATCCTCACCTCAGCTTCAGCGCCACCGACAACCTGTGGAACGACATTGAGGTTGTAAGCTGCCTGGAGTCTCACCACTGTGTTGCTGCATATTTTTGCGGGCACTATCACGCCGGCGGTTATGCTGAGAACAACGGTATCCACTATGTCATATTCCAGGCCATGTTAATTTCCGAATTGGAGACCGCCTATGCCGTTGTCACCGTTTTTAATAACCGGATAGAAATCGATGGCTTTGGTAGGGTTCCTGACCGTGTTCTCACTCTCAGGAATTAATCTACCCGGTCTGCCCAGATCTATGGGAAATCCTCATGGCTGTGTATGACACAGGTTTCTTATGCTTTTTTCAGGAAAACACTCTTGCTTTATCCATAGGATAGGATATATCCTTATTATAAACAGTATATAAAATGTGTTTTTTCACTCCTTAACTCGTTCATACATGGGAGTAGGAATATGTCCAAAGTGGAAAAGAGATCATTTGAAAGAATTCCAAACAGTGACCTGCCAAATACTTTCAAATCCCTGCTCATAGATATAGGTAAACGCAAGAATTTAAATGCTGAAACGGTTGATGTGAGCACAACCGGTGTTGGCGTAACCCTATCTCTGTCCCCCAAACTCCTGAAGGGAGAGGACCGAATCGTTCTGCATTCCTCGGATCATCGGTACAAATTTCTCGGGAACATAGTGAATGTAAAAAAACTTCGAAAAGATCTATACAGGCTAGGAGTCGTCTTAAAATACTCGTGAGGGAAGAAGATAGGCAGTATAGAACCCACCCTTGAATACATCCAACCCTAGGGGTTAAAGCTGGAGCAGGCATCTTCGAGGCTGTCGAAGGATTTGAAAATCTGTGAAAACTCCATGGTTTCGAAAATTGTCTGCACATCGGGGTGCATGTTTGAGAGGATCAAATCACCGTCATTTTCACGAATTGTCTTGATATCACGTAAGAATACACCCCAGCCCGAACTGTTTATATATTCCGTATAGTTGAGATCGATAACAAGCTTGTACTGATCGAGAGAGACCAATTCCATGAGCTTCTTCTCCAACTGCTCAACTGTGGTGGTATCAATGTAGCCTCGGGGCGTGACAACGGTCACTTCATTATCCTCACCCGAATGGGTGACATCGATCTGCAAGCCTTCCACTGAAACCTCCTTCAGTCATTCCCTGGCATTACAATCCAGTATATCATCCTTCTCCGATTTCAAGTATATAGACTTTCTCCTTATAAATCAAATAATCAATGAACACTGTGTCGTAATGATAAAACCTGTTAAGGTAACTGGGTATGCATTATCTTAAATAATCAAGTAATTGTCAATAATTTTTATAACATATTCACAATAAATATACGCATTCTTGGCAGAAAAGGCGGAATAAATTACATATGTGTAATCCAAGCGCATGTCGCTTCTGCTACCGATACAAAAGCTGACATTCTCTTCCTGGTTCAAATATCGCTTGACGTCTTTCTCTCAGCTGTAGTACCATAGTGTGCACCTGACGGATGCGGCAGTTTTAGCGGGAATAGCTCAGTGGTAGAGCGCCACCTTGCCAAGGTGGATGTCGCGGGTTC
>CBFDDP010000186.1:0-4661 GCA_965603595.1 uncultured bacterium
AGGCTGTAGCCGTAGCGTTTGGCAAGTTCGATGAAGTGGGCGGGGTAGCGCGCTCGGAAGGTAACCAGTTCACCGGACACTGGATGAATAACGGTGAGCTCCTTTGCAAAGAGGGCGATGTACTCCGACTGATGGGCCTTGCGGGCATAAATCGGGTCGCCTATAATGGGATGGCCGATATGGGTGAGGTGTACTCTGATCTGATGGGTTCTTCCCGTTTTCGGAGTGAGGCTCAGCCAGCTTGTCTCGTGCAGGCTGTCGATGACGCGATAGTGCGTAACCGCTTCCCGGCCATGCTCTGAAACGGTGAACTTTTTCCTGTGGTTCACGCTCCGGGCGATGGGTTCATCGATCACACCGATGGTGGGCTGAACCACACCTTTCACGAATGCCTCGTAGGTTTTAGATACCCTCCGTTCGACAAAGCTGAGCGAGATCCTCTCGTGTGCGGTATTGTTCTTGGCGATGAGCAGCACCCCTGAGGTGTCCTTGTCAAGGCGGTGCACGATGCCAGGTCTGAGCTCCCCGCCGATGCTCGAGAGTGTCCCCGTTTTGATGAAGTAATGCAGGAGGGCGTTGACGATCGTGTCCGTGTCGTGTCCAGGGGAGGGATGCACGGGAATGCCCGGCTGTTTGTTGATGACAAGCAGGCTGTCATCCTCGTACAGGACATCGATGCTTATATCAGTTGGTTCAAGATGCGTTTCCCTGGGTGGGGGTATGGTGACCTGTATGGAATCACCCGATTTCAGCTTGTAGTGGGGTTTTCGCTGACTGCCGTTAACCAGTATCAGCTCTTCCTCTTGCAGGTATTTCTGGATATGAGAGCGAGAGAGATCGGGCAGCCGTTCAACCAGAAATACATCGAGCCTTCTATCCCTGTCGTCGTCCGTGACCGTGTATTCGTATTTACGTTCCCGGCTGTTCCTGTTCAGATTTTCCTCCATGGCGAATGAGGATGACGAGGAGCATGATAATCCCCACCAGCACACACGAATCGGCGACATTGAAGGTTGGCCAGCGGGTCATGTGAATGTTCAGTACGCGTATGGTGATGTCAGGGAAATCCACATCGAGGAAGTCAACCACCTCTCCCCGCACCACCCGGTCGACGATGTTCCCGATTGCACCGCCGAATATGAGGCCCATGGAGAGGCCCGCACCCTTGATGTCCCTTGGAAGGGTGAGAAAGATATAGAGGATGATGCCCAGCGCAATAAAGGAGATGACGATAAGGAGCGGCGTCTTGACGGGAGAAGGGTTGCTGTCAAAGAGCCCGAAGGCAATTCCGGAATTGAGGATATATGATATGGTGAAAAAATCTCCAATAACATTGATCGTTTGATTCAGCTGCATCTGTGATTTGATAATCCACTTCACCAGGTGATCGACCGCAATAACCGCGGCTGCCACGATCATGAACATCTGCATCCGTTTGTCGAGGATGAATAGTTTAAAAGCTTTCATGTAGAATCCCTGAAAATCATAAGATGTATACAACTGGTAATAGGGCGACCTTCGAGCTGACTCGAAGGTCGCCAGCACCATACTTACTTTTATAACATAATGCTACACATTATTCACGGGTTGCTCATGTAAGGTAGACTTTAATATACTGCCGGGAAGGCTTTACGTCCCCCTCTTTTTATAAATCACCCTGTAGTCGTGAAATGCCACTGAGAGTGAGAGTGAGAATGTGGAGAGGGACAGGTATATGAAATCTGTGGTTTCAAAATTGCCCCAGCTTTCCGTCGCTGCCTTGTAGGCCGCCAGGCCTGCGAAACTGAGGGCCAGTGTCATGGGGGTCGATATAAAGAAGACGATTTCAAACCTTCTGAACGGAGTTTCCTCATACTCTCCATCCTCCTCGAGTAAAGGATGGATGGTAAAAATCCCTTCAGCATGAATGGGAAGTGTGGTGTAATGGTAGTGTACCTCACCATTCTTCAGCACTGGAACGGATGCTGCCGTTTCAAATCCTGCAAGAGGCCGGAGGCGTGCTAAGGAAAACGAGGCATCATCAGCGGAAGCAGCAGTAATCGTGAGAATGAATAACAAAGCACATGTGATGGTCGCGCAGATCTTTTTCATACCTGTACCGTGCTAAGCTGCAAATGATGCAGGCCTGTGCTGTCGAAGTGGCTGTGTACTATCATTACTTCCAGTATTTTTCGTAGAAAAGCCCAAGTTTCTTTTTCACATCTTCGGGTATGAATTTCGGGTCTGTCAGTATGGCAAACTGTGCCGCCTCCTGGCAGCCACAGGTGCCGTCATCCTGAATGGTTTCCATGAGCCTCTTTATAACGGATTGCGCGGCAGCAGTATTGGCCTGCAGGTTCTGCACGATCATCTCGATGGTCACGTCTTCCTCATCCTCTTTCCAGCAGTCGTAATCGGTAGACATGGCGATCAGGGCATAGCACAACTCCGCCTCTCGTGCGAGTTTCGATTCAGGTATTGCAGTCATACCGATGACCCCGCCGCCCCATGATCGGTACATGTTGCTCTCCGCTCTCGTAGAGAATAGGGGGCCTTCCATACAGACGTAGGTCTCGTCACGGTGAACACGATAGCCCAAATCCTTCACTGTCGTGTAGAGCAGATCGGAGAGTTCTCTGCAGAAGGGGTCTGCAAAGCCGAGATGCCCCACCAGCCCTTCGCCGAAAAACGTACTGGGCCTCTGTTTCGTACGGTCGATGATTTGATCGGGTATGACGATATCGCGTGGCCGTATCTCCTCCTTCAGGCTCCCCACAGCACTGACAGCAATAATTTTCTCAACACCGATTTTCTTGAGGGCCCAGATATTGGCCTTGACCGGTATCTCCGTTGGGAGATAACGATGTCCCACACCGTGTCTGGGCAGGAATACTGCCTTCCTGTCCCCAAATCGGGCGATTTTGATGCTGTCGGAGGGTTTACCGAAAGGTGTGTCAATATCGACGCTGTCTACTATCTCCAGACCCTCAATTTGATACAACCCAGTACCGCCGATAAATGCAAGTTTCACTTCTTTGACCGTGTCCATCTAAACCTCTCTGATATATGATCTAAAAGTGTCAACAAGGGCAGGGTCTATGCTGCTCTCCAGTCTGCTCCTGTCTGTATCGATCTCAAATACCTTCTTTTTTGAGTTGTCCCCCCTGAAGAGGGAAACAATGCTCTTTGGAACGCTGAAATAGTCGGCAAGTATGTCCCTGGCTTCTCTGTTTGCCTTCCCGTCAATAGGCTTCGCTGAGGTGTACAGGTGAACACCGTCAGGCCGAAGTGTGAGCTGCCTTCGCGAGCTGCCGGGATGCACAGTGACCGAGATACGTACCATTCCACCTCTTCCCGTCTAATACCGTCGGGCGCCGAACAGAACGGTACCGAGCCTCACCATGTTTGATCCTTCCTCAATAGCTGCCGTGTAATCAGCGCTCATTCCCATTGAAAGGGTGTCTATGTCAAGTTCTTCATACCTGCTGGCAAGCTCCTCGTATTTCTTCCTCGTGAGGGAAAAGGCCTGCCTGATCAGCGTTTCGTCGTCTGTGAAAGGGCCGATCGTCATGAGTCCCCTGATGCGTATGTTGTTCAGGGGTAAAAGACCGTCGACGAGTTTGAAAAGTCCCGCAGGCTCGACTCCTGATTTCGTGTCCTCACCGCTCGAGTTTATCTCAATGAGTACATCAAGGGGCCGGTTTACCCGTTTGTCAATTTCCGCTGCAGTTTCAACCTTATCAATGCTCTGAATCATCTCAAATATCTGCACCGCCTGCTTCACCTTGTTCCTCTGCAGGTGTCCGACCATTTGCCAGCGTACTCTGTCACCAATCAGCTCATACTTCTGCGCTGCTTCCTGTACTCTGTTCTCACCGATTATGGATATTCCTTCCAGTAGTGCGGTCTCAATGACTTCAGAAGGTTGTGTTTTGGTTACCGCAACAATGGTCACGCTGTCTTTACGCCCGATTTTCGCCAGCGTGTTGTCGATTGTATCCTGTACCCTGTTGAGATTGTCTCCTATGGATGACACGGAATACTCCATTGATGCCCGGTTCAAGCCTGCATCGACAAAATGCCTCTGAGCATCGCCCGGTTAGATGAGCTTGTCCTTGTTCTTTGGTTTCGACTTCTCGATCATTGTCCCAAACTTGTTCCACACGTCGCCCTTCTCATATTCATCTAAAACCTCGACGATCAGATAGGGGCACTGGTTGTACATATTGGGATTGTCCTTGTCGAGCTGGGTCGTGCACTTTTTTATCTCCATCTCGAGTGTTAAGTCGACAGCGCACTTTTCCGCGCGGCAGGATAATTTGAGTGCGTTCATCTTCATCCTCCTCTCGCGTATTCAATGATCTGACCTTTATCTATTAAGTATATATCACACTTGTGCCGCATTTGAAGTTTTTTATGGCTTGCGACTACGATGGCTGAACCCTTTTTCCGGAACTCAGAGAACAGCTTTATAACATCGTTTGCTGATTCACGGCCGAGTTCTGACACAGGTTCGTCCGCCAGAATGTATCCCGGCTCCTTGAGGAGTGCGCGCGCAATCATGACCTTCTTCTGTTCACCGCCCGAGAGCTGATAGGGCTTCGCATGCCGCCGGTCAAATATATCCAGCCGCTCGAGCAGATCGAGTGCTCTGTTCTTCAGTGCCTTTCTTGTTTCATTCC
>CBFDDP010000187.1:0-4619 GCA_965603595.1 uncultured bacterium
GTACAGCTCATCGACTCGGGCGACGTGGCCCATCACCCCTATGAGCTCATATTCTCCCACTTCGCCGAATGCCTTGATGAGGGGAAAGAGGCAATCAACAGCCTCGCCAGCGCTTTTGAAACGCATCGGGTGATATTCGCTGCCGACAAATCGGCAGAGACGGGAAAGCCGGTAAACCTGAAGGAGTTCGCACGCTAGGCGTATATCCATGGCCAAGACGATCGAGGAGATCAACGACAGAATCAGAAAGAAGAAGGCCTGCGTACTGACCGCTGAGCAGATCATACCTCTGGTCGAGGAGAAGGGGTGTGAGCAGGCTGCAAGAGAAGTTGACGTGGTGACCACGGGCACGTTCAGCCCTATGTGCTCCTCCGGCGCCTTTCTCAACTTTGGCCATAGCAAACCCCGTATGAAGATACAGAAGGCCTGGCTGAACGGTGTCGCAGCATACGGCGGCCTGGCGGCCTGTGATGTCTACATCGGTGCAACGGAGATTCCCGACGATGATCCGGCAAACAAGATCCATCCCGGACGCTTCTCCTACGGAGGGGGACATGTCATCGAGGATCTCATAGCCGGCAGGGAGCTGACGCTCAGGGCGGTATCCTACGGCACGGATTGCTACCCGCGCAAGGACTTGACCACAAAGATCAGGTTAAAGGACCTGAATCAGGCCTATCTGGTTAACCCGAGAAACGCCTATCAGAACTACAACGTGGCCGTAAATCTCTCAAAGAGGGTTATATATACCTATCTGGGTATACTGCAGCCCAAGATGGGGAATGCGAATTATTCCAGTGCCGGACAGCTCAGCCCGCTGTTGAACGACCCCTATCTCAGGACCATAGGGGTGGGGACCCGGATATTCCTGGGCGGCGGCATTGGCTATGTATTCTGGGAAGGCACCCAGCACAACCCCACCGTGGAACGCAGTGAGAGGGGTGTCCCTCTCGAGGGAGCGGGAACCCTTTCGCTTACGGGAGACATGAAGGGTATGTCGAACCGCTACATAAGGGGTGTGTCCATGCTCGGGTACGGTGTAAGCCTAGCTGTGGGAATCGGTGTGCCCATTCCCATCCTGGATGAGGAGATGGTGAAATTCGTGTCCGTCAGGGATGATGAGCTTTATGCGCCCGCGGTGGATTATTCCAAGGCGTACCCTGATTGTGAGGGGGGCACCGTTGCACGGGTAAGCTACAGCGAGCTTAAAAGCGGTGCGGTGACCATTAAGGGGAAGAAGGTCGCGACCGGCTCGCTCTCAAGTTATCCCATGGCTGTGGAAATTGCCAATACATTGAAAAAATGGATAGAGGAGGGGAGTTTCCTTCTCACCCAGAAGGTTGCGTCCCTGCCCGACGCCGATTCGGGACAGACATTCAAACCCATGCGCATGATGTCCGACAATGAGGCTCCAGCATGACCGGAATAGCATCAAAGAATATCATTCTCCACTATCCGCGAAAGCTCATCGAGCAGCCCGTTATATCGAATCTCATCAAGGAGTATGACCTGACCGTCAATATCTCGAGAGCCCGAATAGGTCAGGACGAAGAGGGGACAATGGTCATTGAGATTTCGGGTGCTGATGACAATCTCAAGGCCGGGCTTCAGTATCTCAAAGAGATCGGAGTCACCTTCAAGCTCATCTCAAAGATCATTAAACGTATTGAAGAGAGATGTACCCACTGCAGCGCATGTACCGTGGTCTGTCCCTCCGAGGCACTGGTGATAGGGGAGCGAAGCAGCATGGAAGTGCAGTTTATCGAGGACAAGTGCACGGGCTGCGGCCTGTGCATACCCGCCTGCCCCTACAAGGCTATGGAGATGCACGAGTGATTAACTGATCTCCCCTGTCCCAATCACCGGTTGGCTATGCAAACTCGATTTCACCCCAGGCACCCACCCTTTCTCCAATGACGACCAGTGCACCCAGCAATTCACCGCTATCTTGAACCAGCTCCAGCCCCCTCTCGATATCCTCTTCATTTTTCACGAGATTGCCGATTGCAGTGGCAAATACATCTGCCGTTATGGCGGATGGAGCGACAATGACAGTTGCATCGGTCTTCCCCAAACTAAGGGAGTGACCGATGTGGGCAGAAGAGGTGCATACACCGTATGGTTCCTGCCTCGCTTTCAGCTTGAGGATGAGCCTGTCCCTGAATGGAGAATCCTCTCCTGCGTAGACGAGCATGGTCCGGTCACTTTGACTTTTCATGAAGAGGTCTCCCCCATTTTCAACTATAAGATCATCGGTATAGGGGAGTAATCCCGATCCAACGTACTCTGCAACCGCACCGGCCACTCCAGCCATGGGTCCAACACCGGCAAGCCCCGATTTTTCGATCATTTCTCTGATGATCCGATAGGGTGATACGAGGTTGAGCGGCTCCAAAGAGGTTTGAAACTGCGGGTATTGCTGTATGGTTTTCTCGATCTGCCTGCGGTATCGGGCAGTCAGCTCGGCAGCCCTGGAGGAGAGGTCCGACTGTGCATAGATCTGCAAGTCCGTTTCACCATGCTGTATCCGGAAGGGGGTCAGATCGGGCGGTTTCTGCCATCTCCTGTAGTAACGCTCCCTGTAGTCCGATGACTTTTTCATGGATCCCCGTGCTATGAAGTAATCAGCATCCGTTTATGTGCATGCGTCAGTATGCTATTTCGTTCACCGCTTCGTACATGGCGATGATGTTCTCGGGTGGTACGGTGTCGAGCGTATTGTGTATCTGGCAGAAGATGAAACCGCCGCCCTTCATGAAGATCTCGCAGTTCTTTCGTACCTCTTTACGGACTTCATCGGGTGAGGCCTCGGGAAGAATCCGCTGTGTGTCGATACCGCCCCCCCAGAACACCAGGTCTTTTCCGAACTCCCTCTTCAGCTTCTCCGGCTCCATGCCGCCCGCTGAGGTCTGCACAGGGTTGATGACCTGCACACCGGCCTCGATGAGATCAGGCAGGAACTCGGAGATGGCCCCACAGGAGTGAAGGAATACCTTCACATCGGAGTTTTCGCGCACATGGCGGTAGAGCTGCCGTGACCTGGGGAGTATCAGGTCTCTATAGAGCTTTGGCGAAATCATGGGGCTTGTCTGTGTGCCCAGATCATCGCCCATAACGATAGTATCTGCGTATGGGGAGACAGCCTTGAGAAAGGGTTCGAGTTTTTCCATGTGCATCTCGAGCAGCCTGTCAAGGAGCTTCTCGATCATGGGCCGCTTGAGCACGAGGTTTGTCATAAAGTCGTCCATTCTGAATATGAAGCTGCCGAGCTCGAAGAACTGTCCGCCGAATCCCACCATGATCGAGTAGTCGGTATTCTCGTAGAGCTCTTTCGCCTTCCTACCCACCTGATCGTAGAAATCTTTATCATCGACATGATGCCACAGGGGGTCGGTCATGTGAACCCACATGATCTTCTTCAGATGATCGGGGAGATCTTCGAAGTTATCCGGGTCCTGCCCGTAGAGGGGCCAGATCTTCTGATCGAAGAAATAGGAGCCCTTCGGCATCTCAGCGAGGCGATCGCCCTCATCATCCACGCAGAACCATGAATCTCCATCCTGTTCTATCTTCAGCCAGGCAGGAACCTTCACCGGTGAGCCGTCGGGAAGTTTCCAGTCGTTCCACTCATCTGGTTTACCAGCGAACCCGCGGGCCAGGTCAATGACGTCAATCTGAAACTTGTCCAGATACCAGTCCTCGACGAGCGTGAGCTGCTGTACCATGTCGTAGATCTTCGTTTCGCCCCCCTTTTTTTGCAGATACTTTTTCAGTTTGTTGTAGGTGACTCCGAGAAGCCCCGTTGACCGCATGCCACCGCAGTCTACGGGGACCTTGTCGGGTTCCTGATGATTCACTGCTGCACGCACCCTTTCACGACGTGTCATCTCTTCTACCTCTTGTTTGTAGGATCTTTGTCATAGTGTGTATAGGGCTTTGGGGACTTCAAAGGGACTTGATAAGCGGTCATACCCCACACCAATCATATAAGGTGGTTTAGAGAGTGTATTCTACAATTAACTGGAGCATTGTCAAGTGCCCGTCTATACAGTTTTACTCTAAATATTTGGCTTGACAGCACCTTTGCAGGTGTTACCATGATTTTACAGCTTGGGAGTGTAACTTCAGGTAATAGTCATGTGATGAACGTATACGTTGAAAACTAGAATCTTCCATCATATCATTTTTTCGCGCAACACTTCATCATTATTAGATAATGCTATCACCATGAATGCTTCCTCCTGTGGAGAGGGGCCTTTTCATGTATGCGTACAGCACGCAGACATGAAAAACGGTGGGTACTGCAGCCGATCTCATTGGAGAGATGAGGGCAGAAGGAATAGTGTGAGGCATACAAATCTTACATATTGAAGGGAGGTGGGCAGATCACACGCAGAGGGGGTTCCGGCATAGTCCGGGAGTCTCGATGAGAGAAAAATACTATACATAAGGAGTGGAGAGATGAAAAGAAAGATTTTCTTTACGATGATTGTTCTTGCACTCTTCATCATGGGGAGTGTTGGGTTTTCATTCGGGGCTGACAAGTACACGCTGAGGTTCAACACGGTCGGCGGCCCCAATGAGCCGCAGTACCTGTCTATGCAGAAGTTTGCCGAGGT
>CBFDDP010000188.1:0-4601 GCA_965603595.1 uncultured bacterium
AAAGTGAAGGAGCAGGAGATGGCGATCAAAGAGCAGGCCACGGATGTGCTGGATTTCGTGGAACTCACACATCTCAAGAATGAGTATGCCGGAACACTCTCAGGTGGTCAGAAAAAACTGCTCGAGCTTGCCAAATGCCTGATGGCTGAACCGAAAATGGTTCTCCTCGATGAACCTGGTGCGGGTGTTAATCCAACGCTCATGAATAAGCTATCAGACCACATACGGAAACTCTGTGAAGAAAGGGGAATGACCTTCTTCCTCATCGAACATGACATGGACCTGGTCATGAGCCTCTGTAATCCGGTCATCGTCATGAGTGAGGGAAAGAAGCTCGCCGAGGGACATCCCACAGAGATCAAGATGGATGAACGAGTGCTGGAGGCCTATCTGGGTGGACAGAACCGATAACTATATTCTGAAGGTCGAAGATATAACAGTTGGATACAGCAAGATAGATATACTCCACGGTGTTGATCTCCTGCTCCGAAAGGGGGAGATCGTGAGTATCATCGGTCCCAACGGTGCAGGAAAATCTACTCTCCTGAAAACAATTTTCGGTCTGTTGAAGCCCCGCAAGGGAAATGTCTTTCTCCAGGACAGGGATATCACGGGGGAGAAACCAGAGCGGCTTGTTCGGCGGGGTATCAGCTATGTACCGCAGGTGGAAAACGTCTTTTCATCCCTGACCATTCAGGAAAATCTTGAGATGGGCGCCTTCACGAGAACCGATGACTTCAGCGGCAGAATAGAAGAGATATACGAGCTCTTTCCCGTGCTCGGAGAGCGCAGGAATCAACGGGTGGGTAATCTCTCGGGCGGCCAGCATCAGATGGTCGCAATGAGTAGAGCTCTTATGCTCGACCCTCAGGTTCTCCTGCTCGATGAACCTTCAGCGGGGTTGGCTCCAAAGTTTGTTTCCATGATCTTTGAGAGAATTATCGACATCAATAAAACCGGCGTTTCACTGATTCTTGTTGAACAGAACGCCCGGGAAGCGTTGAATATGGCTCACCGTGGATACGTGCTCACGACAGGACGAAACGTTCTTGATGGTGAGGCCAAGGCCCTCCTTGCCAATGAGGAAATCGGACGTCTGTACCTTGGAGGGTAATGCATGCTCGAACTTTTTATGTATGGAATTGTACTGGGGAGTATCATTTCTCTCGGTGCAATCGGCATTACCCTCGTCTACGGCATTCTGAGGTTCGGTAACTTTGCCCACGGCGATCTCATGACCACGGGTGCCTACATCGCGTTCTTCTTCGTAACAGGGCCGCTGAACTGGGTGGGAATTCCTGATAACATGTTTGGCCCCTTCTCTTTCGGCTGGCGTATGGTCATTGCTTTTCCCCTCTCAATGCTCTCTGTGGGTGGTGTCGCAATCCTGCTCGACAGGATACTGTATCAGACTCTCCGGAACAAGGAAGCCGGCAGGGTGACGCTTTCCATGTCTGCCCTCGGTGCGTCCTTCATTATCCGTATGGGTGTGCTCCTCATCTGGGGAGCCGACTACAAATTCTATAAACCCGGCCTCATCCGTCCTGCACTGGAGCTTCCGGCAGGCATCAAGATACGTCCGGATCAGATCCTGATACTCATCGTCGTTGCTGTACTCGTTACAGCCGTTCATCTATTTTTGAAAAAGTCGAGGATGGGAAAGGCGATGCGGGCAACTTCAGACAATATGGAGCTTGCCCGGTTATCGGGCATCGAGATACAGAAGGTCATATACTATACATGGGGAATCGGCGGAGCCCTCGCTGCAGCGGCGGGTGTTCTCTACGGTATCGATGTACAGCTCCATCCCGGTATGGGTTGGAACTTCCTCATACCACTCTTTGCCGCTGCCATTCTAGGCGGACTGGGAAACGTCTACGGCGCCCTGGTCGGAGGTCTTGTCATCGGGGTGGTGCAGCAAATGTCAACAGCAGTTCTGCTCCCCACATATAAACCGGCGGTAGCATTCATCATTATGATCGTTCTTCTGCTCATTCGGCCACAGGGCATCTTCGGAAGGAGTTCACGCTAATGCAGATCGGAGGAATCCTCGCCTATCTCGTTTCATTTGCCATCATGGCGACCATATACGCGGTGTTCAGCCTCGGTTTAAACATTCAGTGGGGATACACCGGGCTTTTCAATATCGGTATTGCCGGATTTTTTGCCATCGGTGCCTATATGTCTTCACTTATTACCATGCCCAAACCATCGGGGACGTATGCTGAGTACGTGGATGTTCTATTTGCTCTGAACCTGCCCTTTCCTATCGGGCTGCTCGGCGCAGGGGTCGTGTGCGGTATTATCGCCTACCTCATCGGCATTCCGACACTCAAGCTGGGGGAGGACTATTTAGCAATCGCAACGATCGGGATTGCAGAAACAGTCCGGCTCATTTTCAATAATGAACAGTGGCTTGCCAACGGACCGCGTGGCCTTGCCGGACTTCCGCAGCCGTTGAGCGGTCTGGTGGAGGCGCGCTTCTACAATTATATATATCTTATGATAGTCATACTTATACTGGTCATTCTGTACCTGGCAACAGAGCGTGCTATCCGTTCGCCCTGGGGAAGGGTGCTCCGTGCGATACGTGAGGATGAGGTGTCCGCGTCGATGAGCGGAAAGAAAATTTCCAGCTTCAAAATGCAGGCTTTCGTTTTCGGTGCAATGGTTATGGGGATTGGCGGAGCGCTTTACGCGCATTATACGAAGGCCATCTCGCCCGATGTATTTACGCCCCTCTACGGAACCTTTATCATCTGGGTCATGGTCATTGCCGGTGGAAGCGGTAACAACAAGGGGGTCATACTAGGAGCGTTCGTCGTATGGGCGATATGGATCGGAACGCAGTTTATCACGAATTTCTTACCCTACACCTTGAAGGCGAGAGCTCCCTACATTCGTTTTCTCATTATAGGCATTCTACTCGAGATCATTCTCCTGTACAGGCCGCGCGGATTACTGGGAGAGGAGAAGGCGGTTTCCAGGATGATGGAATAGTATTTGGAAAATAAAGGCCCCCTTTTAGAGGGGCCTTTATTTTTTTGCTTGTTCATCTTTAGAGAAAAACCATCGCAGGTTTATGGATTCTCATTCCGTATAAATTTGATTTCTCCACCCGAATACATCCAGACCTCGATTGGTGTAAAGACATCGCCATTATTATCGAAATCAACCGATCCAGCAGCACCTTCGTAATTGATTTTCTTTCCCTGCTCGAGAAGCTCGAATGCCTTTGCGAACTCACCGGGATAGATGATCTCACCCGGAGGTCCGGCTACGTCGCGGAGGCTATTGCGAATACTCACCCTATTTGGGTCGAGACCCTTCTGTATTGCTGCATACGTTGCAAGCCCGATAACCGACATGGCGTCGTAGGCATTAGTGATAAAGGGCAGGGGCGGTGCCTCTCCGAACTCAGCCTCGTAGGCGGCATTGAACAGGTCGAGCGCCTTACCGCCTATCGAACCGGGAGCAGTCCCGAGCATGCCCTCCAAGTTGTCCGCACCAAGAGCATCGATCAGCTCCACCGACTTGGTGCCATCACAGAAGAAAAAACTTTTGTAGTTGAAGAACTCAATGGCTTCCTTGCAGTAGATCTTTGCGTGCTGGGGATAGCTGTACGCAGCGAGCGCATCGGGGTTGCCGTTGAGTGCCTTTTTCAGCTCAGCTGTGTAGGATTCTGCGGTTCTCTCGTCATGGGGAACCATTTCCAGAACCCTACCACCATTTGCTGTGAAGGCTTTCCTAAACTCTTCTGCAAGACCCTGACCGTAGGGGTTGTTGACGTAGAGTACAGAAGCGGTTTTGATTTCTTGCGCTGCAAGCCGTCCGGCGACAACGCCCTGAAGAGCGTCGGATGGACAGGTCCTGAACAGGAAGTCCATCCCCTTATCAGTAGGCAGTGCCGTAATCATCGGAGAAGTGGAGGCGGGTGATATCTGGATAACACCTGCCGGAATGGTGACCGACTCCGCAGTGGGTATCGTCACCCCACTGGAAAGTGCACCGATAATTGCGACAACCTGGTCCACCTCGACGAGTTTCTTCGCTGCATTTGTTGCTGGTATTGCTGAGGTCTCACTGTCCTCATGGACCAACTTGAAGGTAAGTCCCGCTTCACTCAGCTGTTTAGCAGCTAAAATCGTCCCATTTTGAATGGCAGGACCGAATTCCTTGAGTGGTCCAGTATGGGAGAGAAGAGTACCCACCTTGATCTCCTCAGTTGGCTTGCCCCCTTTTGCAAAAGCACCCTGTACAACGAAAAGGGCAAGGACTAGAATGGCAATGAACACAATGACTCTTTTCATACTATCCTCCTTACTTCCAAAGTTAAGAAAAAATGGTACTATATATCAGAGAAATGTCAAGGTTAAATGGAGAGACACAACTGGCACTTCAGGGGGGATGTTTTATTATTTTTCAACTGGAAAGGGTTTACAATGAGCACTTATGTGCTATAGTTTCATCGATTGTCATACATATCAGGAGGTTTAGAAGATGGTCAAGGTGGGGGTAGTCGGATATGGAGTAATCGGGGGACGTCTTGCGGACGGGGTTGCGCTGCAGGAGGACATGGAGCTTGTGGGAGTGGCGGATGT
>CBFDDP010000189.1:0-4563 GCA_965603595.1 uncultured bacterium
CATCGTAGATGTGCATGATCTGCACGCCGGGCAGACCGAATACCACCTCGACCCCTTCATTTTGCAATGACCGCACTACTGCCTCCCCGCCGGATATGTTACTCACAAAGCGCTTCATAATTTCCCCGATCTGTTGCGCACAAACGTGAGGGTGAGCAGGAGAATGATGGAGAGTACGATTAACAGCGAGGACACGGCAGAGATCGTGGGATTAATGGCGATACGAATCCCATCCCACATCTGTTTGGGAAGGGTGGGTTTGCTCCCGCAGAGGAAAATAGCTATGACTACCTCATCGAAGGAGGTTATAAACGCGAAGAGTGCACCGCTCATGATGCCGGGCCATATGATCGGTAGTGTCACCTTAAAAAAGGTAATCAGGCGGTTTGCACCGAGACTGAGTGCGGCCCGTTCGATGGTTACATCAAAGCCCTGCAGGGTCGCCGTGACGTTCACCACCACAAAGGGCAGGGCAAGTATGGTGTGGGCGAGCACGAGCCCCCAGAGGCTTCCTATGAGATGAAATTTAGAAAATAGATAGTAAACGGCAATGGCCGTAATGATTACCGGAATGACGAGCGGCGAGAGAATGATGCCGTACATGAGCCTCTTGCCCCTGAATTCGCCGCGAATTAGAGCAAAGGATGCGAGCGTGCCGAGTATGGTGGCGAAGAGTGTCGTAAGAATGCCAACCTGAAAACTGCGCAGTGTTGCAGAGGTCCAGTTCCTGCTGCCGAGGTACTTGGCGTACCATTGCAGTGAAAATCCTTTCGGGGGGAACTCGAGAAAGCGGCTTGCGCTGAAGGAGATGGGAATGATGATGAATATGGGAAGCACGAGAAAGAGGAAGATGAGCGTACAGATAAGGTAGAAAGGCCATCTCGTGCCTAGAGCATGTTCGCGAGTCCGCATTTTTAAATTATCTCCCTTAGAAGATTCGTTCGATCTTAAAGAAACGGGTGTATACGAAAAAGAACACAAAGGTGCATGCCAGAAGCAGGAGCGCTAGGGCAGAAGCAAAACCCCAGTTCAAGAGAGAGCTGACCTGTTCCTCGATGACCATTGACAGCATTACCGCTTTACCTCCTCCAAGAAGAGCGGGAGTAATGAAAAACCCGAGCGAGTAGATGAAGACGAGGAGCGAGCCCGAGCCCACACCGGGCATGCTCAGCGGGAGAAACACCCGCATGAATGTACGAAACTTGTTGGCTCCCAGGCTGGCGGACGCTCGTAGAAGGGTGCGGTCTATACCGTTCATGACGCTGAACATGGAGAGTATCATGAAAGGCATCATCATCTGCACCATTCCGACATTAACTGCAAAGCTGGTGTGGAGCATCCTGATCGGCTTTTCGATAAGGCCGAGTGTTAAAAAGAAGTTGTTGATCACACCATTCCTGCCGAGAAGGACCATCCAGGCGTAGTTCCGCACGAGGAGGCTGGTCCAGAAGGGCACGAGCACCAGTATCATGAGCAGGTTCCTGACCGTTTCCTTCACGTCGGCAAGGAGGTAGGCGATGGGATAGCCGAGCAGTACGCAGCTCACGGTTACCGTGAAACTTATCCTGAAGGTGATCCAGATGATTTTCAGGTACACGGGCTCTTTGAAGGCATGGATGAAATGACGAAGCGTGGGCTCAGGATCGAGAAAGCTCCGAGAGAGAAACAGAATGATAGGCAGTATGAACACAGCGGCAAGGAGCGCTCCGCTTGGAGCTAGATACTTGAGACCGTAAACAGTGGGATCCTTCTCTGTTCTCATCATCGCTCTTTACGTGTAAATGATACCCGGGAAATTAAATGCCCCGTAAATAGTGCGGGGCATTTTTCACTGTTGCTATTCCAGGAGCCAGGTTTTCCAGCGTTCGTTCAGCTCCTGATCGTAATCCGCCCACCACTCAGCATTCGGGATATAGGTGTTCTCAACGTACTGGGGTGCCGTGGGGAGGAGTGCCGCGACATCGGGGTCGATGTAATCAAAGGCCTTCTTGTTGATCGGGCCATACTGCATGGCGGCGTTGAATTGGGCCTGGGGTTCCGGCTGAGTACAGAAGGCTATGAACTCCATTGCCTCCCTCTTTTTCTCGCAGCCCTTCAAGATGACGAGCCATTCGATATTCACGCTTGCCTGCTCGAAGCTGATAGCTGCGGGAACCCCCTCTTTGATGATATTCGCGATTCGACCGGTGTATGCGTAGGTCATGTCTACCTCTCCGTCGGTGAGAAGCTGGGCGGGCTGAGCCCCCTTGCTCCACCAAACAGAAATGTAGGGCTTGATCCTATCGAGGCTCTTAAATGCTCTATCCACATCCAGCGGGTACAGTTCATCCAAGGGTACGCCGTCGGCAAGCAGGGCAAATTCGAGCATGTCGTAGGGGCCATTGAAGAGTGCGCGTTCCCCGGGGAACCGTTCCACATCCCAGAAATCGGCCCAGTTTTTCGGGTGATTGTCACCGGGATACTTATCTGTACTGTAGCAGAGGCCTCCACCCCAGAACTCTATACCTACTGCGTAGTCATGAACCGCACCGGGAAGGAGATTGGTCTTGTCGATAACTGAGTAATCAAGTTTCTCGAAAATGCCCTCCTTTAGTCCGCGACGAAGCATCCGGTCTTCAATATCCACCACGTCCCACTCGATGTTGCCCGTATCCACCATGGCCTTTGCCTTGGCGAAGTCGGGATAGGACGTGACGACAACCTTTATACCGGTCTTCTCCTCAAAGGGTCCGGCCATGGCCTTGATGAAGTTTTCCTCGTAGGAGCCTCCCCAGGATGAAGCGACGATCTCCTTGGCCATCTCCACCTCTTTTTCTCCTGCAGCGAAGAATAGGAGACCAGCCCCGAGAATAAAGATGAAGATCATGATTGTTGCTTTCTTCATTGTACAACCTCCTTGAAGTATAGTGAAGAGCCAGAACTGCCAGGTGGCTCTTGACAGGTTCAGACGAGTTTCGCATCCTCCACTTTCCAGCCCAGTTTTACCTTTCTACCGCGCTTCCAGGTTTCCACACCCGGAATGCTTGGAATCTGAATGAGCAGCACCTCCTGCTCCGATATGCGAACCTGGTAATGACGCATGTCGCCGAGGTAGATGAACTCCTCGACCTCTCCGTCGACGCAGTTCCATCCCTCCGGAACCCCCTCCTCCTCATAGAAGATCAGCTTTTCTGGGCGCAGGGCAATACACGCCTGTGCTCCTTTTTTGAGATTATTATCCCGTGGAATTTCAAGCACGATGCCGCCCTCAGTAGTGAGTTGACAGGTTTTCGCGTCTGTTTCCGTTACTGAACCGATAAGTATATTCGACTTTCCAATAAAATCCGCGACGAAACGGTTGATGGGGTTTTCGTAAAGCTCCTCGGGTGTGCCCAGCTGTTCAATAACCCCGTTGTTCATCACCGCAATCCTGTCCGACATGGTGAGTGCCTCACTCTGATCATGAGTCACATACACGGTGGTGATCCGGAACTGCTCCTGTATTCTCTTAATCTCGAGTTGCATACTCTCTCTGAGTTTCTTGTCCAGAGCGCCAAGCGGCTCGTCCATAAGAAGAATCGGAGGATTGAACACGAGAGCGCGTGCAAGAGCTACACGCTGCTGCTGTCCACCGCTCAGCTGCTTGGGATAACGATCCGCCAGTCTCGTAAGTTCGACGATTTCCAGGATACGCTGTACCTTCTCTCTGATCTCCTGCGGCTCCAATCTTCTCATTCTCAGAGGAAAGGCGATGTTCTCGAAGGTCGTCATGTGCGGAAACAGCGAGTAGTGCTGGAATACGACACCTATGTTCCTTTTATGGGCAGGCTTGTTGATGATGGATTCTTTCCCAATCCGTATATCCCCAGAAGTGGGGAATGTGAACCCGGCGATCATCATGAGGGTTGTGGTCTTACCTGAGCCGCTGGGGCCGAGCAATGTTAGAAATTCTCCCTTCTCGATGTGAAGAGAGATGTCTTTCACTGCATGGATCTTACCATAGATTTTTGTCAGGTTGGAAATGTATATACTCGAGGCACTTCCGACCGATGCCTTGGTGACCATTAGGGGCTATCGCCTCCCGGGTGTGCTTTTGAAACATATTGCCTGCTCGACATGAAATCCTATCATGGATGGGAATCGCTGTCAATTTCAAGAATTCCCAGTATACGGAATGATTTGATTATCATTTGAATATGCTGGGATTCATGATACAGCGCGGTGTACGGAATGGACGCTTATCGATTTACTCCGACCGAATGTACTTGGTCTTGCTGTAATAGGGATATAGAATAAATGATACAGACTGAGTATCCCAATACACCAGAGTGTCGGCTATGCGGTTAAGATCATTTTCACTGTTTCTCGTGCTCTCATCACTCATCCTATCCATGCTGTTCTTTTCCTGCTCCGCTCTTGACTCCATTATGAGGGGCTCGGTTAAGAAGCCGAAGGTTTCCTTTGAGTCTGCAGAGCTTATCGGGCTGACCTTTGCGGATGCGGATCTGCTATTCGTGCTGGAGATCGAAAATCCAAACTCCTTCGGTGTGCACATGGCGGGGTTCGACTACGACTTCAGGATCG
>CBFDDP010000190.1:0-4448 GCA_965603595.1 uncultured bacterium
CACATCACTATTGGGAAGATAATCTTCATAAGGTATAAAAGTAAGTTCTTTATGTGGAAGCTAGAGTTTTCGGGGCTTCGTGAGGGCCCTGCATTCATCGACCGGGATTCTCATGTCCATGTCGGTTCCGTAATCCTGATGATCCAGGAACTCCCCGGCTCCCCCGGCGACTCTGCCCAGGGAAAAAGCGAGGAAGGAGATATCTGTGGCGCGTTCGATCGTCATCTGTTTCGTCTGGATCTTCTGCCAGCAGATTCCGAGCCAGACACAGGCTATGGCCGCATCGAGGTTCACCGCGAGCACCTTCCTCGTGCAGCCCTTTTCCCTGAGCGCATGGACGAGGTAATGATAGAAATCCAGAAACACGTTGGCTCTTCCGCTTTCTTTTATGAATTGGTAAATGGTCTGCTCCCTCGGGTCGTAGTTTACAGGTTCGTTTCGAAACACGGGGTGACCGAGGCAGGGAATTCGTTCATACTCGATGCCCGCATCCTTTGCAAGGTCCTTCCGCTTCTTGAAATCGGATGCAGCTTGTTGGGCGAGCTCCAGTGCTTCGGGGTATTCCTTGTAGGGGTCGTTGAAATCGATGCTTCCGAAGTAATCGAGCAGGTATCTTACCGCTTTCGCCCCATTTCCCCCATGTACTGTCCCTATGGTTGCGAGCGTCGCGATCATCGCCGTATGGGGGCGGTTGCCGGCAGATGCGGAGAGCTTGGCGCCCTGGGCCGATATGGTGCCCGGTCCATTGGTAAGGGAGGCGATGAAGGTCATCTCGGCGAGCTTTTCCTCGAAGGCATCACGGGGCAGATCTCCTGTCCAGTACAGGATCATGGCGGCTGTCAGTGACCGTGCTTTCATGAGCTCGGTGAGAGCGTATCCGTAGATACGGGGCATTGCTCCGTCATTGGAGCTTGCATGCGAAGCGTTCCGCATCGGCTGTCGAATCATTCCCCTGGAAAAAGTTTCGGTCTGCTCCTTGACCTGCGACTCGTAGGGCTCGAGAATGTGCCCGGGGGCGAGTACAAGATCGGAGGAAAGGTGCTTGCCGAGCTCACCTAGATTGACGAACCAGGGGTTTAGTCGAATCGGTGTTGTTTTTGCAAAATCCCTCCTGATTCCGAGTGTGTGGGTTATGAGGGTGACCGCTTTGGGTATGTGGTGAAGCGCCCCGACACGTATGCCTCTGGCCAGCATGCGGGAAAGTTCCGGGGTTTTCCTGTAATGTTTGTGTTCATTGAATGGCTCGATGCCGAAGTAGTCATCGAAGGCCTCCTTCTTCGCCTTTGCCGAACTCGTTCCCCCCTCAACGACAGCCCCTGCATGTCCGAGGGAGATGTCGAATTTGTCGGCGATCTCCCCCCCTACATACACGATAAGGGGCTTTGAATAGCCCCGCTCTCTCATCGTGTCCACTGCATCATGCTCGTATGTTCCGCCCGGTTCGACATAGAGCACAATGAGCCTGGTGTGCTCGTCCCTTTCTGCGAGCGGGAGAAAATCCTTGAGCGGAAAGAGAATGAGCCTGTCCTTTCCTGTCGATATGCCGAAGGATGTTCCCATCCCGGCCGAGAGGAGATAACTCGATATGGTGTTCACCATGTTCCCGGAGTTGGAGATGACCGTAACGGAGCCCGGTTTGAATGTTTCGTCGGGCGTGTCTCCCCCCACCGCGCCGATTCTCGCCCTGTCGTAGGTGTTTATGATTCCCAGCGTGTTGCAGCCGATCACATCGATGTTTGCCTGAGTGCATATCTGAAATATTTTGGATGTCACCTCGATGGCCACATGCTCGGTAATGATGTACATCGTTTCGATTCCCTCATCTCCGTACTGAACGATCTCCTTGACCTCCCCGTAGACCGCTTCGGGCGGCGAATAGATCAGGATTTTGTTCGGCTGCTTTTCAGGTGGCAGCATGCGGTGCAGTTCTTCGAACGTGGCATATACGGGGATATCCCCTTTCGGGGTCTCGATCTTCTGTCCGCCCTTGCCGAGTGCCCAGCCGCCGACAATATTGTCGCAGTAATTCTGGCTTATTACGGACACCTTTGATGCCTCCCTGCCGGTGATATTGGAAACAGCTATTCTATCACCTGCTTTCAGCAGATCCGAAAGGTTCTGTGCTCTCATTGTAGTTTCTCCTTTACTTCCTGGACGGCGTTCACGAGTCTGGCCGCGTACTCCGCAACCATGGTAACCGGCGTGTCCGGTCCAAAGATTACATACGGAAGGTCGAGGTATTCCAGGGCTTGCTTCATTGCCATGAGGCCCTTCACCAGTCGCGGGCCGCCACGGCCGATGACCACGGGGATATGTACCGGCCCCCGCTCTTCCACATACCCCACAAGAGCATCGGCAATGGCCTGAAATGTCACGTCGACGAACGTGTTGTTGGCTTTGCCGCCGAGAATGAGGAGCAGCTTCGCATCGGCAAGCCGTTGATCGAAGCATATTTTTGCCGTACCCAGCATGCGTTCATAGGGAGGATTTCCACCGAAGTCGGAGAGGAACATCGGGCTTCCGGAGGCAAGCTCGAGGGTTTCGGTGATAATGGCCGAAACACCTCCCCCGAAGAGGATGGGGAGTATCTTGGAACCCCCGAGGTCCGATACATGGGCCTGGCCCCGATGGCTCTGTGCGTTCCACTCGTTCATAGCCTCTTGGAAATCCGAGAGGCTTTCCGGATACTCAGGAAAGGCGATGCCAGGCACCCTGGACTTGTAGTTTGCTACATCGATCACGCCCTTGAAGTCGCATGCGTACGGTTTGTTGTCGGGCGTTATGCGCCAGGGATTTATCTCCGCACTCTCGAACCCGGTCGATATGAAGAAATCCCAGAAAGATACCATCGTTCTTGACAGATTGCTGATCAGCTCCTTTTGACATCCGAGCTGTGCCAGCACTTCACTCGCCTGATAGGCGTCAAGGCCACGGTATATGTCGATGGGCAGGGTCATTTTTTTATCTTCCGGTATGCGCTCCACCTCCATCCCTCCCTCGAGAGAAACGGTAATGGATGGGCCGAGGAATCTGCTGTTGTAGGTAATGGCTGTGAATATCTCCGATTTTGAAGGTATGATCTCCACAAGATAGGCTATGCGAGGCATTTTACCTTTGATTTCGAGGCTTGAAATACGTTTGATCTCCCTTACCGCTTCCTGTATGTTGGTGACCCGCACCACACTACCGGCCCTGCCGCGTTCTCCGGATATGATATCGGGTTTGACGATTGCCTCGCCCCCCCATTCCTCGATTGTGTTTCGTACCTCCGCAATCTTGGCTGTTCCAGGTATGTGTCGTGGTACCGGTATGCCGTATCGGGAGGCAAACTGCTCCAGAAACGTAAACTCTGTCACTCTGAGAGCCATCACCGTTTCCTTTCATGTGCTGGGATTGTGGCGTATAGGGCCATTGGAATGTGGCACTCCTGCTATATCATGCCCTTCTTGAGTTCCAGTATGGCAAGTTTAAGGTTGTTGATCGAAGTTCTGTCGGGCGTGAATACGAACTCAATGACCTTCGTGCCGTCCCGTGCATAGCTTTGCACCACACTCTTCTGTTTGGGTGAGACGAGCACGGTGTCGCATTTGCGCACGATCTCTTTTACGGTCTCGTTGTCGTGGGAGTTTGTTTCCAGTATCCCGGAGAATGCAAGGTTCAGTTTTTGCAGAACCTCCCTGATCTCTTTTTTGAACTGAAGGCTCGTCGTAACGATCCCGATTGTGTCATCGGCGGGTATCCTGGCAACCTGGATGAGCGTCGTCACATCGGGTTCGATATTGATCCCGATTATCGGTTTATCGAGGTATTCGTAGTTTTTCTGAACTTCACGCAGATGGTAGAAGCTTGTTACCAGAATGTCGCAATCGACCGGTTTTTGAATTTCCGCCTTGTTCTGCTTCCTTACATCTTCGAGTAGGATTGGGATACGCTGTATATGCGGGTCCAGTTCGAGATGATTGGTGAAATAGGTGAGCTGTTCGATGTTGCACTCGATGAAGCAGAGTCTGATATTCCGCATCATCTCCTGCTTCTCAGTAATATAATCCGTAACGGATTGCTGGAATTCCTCCATAGAGAACTCGAGGGAAAGCGCCTCTTCCAGTGCATGCTCGATGATTTTCTTCAGAAGAACCTGTCGGTTGTGACTTTTCAGTTCCTGGCGTGTAATGTTGACGAATGTGCCCTTGCCAACCTCACTCGTGACTATACCCTCCCTTCCCAGCTCGTTGTACGCCCGAAGCACCGTATTTACGCTTACACCGAAGTCCCTGGCGCTCTGCCGAACAGGGGGGAGCTTGTTGCTTTTGATTGCGCCGGATTGTATCCTGCCTTTCAGGATGTTTTTCAACTGAAGATAATAGGGGAGATTGTAGGGCTCTTCTAATTTGAAAGCCATAGGTTTAAAGACCCAAAGTATTGTCTTAATGTATTAAGACAATATCATG
>CBFDDP010000191.1:0-4426 GCA_965603595.1 uncultured bacterium
AATTCATTACCGCCAGTAGAATGCCTCTCTATCACTGAATCATTAATATCATCGGGAATCCTGTGTCTTAGCAGAAGATTGTATACACTCATTCAAACGGAACAATATTCTAATTATTCCATCTTTGGTGTCTAAGAAAAATTTGAACAGCACTATTACATATTAATAAGGGGCTTGCTTCGGAAAGGGCGAGACCGTTTCCTCATCAATGTTTCTGTAAGGGCTGGGGCCACATTTTTAATCAACAATTGGTGCAAAGAATTCTTGAATGATGGCATACACTTTTTCATATGCTTGAGCCGCTTTTTGTGCATGGATGGTAGTGAAATACTCGTATGGGACACCTTCAGGGATTCCGTTTGGATATCGAGTCGGCAAATAGAAGATGTCTAGCTCTCTGCATGCATCCTGAATTTCCTTAAATCTATGATCATATTTCACACAGCGTTGCGAAAGTTTCAATGTCGCGTGCCCTATTACCGGTCGTTCACCTTTGAGATACAGAAAGGCCTTCAATATCTTTTCCGCAGCCTGCTGATAGAGAAAACAAGCGACCTCGAAATCGCTGTTATCGGCGTTTCGATGTGCTGTCCTGGCATCCTTCGTCCCCTGCAGATACCACCGGAGAGCCTCCTTTTCATTGTTGTTCATAGAGCACCTGTCCTTCTTTCAGTACCTGCTGAATAAATGGATTCTCATCCTTTATCATCTTATCTAACTCATTTTGCGTGTAAATATGAGGTTCTATATCCAGGTCTGGAAATTGCAGAGCTTTTCTGAACTCCAATTGTCGTTCAAACCAATCCTTTGCCGTTGAAACGATGATACAGATGTCGATATCACTCTCTTCATTGAAATCACCCCGAACCTGAGAACCGAAAAGTATTATCCTTAGCGGATGAATGGTTTCAATAATTCTATCGGTTATTTCTTTAAGCCGCTCGTCTGTCATAATACGCTATCTGAGTTTTAGTGGAGTACCGCACATAATAGTAATCCTTATACTATTCCCTTGTCAAACTCCAAGATAGGCAATGAAACGATATCATTAATACACCTTCGTCCCTACGTAAATTTTGCTTTTGTATTTAATTGGACAGGGACAACATTGGGCTCATAACCCAAAGGTCTTATGGAAAAACCTTCGGGACCAAAAACAGTATCGCTCATGGCTGCAGATGGAAAACTCATAATGCTTGAGAATGACGGTACTCTACACATCGCTGAGGCAACACCAGCATCATATCAGGAAATATCCCAATCTATCGGGACGTGGGCTTGATTATTATCCAGCTTCAATTCATAATTTGTTAAAATAACTCGAGAAATTAATACGAGAAAAGAGGATCATCGTGGAATAATGAAAACCTTCTTCAACCTCTCAGACGAGATCCCTCCGGAAAGTAGAGAGGAACAGACGCGCTACTTCCGGGATATATTCAGCAACTCTCACCCCCTTATCGTAGAAATCGGATCGGGCAACGGCCATTTCATCGTAGAGAATGCCCTCCAGAACCCGGGCTACAACTTCATCGGCACGGAAATACTGGGTGGTCGTGCTCGAAAGTTCAACCACAAGGTGGAAAAACGGGGCATGAACAACATCATCATCTTCAAGGGTGATGCGCGTCAGTTTGTGTGGGAGTATCTCTACGAGGAGACAGTCTCCGAGTTCATCATCATGTTTCCCGATCCATGGCCAAAGAAGCGCCACCATAAACACAGGCTGCTTCAGCATACCCTGTTACAGATGCTCCATCTGCGCCTCATCCCGAAGGGTAGGGTTTCGATTACAACAGATCATACACGCTACAGAGACTGGATCATTGAGGAGTTCAGAAAAACAGAGGGATTTCATACCGTGAATCCAGGGAGCTTTGCAGAGTATCCCGATCTCTCCCCCAAGAGCCTGTTTGAACTACGGTTCCGTAAGGAGAACAGAAGTCTCTTCTTTATACAGTACGAGAAGATGTGAGAAATCACCCTCACGGGTCTTTCATGCGGTTGATCTTGTCTCTGAGCTTCGCAGCTTTTTCAAACTCCTCGTGTTCAACTGCCTGGCGCAACTCTTCTACGAGGCGCTGTTTCTTTGAGGGTGTGTGGTGCTTTGTAATTTCGTCGGCCCAGGTTCTGAGAAATGCGACTTCCGCCTGGGATGTGACCTCCTCCTCCTTGCTCCTTTCATACACCCGCTCGAGACGGTCGATGCCATGATTGATCTCATCCACGGCCCGCGTCACATTCTTTTTCTTGAGGGCACCGAGCACGCGGGCCCTCGTGTTCATCATCATCACATAGGGCCGATACTGTTCGAACTCCTGTATAAGCTTATCTTCTGCGGCGAACTTCTTGATAAAATCGAAGAGTCTCAGGTTTCTGGCTGTATCTCTCTCTGCATGGCTGTAATCGCCGAGCTGAAAGAAACAGAGATAGCGGTAGTAATACTGTATACCTTCCTGCTGAAGCGCATAGCAATCATCTTTGTCGAGGGTAAAATCCACCGTGGACCCATACTTGTGCTTCATCTTTCCCACGATGTGTTCAAAGTAGTCGAGGAGGGATTCCTTACCGTGCGGATGCTTTCCGTCAGGACGGCCCTCTTCATCCATCTGAAGAATACCAAGATCAAGGCGCATCTGAATTTTCATTTGTGCATCGGCGCCCCGGATTTTTCGGACCATCATCTCCTGACGGATGTCATAGTCCCACGTTCTGAGGATGTGGGAAATATCATCGCCCCGTTTTCGCCTTCGAAACATAGTCTCAACTGTTCCTCGATCTACATGTTATTATAATACACTTCCCTTCAAATACAAGAATAAATTGGCAGTGAGGTTCAGGAATTGAGGCTTTCTATCTCCATAAGCTTATCAAGCTTAACGATTTTGAATATCTGCATGATTGTATCGTTGGCGCCAACGATTCGAATCTTCCCACCTTTTTTATTAAGTTCCTTGTACAGGAGAACGATTTTTCCAATTCCCGAGCTTGTGATAGATTTCAGTTCAGCGAGATCGATGACAACCTTTTTCGGGTTCTTTTCGACGATTCCATTAAACACCTGTAACAGCTCATCACCCTGCTCCGTATATATATCTCCAGTGAGCTTGACAGTAGTTTTGTCATTACCTTCCGCTATCGAGATTTTCATGCGGCTTCTCCTCTCCTGGCATGGTTACAAGCATAATAGATATTATTGTATATATCAATACTAATTGACCAAATAAGTAAGTGATGTGTCCCCATAATACTGTTATACTCAGTGTGAAACAACCCACAGAGGACAGGCCATGGAAGCGATACTTATAAGCGATCTTATACTCTATCTCCATATAGGCGTTACCGACGAAGAACAGAGCAGGAGCCAGAAGGTGTTCATCAGCATGGAGATTGAGCCCGCAACGATCAGGGAGATCGGCGACACTCTTGAAAACACCATCGATTATTCGGCAGTGCGGCGGGGATTAAAATCACTGCTCAGGAGAGAGCGTTTCAACCTCATTGAAACGGTCGCAGATCGTGCTGCACGCTACGTGCTGGAGAATTTCAGAGCAAAACAGGTGACCGTAACGGTCAAAAAATTTCCCTACAGAGATACGGCCCATGTGGGCTATCGGCTGAGCCTGGGAAAGTCCGACTAGCACGGTGCTTTCCTGAGAAAGCAGGAGGAAGTTCTGTTATGAAGTTGACTGTGCTTGGAACGAGTGGAGGTTTTGCTGGTAAAAACGACGGCTGCTCTTCTTATCTGCTCAACGTCGGTGTAAAAAATTATCTCATCGATCTTGGGCCGGGGTCCCTTTCGGAATTGCAGAACCATATCGGATACCGGAAGCTGGATGCTGTTTTCGTTTCACACCTTCACGCTGATCACGTGTCGGACATCTACACCTTCAGGTTTGCCGTATTCGCAGCCCAGAAAGAGGGTTCCATGCCCCCCTCTCTTCCCCTCTACATGCCCGGTCAGCCCGAAGACACATTCACGTTCATCCGATCCAACATTGAGGAGCAGTTCAATATAACAATACTCACGCCCGATTCGAGACTCAAACTGGATGGTATGGTAGTTCGATTCCTGCGCACCCAACATAGCCTACCTGCCCATGCGATGAGATTTGAACATGGAGGGAAGGTATTCGTCTACACTGCAGATACTGCCCTGTTTGACGGTCTCGTGTCCTTCTGTGCCAATGCCGACCTGCTGCTTGCCGAAGCGACGCTGCAGGACAAAGACAGAGACCTCGAATCCATGGGCCACATGGCTGCAGCCACTGCTGGGAAACTTGCCCGCAGGGCCAATGCAGAGAGGCTCCTGCTCACACATTTCTGGCCCGAATACGACAGGAGCATAAGCCTGAGTGAAGCCCGCGAGTCTTTTCCGGGCCCGATTGACCTTGCAGAACGGGGACTTGTATTTCACATCTGAGGG
>CBFDDP010000192.1:0-4405 GCA_965603595.1 uncultured bacterium
ATTGTGGATCTTGATGTTGCGGGTTCGAGTCCCGTCGCTCACCCATTGTAATTATTTCTATCATATATAATTAAGATCCCCCCGTTTTCTGCTTGTTCTGCAATATACCTAAACCCGGGCCTTCAGCCTGTACCGATCGCCGAAGATTTTCACCTCCAGCTGCCTCTCCACGGTTTCATTGACCACTGCCGCGAGTTTTGCAGACGCGCTTTCGATCGGATTATGGAGCCGGTTGAAAGCGTGTGTGCCTGGCTTGCGGCCGTGTAGCTGTAGAGGATAAGAATCTCTGTGTTCCCGAGAAGCTTTAAAAGAACTACCTGTGGTAGCCAGCCTGTTTACAAGGAGAGGATTCTTTATAGTATCTCGAGCTTTATGGATCCACTCGTTGTTTTGACATTAAATGGCACGACACCTGTGCTGATCTTACCCTCGAGCTGATTTTTCTTCTTGAGGGTAGTCTCGAGCGGGAACCCACAGTACACCGATCCACTCGTTGATTTTAGGTTTACCATAGCACTGAGATCACTAAAGGCGTTTACATTGATTGATCCAGATACTGAAACAAGTTCCACCGATCCTCTATCTTCAAGATCAAGGATATTACCCTGTATGCTCCCGGAAACAGTCTTTGCATAGAGCTTTGTTCCTGAGGAGCGGAACTTGATGGAACCGCTCGTTGTGGTTGCATGGAGGTCCCGTGAGTTGTCGGTTTGTATCTTTCCTGATACTGTTTTCAGCCTCTGATCCGTCCGGGCGGACATACCAGAAAGCTCCAAAGAGCCACTCACACTACCTGCGTCTATGTTTTCTATATCATTGGGAACAGATATATCGAAGGACACTGAAACAAAGGATCTTCTCTTGGCCATGATTCCTTCTGGATAAACGGAGAGCCTACTACCGGTGGTTTCGACATTGATCTGTAGATCTTCTGCAAAAGGTCCTCTCTTTATATACTTAACGAGGATGTAATCATTATTCCATCCTTTGATCTCTATCCTCCCGGAGGTGTTTCTGACCTCGATGCTATTGATCTTGACATCGATCCTCTCCTCTCCCTCCAGACCCTCCCAGGGGGTAAAGGCTCTCTCTTCGGTAAAATCGAAGTCTCGCCATTGTCTGAAAGGCCTGTAGTGAGTCAGATATATAATGGAGAAGATAATGATTCCGAATGTTATGATACCGAGGAGTACCCCTAACAGGTTGAGGTACCTTCCTTTATTTTTCATTTTTCAACCTCTCCATCTCTTTTTTTACAAGGTCTCCTTCAAGTTTTTTTAGGCCTCCTCCTTTGAAGACGTACACTGTGAGAAAATTGATGAATACACCGATGCCCCAGCCTAAAGCCGGCCACAACCACCACTGATATCCCCTGTAGGTGACGTTATTTATAATTGCGAGCACGATCATGACAAATATATAGATGATGAAATGCCGTATGAATCCCACCTTGTCCTTCGCAATCTTTTTTGCCGCTTCATATTTTGTGTCTTCCTTCTTTGAATCTTCCTTCTTTGGTTCTTCCTTTCCCATAATTTCCTCCTCCCCATTTAAGTTGAATATATCTGCTGTTAAACGACTTCATTACTTTAGCACCAATTTGAGGAAATGCCAACTAAAATAAGCTTTGAACAGCGATGCAGGTCAGGAAAAAACAATATATTTAACCTGAAATGCAAAACCCCTTTTCTTGATTAAAAAGACAGATCCTGACATTTTTATCATTTTAGTCTATTATTTATTTAGCGATGAGCTGGGCCTGGTCTATATAATAAAAACCATTAAAATCAAGAAATGAACCAGGCCGATTATTTAATGCAGAAAAGCTCATGAAGATCCACTACTACGGAGTCAGAGGTTCCATTCCCACACCGCTTATCCCCCGGATACTGGAAGAGAAGATAAAAAACTCTTAATTGAAATTCTAAGGGATAAGAAATACAAGGGTTTAAAATTCAAGGGCATATGACCTGCCCCCCCAAAAACTGGTCTAAATATTATGTTATGATCAGAGGGGAAAATCTTCAGAAGGAGGTAGCTCAATGGCACGGAAAAGGTACATACCGGAACAGATCAGAGATATGCTCGACGAGATTTTTAAAGGGGCGTCAAATCATAGGTCTCTCCATACCTGACAATCGTTGCGGCATAATCCTTTTCTTCCAGCATCGATTTCAAATGTGACTGTGCCTTCGGTTCACCGTGCACGAGAAATACCCTCTTGAGCTTTTTTCGATCGAGCTTGCCAAGGTACTCGAGTATCCCCGCGTAGTCCGCGTGGGCGCTGAAGGCATTCAGAACCGTAACCCGGGCCTTCAGCCTGTACCGATCGCCGAAGATTTTCACCTCCGGCTGCCTCTCCACGATTCTTCTGCCCAGAGTGTTCTGAGCCATGAACCCGACCACCAGTATGGTGTTGGCTGGATTTTCAATATTGTTTTTCAGATGATGGAGTATCCGCCCCGATTCACACATACCGGATGCCGAAATGATGATGGCCGGTCCCTTCAATGTATTCAGGCGCTTGCTCTCTTCAGTATTCACCACGTAATTGAGCTCGTTGAAGCCGAACGGGTTCCGGTGATGGTCGAGGAAGGCCCGACGCGTTTCCTCATCGTAACACTCCTGGTGTACACGGAAGATGGAGGTTGCATTGGTAGCCATGGGGCTGTCCACATACACGGGAACTTTGGGTATCCGTCCTTCATCAGAGAGAAGGTGCAGTATATACACGAGCTCCTGGGTGCGCTCGACAGCGAACGCGGGAATGATAATTTTTCCGTTCCGCTCGACGGTTTCATTGACCACTACCGCGAGTTTTGCAGCCGCGCTTTCGATCGGATCATGGAGCCGGTTGCCGTATGTGCTCTCCATGACCATGTAATCGACTGGAGGTATGTGCTCGGGGTCCCGCAGGATCGGCAGGTCCTTTCTTCCCAAGTCCCCGCTAAACGCGATTGACAGGCTCGCCCCGCTGCGCTCTATGTTCAATACCGTGACTGCTGAACCGAGTATGTGCCCTGCATCGTAAAATTCCGCATAAATGCCCTCGTTCAGGTGGAAGGGCCTATGATAGGAAAGGGTTACAAAACGCGTCAGACAATCCACGACCTCTCGTTCCGTGAACAGAGGTTGTTTGTTGAACTGCTCGTTTCTCTTTGCTGCTCTCTTTTTCAAATACTCGATGTCCTTCGCCTGTATGTGCGCCGAGTCCATGAGAATAAGATTTGCAAGATCACGGGTGGCCGGAGTTGTGTACATGTTCCCGCTAAAACCCCTTTTGGACATGAGCGGTAGCAGCCCACAATGATCGTAATGAGCATGCGTGAGTACAACGGCACTCACCCCATCTGCATCGTAGTTCCAGGTTCTGTTCTTCTTGTCAGTCTCGGCACGGCGCCCCTGGAATGCCCCGCAATCCACCTGTATCAGGTCACCGTCCACACGAAGGAAGTGTTTGGACCCTGTCACCTCCTCAGCCCCTCCCCATGAAAAAAGCTCACTCTTCATAGCTCATTCTCCTTTCCCGGTATTACTTCTTCCTTCTTTTCAGTATTTCGTCAATCGTGTCCCACTTTGGAAACTCGTGTCTGCACCTGCTCAGCTTTCTCTGCCACATCGGACAACATCCCCTCATTTTCTGCAGTACAGATGACGAGCTCGAGCTCGCCCCTGGCATTGAGCACGGGAAAAAGATCCAGCACAGCTTCAAAGGGTTTTTCCCCTTCCTCGAACCGGAGTCTGCCTGCGGGCTTACCTCCGCCTCCATTTCCTGGTTTAGAACAACACTCCGCCCATCGACAGGGTCCGGGCAGTAATGCGACATGTGTTACTGTCTTGCTTCATACCTGATCGAATAAGAGACTCGAACGTATCCATGGATCGCTCATAAATGATGTACCAGTCTGTCAGGCTTATGAAGAACTTCTCGAATCCACTCTCCGCAATCACTGAGTGTTGAGCTGAGATGTACAGTGCGGACAACGACTAGCCTTGATCGGGATCTGTGAAAAACAGAAGTTGCACTCCTTCGTCGTCGGCTCGGCAGGGGCCTCTTCCTTGCGACTCAGCTTGTTCATGGATTGGACGATCAGAAAGAGCATAAAGACGACGATGAGGAAATTGATAATCGCATTGACGAATACCCCATAATTAATGGTGACAGCGCCCGCCGATGAAAGAAGTACGCCTTGCATAGATTCCACCCGTGTCCGAACACACAACGATGGTGTGCGGTACTCATGATGATGAAAGTGGTGTTTTTATTACTGAACACATTAACTAGCTTCCGAATAAAAAAGAACAAGAAACTGCATAAAATCACGTCGGGGTTCGCTCGCCCATATCTTATTACCTGTTTTTTTATCTAAAGTTATTCCGGAAGTATTAGCATTCAGAATAAGAA
>CBFDDP010000193.1:0-4403 GCA_965603595.1 uncultured bacterium
CTGTGCTGGTGTCTTATGCCGTTTTTTTCCTATAGCAAGCATAGCTTCGATGACGCGCCAGGTGAGCTCACTCTCACGCTGTTCGGGCTGGTCGTCCCACCGGTCCTTACGACCGACCCTGCTATTGCGCGGCGGTGCCTTGTCTTTCCGGTACTTCCCTGAGAGCCAGCCGCCGGCAAGGGGAGACCAGGCGAGAAAGCCGAGTCCCTCCTCCCTGCAGAGGGGCAGGAGCTCCCACTCGGTGCTGCGCACGATGAGGCTGTGTTCCGCCTGAAGGGAGACAAAAGGGCACCATCCATTCATCCTGCTGAGCATGATGGACTTCTGCAGCTGAGAGGGTGTGAAGTTGGAAGCGCCCAGATACCGCACCTTCCCCATGTGAACGAGGTCGTCCAGCGCCATGAGGGTTTCCTCGAGAGGTGTGGACATATCGTAGCAGTGCATCTGATACAGATCGAGATAGTCGGTTTGCAGGCGACGGAGACTCTCATCGATTGAACGGTGTATGTGCTTTCGTGTAAGCCCCGTGTCGTTCGGCCCCTCACCGGTGGGGAAAAACACCTTGCTTGCGATAATAAGCGAATCCCTGATCCCGCTCTGCTTCAGCCATTTTCCCAGTATACTCTCAGACACCCCCTGATTGTATATGTTTGCCGTGTCGAAGAAGTTTCCTCCCTGGTCCACGTACAGGTCAGACATGGTGAATGCTGCTTTTTCATCGGCACCCCAGCCAAAGGTCTGTGTACCCAGTACGAGTTCAGAGACCTTCAGTCCCGTGTTTCCGAGGAATCGGTATTCCATGGTTGATTTCCCCCTATTCGAGATTTGCGTGCCGTATCATGATGTCATCCGGTTTGAAACCTGTACGCTCCATGTGACGCAGTAGGAGCGATTCAAGAAAGATGAACATACATTGCTCAAAGAGCGACCCCCGGGGCTGAACGCTCTGAACACGCGGTCGGGTGCCCTTTTTAACCTTTGCGGTGGTTGCCATGATGACAACCGTCAGGTCTGCCAGCTTGCCGATGGGGGACTCTGGAAGCACAGTAACGAGGGCAACCTGTGCACCGACCTGTCGTGCTCGCTGTGCCATACCGAGAAGGCCCTCCGTTTCACCTGACCCGGACCCGATGATGAGCAGGTCATGTTTACTGATCCCCGGTGTAGTCGTTTCACCGGCCACGAAGGATTGCAGACTCATATGCATGAGTCGCATGGCAAAGGTACGCATGACCAATCCCGATCTTCCCGAACCGGCGCAGAAGATTTTCTCCGCCCTCTGCATCATATCGAGAAGCAGCTCCGGTTCTCTGTCAGATAAATCCACCAGGGTCAATGCGATCTCCTCGAGTACCCTGTCCATATGGTCTCCGATACGCATACATGAACCTCTCTACTTCATAGATTTTTTGATGGTCAGTGCAGCTTCCCGCCTGTTTACACTCATGGTGATGTAGCTGCCCACGATTGCGATATCAGGTTTATCCCCAGACATGGCCTGAAGTGCGTGTGTATCGATTCCTCCCGCAACGGCGATCTTCGTACCGCAGGCTGCCAGCTGAACCTTCCTGAGGTCATCCTGTGCCGTGAGCCCTGCCGGCTCGAGATCAGTCGCCCTGTGTACGCAGAGGTATTGGGCACCCAGTATCTTCATCTCAGCAGCACGACCAGCGGCATCGGCGATACCGATAAGATCAACCATGACCTCTTTGCCGTACTCTTCAGCCGTGCGTTTTGCAATTACGATGGTCTTCGTTTCGGCTGCGGCGAGTACGGTCACGATATCCGCTCCTGCATCGAAGGCAAGCCTTGACTCGTACTCCGCACCATCGACGATCTTCATATCTGCAAGTATGCACAGTGATGGAAACTCCTCCTTCAGGCTCCTCACCGCGCCGATTCCCTCCCTGAGAATGAGCGGTGTACCGGCTTCGACAATGTCGACCATATCGGCCACCTCTCCCGTAATTTCTAATGCTTCCTGGAGGGTGAAGCAGTCGATTGCAAGCTGCAGCAGCATATGATATCCTGCATACTGATAGGTGTTTTTTAACATCTTAGTTGAACCCTGGAAAAAAGCAAACAGTATTGAAGGGGCCTCATTTCTGCAATGAAGGTACTGGGATTCGGTGCAGTCCTGTGGGACGAGATAGACGGCAGGCTCAACATCGGCGGGGCTGTATTCAATCTTGTGGCCCACGCAAGGGTGCTCGGCAGCAGTTCCAGTTTCATCACCGCGGTCGGCAGTGATGGGCTCGGCGCTGAAACCCTTGAAATCATTCAGGCCCATGGTGTTGATGCATCCCTCACACAGGTGGTGGACATCCCCACCTGTGTGGTAAAGGTAACGCTCGGTCCTGATGGTACGCCTTCCTACAGCATTCCGGATTTCACCTCATGGGACCTGATCGATATCGATGAAAAGGCCCTGGCTGAGGTTAATGAGGTCTGCTATGATTATTTCTGTTTTGGTACCATTGAGCAGCGAAACCCCCTTTCGAGGAACAGTCTTCATGCCATACTCGACCAGTGCACATTTGGGCGGGTATTTCTCGATCTCAACCTGCGGCTTCACTACTACAGTGAGGAGGTGCTGCGTTACTCTCTCCAAGGCTGTGACATACTGAAGCTGAACGATGAGGAGGCCCGAATAGTTGCCGGGACCTTCGGTTATGATCACAGGTATGAGTCGATGGCGCAGTCACTGCATGAAGAGTTCGAGATTGAGCTCATCTGCATTACCGAAGGTGAAAAGGGGGCATTCCTCTCATCGGGAGAGGGGTCCGAGTACTGCAGAGGGTACCCTGCCCAAGTGGTCGACACGGTCGGCGCCGGCGACGCCTTTTCTGCAGGACTGCTCCACGCCCATTACAGAGAGGCCTCTCTGGGAGAGATGGGTGATTTTGCCTGCAGACTGGGAGCCCTCATCGCATCGCGAAGGGGCGCGGTACCTCAATACGACCGAACTGACATTGACAAACTTACCGATTCCCTGGCATGAGGGATACATTGAGGCTTCTCATTTGTGCCGTTCCACGTTACAATGGGTGTCATACACCTCCTGCTCAGGCCCGGCTTGCACATTTTGTATCTCACTGTTCAATGAGGTCGCTGCATGGCTACGAGGATCAAGCTGAGTGCCTCACTCATATGCGCCAATCTGCTCAATCTCGAAAAAGACCTCTCCATACTCCGGCAAGGGGGATTCGATTACATCCATTTTGACATGATGGACGGCCACTTTGTTCCGAGAATCGGTCTCGATGCCTTCTTCCTCCGGCAGATTGCGAGCGGACAGCCCATGCCCGTTGACGTGCATCTCATGGTTACAGACCCGGTGCGGTATGTTGATGAGATCGCCGATGCGGGCGGATCCATTGTTACCTTCCATTATGAAACGGGCCAGGACATCTACCGGACGATACACTGTATCAGGAACCGGGACATGAAGGCAGGAATAGCCCTCAGGCCCTTTACGCCTCTCTCCCATATTGAGCCGTTTATAGACTATCTGGACATGATTCTGCTCATGGCCTACTCTCCGGGAACAACGGGACAGAGTCCCATACGGGATTTTGAGGGGAGGGTGGCAGCGCTGGCTGAGCTCCTCGGGCAGCGTGGCCAGGAGCATATCGACATTGCAGTCGATGGTGGCGTGTCTGAGGAGAGTATCCCGAAACTTGCAAAAAAAGGTGCCACTTTCTTTGTCTTTGGAACCTCGGGTTTGTTCATGCCTGGCAGAAAGCTTGATGAGCAGATTGACCGAATACAACAGATCATAAAAAGATTATAGGATTCTCATGAGAGGTGCTGAATGGCTTCACCCTTCAGTGAGGCATACAAAACCATTCTCACAGAGCTCGGTGACGGCCTGGCAAAGATCGATGAAGCGGAGGTCGAACATCTCGTAGATCGCATTGTCGAGAGGGGGAACATCTTCGTCGTCGGTGCGGGCAGAATGGGGCTCATGCTCCACTCATTTGCCATGCGCCTGGGCCATCTGGGGTTTGGGTCCCACATGGTGGGGTCACCGACCTGCCCACCCATCGGTTCACAGGACATTCTGATCGTTGCGTCGTCATCGGGTGAGACTGCAACGGTCAGGGAGGTGGTTGGAAGGGCCAACCGCGAGAATGCGGAGATTATTGCCATCACTGCCCGTCCCGACTCGACTGTTGCAGAGCTTGCCTCGAGCGTGGTGTTTGTGGAGGCCCCTTCCACCCTGGAGGCCAGTGGAGAAGGGGGTGTGGTGTCGCAGCAGCCGATGAAAACGCTGTTCGAGCAGAGCCTCTTCATCCTCCTCGAGTCGGTGGTCCTGTGTATCATGCACCGCACCGGTCAGGGGGCGGGCGACATGGCAAAGAGGCATGCCAACCTCGAATAGGAGAAGGTGAAGAGGAGAT
>CBFDDP010000194.1:0-4244 GCA_965603595.1 uncultured bacterium
TCTGTCCTGTATCATGGAAAGAGAAGTGCATATTCCTTTACAGAGGAGGGTCATTCCCAATGGCCGATCAGACATTCAGGATAGAATCCGATTACATGGGTGAAATGAAGGTTCCGAAGGGGGCGTACTGGGGGGCCCAAACACAGCGGGCCGTCGAAAACTTTCCCATCAGTGGTATTCGCTGGGGCAGGAACTTCATAGGGGCCCTCGGCTTGCTGAAGATGGCTGCTGCACGGGCAAATGTCAGTTTGGGACTCCTGGACAGTAGAATCGGGCATACTATAGAGAAGGCGGCCCGCGAGGTCATGGAAGGCCGCTTTGATGATCAGTTCGTTGTTGATATATTTCAGACTGGCTCAGGTACGTCAACCAATATGAATGCGAATGAAGTCATAGCAAGCCGTTCGAACGAGCTGCTCGGTGGGGAGGTCGGCAGCAGGGAACCCGTTCACCCCAATGATCATGTGAATATGGGGCAGTCGAGCAATGATGTCATGCCAAGCTGTATACATCTTGCCGCCCTGAAGGGGATCACGAATGATCTAGTGCCCGCATTGGAAGAGCTGCAGAATGAACTGCAGGCCAAGGCACACCAATTCGATAACATCGTCAAGATCGGCCGCACCCATCTTCAGGATGCCACCCCTCTGCGTCTCGGACAGGAATTCAGCGGATACGAAAGTATGGTAAAACACAGTATCCGTCGTGTCCGCTCAGCAGTGGAAAGCCTCTCCGAACTGGCCATTGGCGGCACCGCTGTGGGAACGGGTATAAACACCCATCCCGAATTTGCAGTAGCCCTCATCACAGAGCTGAACAGAGAAACTTCCTTACGTTTAAAAGAGGCTTCAAACCACTTTGAGGCGCAGGGAGCGAAGGATGCTATCGTTGAGGCAAGCGCCGCACTGAGAACGGTTGCGGTGAGTATGATGAAGATCTCGAATGACATTCGGTGGCTTGGTTCTGGGCCCCGCTGCGGTATCGGTGAGCTCATACTGCCTGCAGTTCAGCCCGGTTCGTCGATCATGCCCGGAAAGGTAAATCCCGTCATTGCGGAGTCGCTCTGCCAGGTTGCGGCCCAGGTTATAGGGAATGATGCGGCGATTGCCCTGTGCGGTCTTTCGGGCAATTTCGAGCTCAATGTAATGATGCCAGTGATGACGCATAACCTGCTCCAGTCCATTCACATTCTCTCGACTGGCGTGCGGAACTTCGCCCGGCGGTGCATCAGCGGTCTTCAGGCCGACAAGCGGAGGATTGAGGTGATGATAGAGCAGAGTCTTGCCATGTGCACTTCATTGAGTCCCATTATCGGCTATGATGCGGCGAGCAAAATAGCCAAGGAGGCTTATGAGTCCGGAAAAACAATCAGGGAGGTTGCGGTTGCCTGGCGTGTATTACCCGGGGACAGGCTCGACGAAGTGCTTGATCCTCGCAGTATGACTGAGCCGAAGTAACCTCAGAAGGGGTCTCCTGTTATCCCCTCGGGTACGTGTACCCGAGGGGATAAGAATTTGAAAGAAACTGTTAATGAATTTCAAAATTACCCGATAAAAGATAGTGGATGCATTGTGGCTAGTGACCATAGGGTAGTAAAAAGAGGCAGCACTTCGCGTGCTGCCTCTTTATTATGTGGTGTGATCCTGATAGGGCGCACCAGGTAGAGGAAGGAAAGGAACCATGCAGGTGACCGCAGGGAATGCCTGTGGCGCAACTGCTTTTCGCAAATGATACTCGGGAGGTTGAAGATGGTAAAAAAGGTACGGGCCGCGTCTGTGCAGTTGGAGCATGCGGCAGGCGATAAGGCAGCAAACATGGGGAAGATCGACCAGTTCATCGATAAGGCGGTAAAACAGAAGGTGCAGCTCCTGGTTTTTCCTGAGTGCTGCATAACCGGTTACTGGTTTCTGAGAAAGTTGTCGAGGAAGGAGCTCGTCGATTTAGCGGAACCGGTCTTTGATGGGCCGTCCACACAGGCCCTGAAAAAACGTTCCCGGGAAACGGGGATAGTGCTTGGTGCCGGGTTCGTCGAGATTGATGAAAAGGGAGCTCTGTTCAATTCCTATGTGGTCGCCCATCCTGACGGGAAGGCATATCGGCATCGAAAGCTTCACTGCTTCATCAGCGAACATCTGGGCTCTGGATCGGAATACACCGTCTTCGATGCACCCTTCGGTCTCTCCGTCGGTGTACTTATCTGCTATGACTGCAACATAGGCGAGAACGTGCGTATGACGGCACTGAAGGGAGCACAGATACTCATGGCGCCCCATCAGACGGGGGGGTGTACCTCAACGAACCCGCACACCATGGGGCTGGTGGAGCGTTCTCTGTGGGAAAATCGGCATCAGAATCCCGACGCGATCGAAGAGGAGTTCAGGGGCATGAAGGGAAGGGAGTGGCTCATGCGATGGCTCCCTGCCCGTGCACACGATAACGGACTCTTTCTTCTCTTCAGCAACGGTGTGGGAATCGACGATAACGAGATACGTACAGGGAATGCGATGATCATCGATCCCTACGGCAGAACTCTTGCAGAAACCTGGAAGGCGGATGACGATATGGTCGTTGCCGATCTTGACCTCTCACTGCTGCAGGAGAACACAGGACAGCGGTGGATACGAACCCGCCGTCCCGAACTTTACGAAATGCTCACGAAGCCGACCGGTCTCGAACAGGACACCCGTTCTGTACGGTTTGATGAAAAAGGCGTGTAGATTACACTTGTACCTATGCGCTTTCTCAACTACAATAGAGAAGAGAAGCGGATCATTGTTTGAACACAGACGCCTGCGCATACACTAAAAAGAACTGTCATCAAGGTAACAGGTGGGGGATGAAGATATGTATCTCTACCTCGTACAACACGGTGAAGCTCTTCCCAAAGAAGCCGATCCTGAACGGCCCCTGAGTCAGGAGGGGCGAGCTGAGGTAAAGAAGGTGGCTTCTCATCTTGCAGCCTATTCGGATATATCGGTTCAGAGGATTTACCATAGCGAAAAGCTGAGGGCAGAGCAGACAGCCATGATTATCGCACGGGAGCTGCATCTCGGGAAAAGGGTGGAGGAGGGAAAGGAGCTCAACCCGCAGTCCCTTCCCTGGGGATGGGTCGAGCGGCTCGCGGATATTCAGGAGAATGTAATGATCGTCGGTCATCTTCCCTATCTCAAGCGTCTTACCGCTCTGCTCGTGTGCCAGGACGAAAGCAAGAAATGTGTTGATTTTACAAAGGGCGGTGTGGTGTGTCTGTTTCGGGATGAATCGGGTATCTGGTCACTGCAATGGATTATCGTTCCGCAGATCCTCCCCTGAGAGTACCATATTCCATGTCTGTCTCGTCTTCCCTTCCGGGGAGAAGGGTGTATCCTATGCTGTCATGGATGCAGGGCTTCGCGTGGTCGAGGTGAAGGCCATCACCGGGACCGTTGATAAGTGCAGAGAACTGGACGAGCATTTCCGCTACATAAAGAGGCGCGACCGACACGAGAGAAATCGCTGGTATAAAATAGGCCAGGCATACCATCATCGACGAATTAAGCCCCAAGGTGCTCGTACACGGTCATACACATGAGATATACAGAGAGGAGGACAGGGACACGAGTGTTGACGGGACCAGGGTGATCAATGCCTTTGAGTACTACCGTTTCGAGGTTGAGTTTTAAGACGGTTTCTCCTCCTTGACCTTCTTTGTGTAATCCAGGATAACCTCATCGAGAAGCTTTACGAAGGCTTCCGTATCAGCCATGACCACGAACTTTCCCTCATCGATTTTCTTTTTCAGGCTGATGAAAAAGTCGCCGTATCCCGTTTCCTCTTCTCCCAGAAAACCACAGAGACGCGAAACACCGTCTATCAGACGAAAGGGGCCGTACAGCTGCGGCTCATCGATTAGACCTCGTGCAGATGTGAGCATGTATCCAACCAACTCGAAGAGCCTGGTGTAGAGTTCATCCTTACCCATTGCTGTCCTCCCTGTAGTATTCCCAGTGCGCCACTTTCATGTTTCGTGCCGGTTTCGAAGGTTGTTTGACTGGGTATCCGATGTTTATGAGAAGCTCTGGAAGCACATGCTCTGGAGCCTCCAACAATTCACGTACCGCAGTCTGGTTAAAGGAACGGATGACACAGGTCGCCAGCCCGAGATCATGCGCCCTGAGCATGATATTCTGTGCGGCCATTGCACAATCGAAAAGTGCGAGGGTTTTACCCCCTTGACCGGCCTTTTCAAATGCCCGTTCCTGATT
>CBFDDP010000195.1:0-4217 GCA_965603595.1 uncultured bacterium
TGGGATAGACTGACATTTGATTAATGGGAATATAGATTCATGGAAGGCGGAAAATCAAACCGTCATAACTCCTGATTGCCCTCCTCAAACTGTTCGAGGTAGTTTTCGACCGTTTCGAGCCGTTCCTCGAGCTTTTGCAGGTGATCGTCAATTATTTGACCGTAGTCGAGCTCGCCGGTATGTATCAGGTACTGCTCGTCTTCCCAGTAGTCGAGATTTATCCTTCCCGGTATCTCATCGGCGCTGGCAGCATGTTTCTTCGCCTCTTCCCAGTAGTTGACGGCAACCTGATAGTAGTATTTGGCAATGGTGAAACTCTCCTTCAGCTCTTCGGCGTACCAGAGGTTAAAAAAGTAGACATGCTCCTTGTCGAACCGGGTGGCGAGCTGAAGGTAGCTGTCGATGATGAGTAGGTTTACGTGCATGCGGAAAAGCGCCTTGTAGCGCCTGAAATCATGCTCGGTCTCGATGAGGGCAAGGCTCCGTACCTGATTGTCAAAGGGAGATTGGAGTGCCCACTGCATAAAGCGGATATTACGTTCGAGATTCGGGTTCGTGTAGTACAGGTTGAGGGAGTAGAGATAGAACTCTTCAGCATAGTAGAGCTTCCGTGCCTGCACCTGCACGGGGAGCATGAACAGGATGAGAATAACCGCGATAAGATATTTTTTCATCTCATCTATCCCATCGTCACCAACATGTAGAATCTTGAATTGACGGCACATGTATTCCGTGTTATTCTTGGACTCACATTCCGGGGTTTTGTAGATCGTGAGAAACGTATTTCGGATTTCACTGGAGCTGGATTGGCGCTTGCATGATTGAGGAAACTAAGACAGGGGTCACCTTCGACGATGTCATCCTCCTTCCGCAATTCTCCGATATTACTCCGACCGAAACCGATCTCTCCACAACCCTGAAGTCTCTCTTTCTGAAGATACCGCTTATCTCCGCTGCCATGGACACGGTTTCCGAGTACCGCATGGCTGTTGCTCTCGCCCGTGAGGGTGGGCTCTCCGTCATACACCGCAATTTGTCCATCGAGGCGCAGGCAGGAGAGGTGGAAAAGGTCAAGAAATCTCAGAGTGGCATGATCATCGACCCGGTCATACTCGATCCGTCCGCTCCTGTGCACAGGGCTATGGATATCATGAAGCGGTTCAGGATTTCAGGAATCCCCATCGCGGAAAAGGGCAAGCTGGTGGGGATACTCACCAACAGAGATCTAAGATTTATCACCGATTTCGATCAGCCGGTGAAAAACCTCATGACCAGGGAAAATCTCATTACTGCACCTGAGGGCACGACTCTTGAAGAGGCTAAAAAGATCCTTCAGCGTTACAAGATCGAGAAATTGCCCATAGTTGACAGGGCTTTCAACATACGGGGCCTCATCACGATCAAGGACATTCAGAAGGCCATTGATTTTCCCAGTGCAGCTCTGGATGAGAAGAAACGGCTCCTGGTCGGCGCAGCAGTGGGACCGTCACCCGAACTCACAGCACGAGTTGATGCACTTGCCCAAGCAAAGGTTGATGTGGTGGTTGTGGATACGGCACATGGGCACTCACATCGGGTACTGGAAGCGGTGAAGATGATCAGGAAGCGTTACGAAAACCTGCTTATCATAGCCGGCAACGTGGCGACTGCGGAAGGTACGGAGGCGCTCATCAAGGCCGGGGCAGATGTGATCAAGGTGGGGATAGGCCCGGGCTCAATCTGTACGACGAGGATTGTTGCAGGCATCGGTGTACCGCAGCTCACCGCAATACTGGACTGCTCAAAGGCTGCCCGAAAGTATAACAGGTCGATCATAGCTGACGGCGGCATACGATACTCCGGAGACATTGTCAAGGCCCTGGCAGCCGGTGCAGATGCGGTCATGCTGGGGAGCATCTTTGCCGGTACCGACGAGAGCCCTGGGGAGAAGGTTATCGTCCATGGCCGTGCATTCAAGGAGTACCGGGGCATGGGATCGGAAGGGGCCATGAAGGAGGGGTCGTCCGACCGCTACGCTCAGGAGGGGCAGCGCAAGTTTGTGCCGGAGGGTCTCGAGGGGCTCGTTCCCTACAAGGGGAGCGTGCGGGACATTGTGTTCCAGCTTGTCGGCGGGATCAGGGCTGGTATGGGTTATATGGGCGCCCGAAACCTGCAGGAACTGGGAGCAAAGGCACGGTTTATAAAGATTAGCTTCTCTTCACTCAAGGAAAGTCACGCGCACGACATTGAGGTGACGAAGGAACCCCCCAACTACTACATGCCAGAGCGTGAACTCTGATCCCCAATATTCAATACACATTTACCACTTGAAGGCAAACTCAAAGGTGAGGGTCTGTAGAGGTTTAGAACCGGGATAGGCCCCGAGCTCCTTGACGTAGTAGGCAGTACTGAAGTGGAAGAACTTCAGGTGAAAACCGACTCCACCGGAGAGATAGCCGGCATCAATTCCACCCCGCAAGTCGAGGAATCCAAGGGTATTGATCATGATGCCGAACTTGATGTTTGTCAGGGGTGAACTCGTGTCTAAGATGTCCCAGTAGTCCAGTGCTATCACCATATCGTTCCTGGGTATCTGATCCTTCTCAGTTCGCAGTGGAAAGAAGGCGACTCCAAAGGCAAGCCTGGGTTTGATCATGCTCGAGGGGTAATTCTGAGTACCGCTGATATCCTCCCAGGTTATGAAACGGGTTCCGAAGAAATCACGGGCATTGAGCCCAAGGGCAAACCAGGAAAGGGGGCGATACAGCAGACCCAGATCGCCGCCGAAACCCACCGATTTGGCAAGGGGAACGTTGTCGTCCTCAATGGTATCGATGACATCGGTAGCAGTCCCGTGCAGCTCCGATTTCAATCTGAGAATGACCTTGAAGTTGAATCCGGCATAGAGATTGTCCACGATCCTGTACCCGAAACCGCCAATGAAACCCAGGTCGGTGAAGGTGTAGTAATCGGCGTAGGGCTGCAGTGCGCCGGGTGTGGTGTCGAACAAGACACGTCCGGTGTCGTAGAAGGAGAAGCCGAAGTTGTTCCCCACGCGGCCGAAATGTATGGGTCCGCTTATACCAAAGGAGAGGGTTGTGTTGTTGAGATACTGGTTGATGTTGTCAGAATCCGAGAGGTCTTCTCCCTTCCGTATGGCCTTGTAGACATCGATGGCGGACTCGTCGATGTTTATGCTGAGATCAAGCACCGAGAAGACACGTATGGGGTCTTTAATTACTGCGTACCCGGCAGGGTTGTAGAAAACGGTGCTTTCGTCGCTGGCCACGGCAGTGTAGGCCCCTCCCATGGCCTGTACCATGGGCAGTATAGGCTGAGAGACCGGTTCGGTGCTGTCGATCGCACGGGAGGGGGATGCTGCAGACATTATAAAAAGAGTGGTTATGGTAAGGATCAATAGGTAACGGCATATGGGTGCTTTCAAAAAGTCCCTCGATTCTTATGCGTAAAACCCCTTTTATTGCGCTCAGTCTGGAACACAACCTGACGTAAGCCTAACTCAGCCCTGGGGCGGAAACCCCCAGTCCATTAATGACCCAGTCGTTTATGTTGCTCTTCATGGCAGGTATATCCATGTCGGGCAGTGGGTCCGATTCGAGCTCTGTAAGTGCATCGAAGGCGCCTTGAAGATAGACGAGCATCTTATTTGATTCCGTCGATAGACGTACGTATTCGTACAAACCATTATTTGCAGAACTACCCCAATCATCTATATCCCATGGATGCGAATCATTACCCTCAAGAATGAGATCGATCTCCGCGTCGGTTACAGTTCCAGGCGTTGGATGTTCAAAGGCAATCTTTGTTGACCCCACACCAGTGGCAGCCATCATATTGGTTTGATACACTTCGATCAGTATACCGCTGTCCGTTATACCGCCGCTGTTGGCCATCGCGGCATTGTAGTCAGCGGCCGCCAGTTGAACGCTTGCGAAGAAGGTTGCATAGTCCTTTGCGCCCTTGACGTCCTTTATGAACTGCCCAAGGTTGTCAATGTCAGTCTCACCGCTCATGATGTCGGACATTGCTTCACTCAGATTGGGTGCACCGATATGTATGTATGCAGCTGCACGCCCAATATACCCGGCGGTGAGATCATCTCCCGAAGCGCTGTCGATTACGTCTGAGAAGTAATCCACTGCCTTCCCGTAATCGCCATCCGCAATCGCATTGTATCCGGCTTCTATCTTGGCGTCGTTCCCCATCTTCGAAGGATC
>CBFDDP010000196.1:0-4203 GCA_965603595.1 uncultured bacterium
TGACTGTTTAGTGATTCAGATCTGTCAATGAAAAAATCCCTTGTCTTATCGATATTCTCATCAATGGAAGCGTTGATCAATTCCTCGGTCAGTTCTTTATCAGGATCATTAATGAGAGAGAAGAGATGTGTCCTTTCCGACTCAACGTATCTCAGGTCGGCGAGCTTTTTACTGTATGCTTCCTCTGCGGTCTGCAGTTCGCTTTTATACCATTCATCGATTACATCGAGTTCATCTCTCGAATTTTCCTGCTCTGCAGCGAACTGTGTCTGAAGCTCGGTCAAGCTTGTTTCCATTTCATCGCGCTTTGCGATAAGTGTTTGCTGTTTTTCTCCTTCGGCAGTATCAATTTTGGAAGAGATATCACCTATGTCCTTTTCAAGAGATACGATGTTCTTTTCCAGTTCCCCGATCGCCTCATTGGCTTCACTTACCCTCTTCTCTCTTTCCTTTTCAATGGCACTTATCCTTGCGTTGTACTCCTTCTCGAGCTGTTTATCTGTAGGCGGTTTGGGACGCTGCCCCACATGGGGAGTTTCGAACCGGTACGCAGCCCCCACGTCGCTGCCGACTGCGAATGCGTTGTATTCGCCGAGAGTGCGGTATATGGCTTTCAGGTTTAAGCCGACCGATAGCTCATCCCAGACATAGCGGGAGTACCCAAAGCTCGCAGCAGCATCGTACACGTTTACCGTGTCCTCGGGTTGCAGGTATTCATTGATGTAAGTGAACCCGCCTGTGTTTAAGAATTGTACCGATGCAGCCCCCACACCGCCCAGCATGGGCATGCCGAAAGAAAGCTGGCTGTGGGTGACGTCGTTTGGATAGGGCATTAAAGCAAACTGGAAGCTCAGTCTATCAACAGGTGCGAAACCTGCCGGATTGATATGAATTGCTTCGAGGTAATAATCCAGGCCATCAAAGGCGCCACCCATCGCATTGTAGCGAGGCGTGGGCGTGGAGGTGAGAAAATCAGCACCCGTAACACCGCCTTCCTCCTGGGACAACGCCGTCAGGGGGGCACACATGCAGAGGATCGCAAGCACAATCCCCGGAATGATAAAATGTACCGATATTCCTTTATCCCGCGTCATGTTCATTTTCATGGAAACATCCTTGTTTCAAAATCAGCGTACTATGAGCACCTTGAGTACCGTTTTATCACTCCCCGATAAGACCTGAATGAAATAGAGCCCTGGACCCAGATCCTGCTGCCTGCTGTTCTTGCCGTACCAGAGGAGCGGCAGCTGGCTTTCTATCTGTGAGTATGGGCGGTTGTTTATCAGCGTGGCCACCTTCTTTCCTGTTGTCGTAAACACCTGCACTGTAACCTTCTCACTCGGGCCGCCTGTTGGCTCCGGTATATGTATCTGAACCGGGTCAGTCGAGCCCGGGAGAATGCGGTTGTTCCCTGCAACAGGCCTTGCCACATTAGCTGTAGTGGCAAAGCTCCAAGTATATGTAGTGGTCATCGCATTGCCGTATATGTCCTCAACGCCTGGCTCGAGTGTTGCCGTGTATATCTCCTCATAATTGAAATTCGAATCGGGATTAAACACCACTTCAGAGCCGGATGCGCTGACAGTACCAGGAACTTTGGTTCCGGTACTGTCCTCCACGTAGAAGATCGTATCCGAAACTGTCGATGGATTGATATCTTCGTTGAAGATGATTGTCACGTCGGTTGTCACTATAACGCCGGATTCGTTGTTCCTCGGCACTGTAGCTGCCACCTGGGGAGGATCCGTATCCGGCAGCGGAGTAACCGTGAAGGTGTTGCCTGATCCTGGCGTCGGGCTGCTAGCTGTAATATATCCTTCCTGCACATATTGATCTGCCTCGAGAACAAGTGCGTAGATAGCTGGAGTATCACTATCCCAGTCGTCGACGATATCGTTGAATGCAATATCAGATGATGGATCTTCAATTTCGAGGCCGACTGTGTTTCCGACTCCGGCAGTTTCCGCAACGTTTAAAGTGACGATCAGTGATATCTGCGCTTCATCGAAGGTGACATTCGAGGTTGGTGTGAGCGTAATGTATTCAGATGGTGTCAGGGGACTCACCGCAGCAGGGATAGAGATTTCTCCACCATCAATAACTCCATTATTATTTGCGTCATCGTAGAGGCTTATTCCTCCCGGATCGATGTCTGAGTAGCTCGTGCCTATCTGGTGAAGGGTGATGGCCTCGAGATTTACATTTCTGTATAAATCAGTAGCATCCATTGTAGCATCATTCGCGCTGAGCTGCAGCCGGAGAATTGGCACATCATCTTCCCCTTGCTCCCCTGTACCCGACACTGGCGCAACACCGGTTGCCGTTAGAGAGGTTTCATAGGTATCGACATCCTTGCTCAGAACGTTATTATGATTTACAGGAAAATCCGTATATACCCAAGTCCCAGTTGGGCTTCCACTGCTATCTTTCCATTCCACTGCTGTAACCAGACAGCGTATTGTACCTGTATATCCTGCATTATAAGCAATATCGAAGGCAATATAAATGAAGGCTTTTGAGTTATCATCAGTAATTGCAACATCGGGGGTCAAATAGATCGTTTTTGTTACACCACTGTCAAAGGTATATATACCTGGGCCAGTAGGATTCTGACTTTCATCTGCAACGTAAATGTCATCAGTACCTCCGCCTCTGTTGAAATACTTGTCTCCGCCAACTTTCGGTTCGAAATAGACACTGATTTTTTCGACATTGCTTTCGTTGAAGGATCCATCAGGTGTATCTTCTATCTGAACAGTTATGCTCGTTATTACGGTGCTACCCGTTACTGCCTCCCACCTGAGCATTGTTACTCCTACATTTTTAATACCGTCAGTAGGATTATTGGGATCCTCTATCAATGGAATAGAAACAGGTGCAATTGATTCATACTTGTCTATATCGATTCCATCAGCTTGTGTAATTAGAGGAGTGCTGCAAAGAAAAATCATACCCACAATGCAAATCCAAATAAGCAAAATTATATTTCTGTGATTTTTCTGATCTTGATCAGTATAATTCGCCATAGCTTTTGTTCTCCTCAATGGTAAAGACGCACTGCAGCAGCACCTTTCTTTAATTATTGGTTATTTTCACTCACCAATGCAAATTACATCACCTCACAATACTTTAGTATAACGTATGTATGACTGCATTTCAGAGGTTGCCGGTAATGGGCATAGCGCCAAAGCAATTGATGGTTTTAACCAACTAATAAATTAAATTCTTATGTATTGAATACATGCGAAAGAGCTCGGGCTCACAAACGTTGAGTTTCATGAAATGGATGCGGGCTCACTCGATTTTGCCGAAAACTCTTTCGATGCTGTAATGAAGATATCTGTGTGGCTGTAAGGAGATAAAGGTCAGAAATGAGACTTCAAAAACAGGTAAAAATATTTGGCCATAAAAACCTTGTCCACAGTAAAGAGATGTTTCAGCCTTCTCAATGGGCAACACAGTGAAGCTTACCCTTGGATGGTGAACTTCTCGTCCTTGGCCGGAAAGGAATCTGCTTCCTTCTTCATGTCTTCAAAGCCTTTTCTGCCGAGCATGCCGTAGGTGTACTGCTTGCCGGCTTCGACCCCGGGCTGATCAAGGGAGTTTATATTGTACAGATAGCCCGCAAAAACGGTTTGCACCTCGTAGAGATAGAACACCTGGCCGATTGTATGGGGGTTGATCTCAGGCAGGGTGATCTCTATGCTCGGACGTCCCGATTTGGTGAGCGCGAGGATTGTTGCCTTCTTTTCGGCATTGAAAAGCTCGTTGATAGTATGACCGCCGAGATACGAAAGCCCCTCGTATTTCTCGTATAATGAGGGCAGATTCAGGAAGTTGTTTAAATTCTCCACCGAGAGAATGGTGAAGATCTTGTCGAAGGGCCCTTCACGGTAGAGCTGTACCTGCGAGTGCTGATCGATTGCGCCGACAGCCTTGATGGGTGTCTGTCCCGCATATACGACTTCACCGGTGAGCGCCCACTTCTTGCCGAGGCTCTCAGCGAGAAGCTGTCGGTACCAGTCGGATATGAGGCTCAACGCCACGGAGTAGGGCATGAGCACCGCATTGTTGACACCCCTGTGCACGTGCAAGTGATAGTGGATGACGGCGTTCATGTAAGCAGGGTTTTCGAAAAGGTTATCGGTCTTCGTGAGCTCATCCATAAACGCTGCACCCTCGAGAAGTGCGTCCAGGTCGATA
>CBFDDP010000197.1:0-4193 GCA_965603595.1 uncultured bacterium
GTCCAACACCTTCCCCGACGGACCGATAAACATCTTGCCTTCTTTATCCTCATTTTGTCTTGGTGCCTGTGCAATTAAAAAAAGTTTTGCATTCAGGTTGCCCTCTCCACAGAGAGTGCGATTTCTAGTTTCAGAGAGTCTGCATTTGGTGCATTTCCTTATTTCTTGATTTAGTTCCTCTATCTGCACGGTATACCCATTCTTATTAAAAACTGAACTTTTGCAAAAGTTTGGTTAAAAATACTCTTCCATCCTATCAAATGCTTTGTTGATCATCTCTTCGGAAACACAAAAAGATAAACGCAGATGACCCTCACCATGGGGGCCAAAAGCAATACCCGGAGTAGTGGAAACGTGAGCTTCTCTAAGAAGTTTTTTGCAGAATGTCAAAGAATCCTGGCCTTCTGGTAGAAGTATTTTGGGAAACATGAGATAAGAGCCACCAGGTTTTTGGTATTTAAAAACAGAGTCAAGATGATCTAAATGCTCACACATGAAGTTCCGCATGTCAAAGTAGTGTTTTCTGAATCCTTCAACACAATCCTGAGAACCTTTTAGAGCAGCCAGAGCCGCATACTGGGAAACAACAGGAGCACAGATAGCAAAGGGAATGTGCGCTTTGGTGATCTGTGGAATTAATGATTCGTCTGCATGGAGATAGCCGATCCTCCATCCTGTCATAGCATAGGTTTTTGTGAATGTGTATGTACTGATCACATGTTTCTTCATATCGGGAATTGAGCCAATGCTGAAATGGCGAGCTCTATCAAAGGTGAAGTACTCGTAAGCTTCATCAGTAATAACCACTATATTATTTTCCAGAGCTATTTCAGCCAGTTCCCGAAGCTGGTTTTCAGAAAAAACCGTGCCAGTAGGATTGCTGGGAGAGCAGTACAGTATTGCCTTACTTCGCGGCGTAATTACCTTCTTTACAGCATCGATGTCCCAGATAAACTCCTCTTCCTCTATAAGAGGGATTAACACAGGCTTTCCAGATGCGATCAGCACCTGTCTGATGTGGGTGGAATAAGTCGGGGAAGGCAGAATTACTTCATCACCTGGATCAATTACAGCCATGATGGCAGCGGATAAACCTTCTATGGCTCCAACTGTGACAATAATTTCAGAAACTTTCGCATCGATGTTGTTGTCCCTTTTCAGTTTTTCAGCAATTCCTTCCCTGAGTTCCAAAAGGCCGGCAGTTTCTGAGTATCCCCCCACTTGTCCATCCTGAATAGCTGAAATAGCACCCTGTTTGATGTGTTCAGGTGTATCAGAAGTAGGTTTAGCCCACGAGAGAAATGCCACATCTTCTATCTCTTTGGATAATCGGGTCATTTCATGAATGGCAGATTTCTTCATCTGGGCGACCCTGTCGGATATTCTCCAATCATCGTTCATTTTAATTATAGGCCTCCATTATCTTTTTTTTCCTTCATCAAATCGCCTGCAATTTCTTCCATGTTGGTTTCTTTCCAGAATAGATAATTTCTGCCCCTTTCTTCATTATCTCTTCCGGAAGGTATTCAACATTTCCCTTGCCATCCCCAGCATCTTTGTAAATATATATTCCATCGCCAATAGGAACAGCAACTTTTACCGTGTTCTTTCTTCCAGTCAGCTCAGAGTGTAAAAAGGAAGGGAGTTCGTTCTATGAAAACGACTACTTCTACGGTCCCTACATCGGATTGAGCATCTATTATGGGCCAGGAAGGGGCGACTGATCTTAGATGTTCTGCACGTATTCGAAGCAGGAGACCATCACACCGCCGGAGTCTGAAACTGCGACGATTTTCGCGTTGAAGAGCTCAACCTCGAGGAGTGCAGCGTGCTGCCCAGCGTTGCCGAATCCCTGAATTGCAAAGATGGTATGATTGAGGTCGATGACCGGAGCCTTTACCGCCTCCCGGACGGTCTTTTGAATTATTAACTATAATGCACTGTTGAGAAGAAAAAAATATTATCATATATATAAAAAAATGAATAAGAAAAAAATCTTAAAACCTCTCAAGGAAGTGATTTCGGTCCTTAATGGAGAGGACATCGGTTATTTTCCACGAGCAGTGCTGCTCAATTCTCCAACGGTTGAAATGATGGAATCCTGCAATACGTTTTGGCCGAAGGCCCATTATGACGCGGAGGCGATGGCGAAACTTGCCTGCGCGATTCACAGAACGACTGGTTTCTGTGCAACCAATTTACCCTGGGATGCCTGTGTGGAGCTTGAGGCCCTTGGTGGGGAATCATCAGTTGGAATGGGAATTACAGATGTGCCGCAACCGAAAAAAGCTGCCTATCATTGTGCTGATGAGGTAGACATTGCGGACGATATATTTGAACGGGGTCGTTTTCCCCAGGTATTTCATGCAGTGCGTTTGGTTAAGGAAAAGCTGAAGGATGACATTCCCGTCGTTCCGCTTGTTGAGGGCCCTTTGAATTTATCATGTCTAACAATCGGCATAAACAAGGTATATAAGATGATGATCAAGGAAAAGGAGATAGTAAAACGGGTATTGAATATCTTTTCTAGCTTCTGTATTGAATACGGCAATGCGCTATTAAATTGCGGTGGAGATGTTATACAGGTGAGCGATCCCTTTGCTCAGGGATTGACTGAAAAGCACTTCAGTGAAATGATGGTCCCTGCTTACCGAAAAATAAGTGATGGAATAGGAGGCCCGGTTTTTTTACATATCTGCGGAAACTCTGGGAAACTGCTGAGTAGCATTCCCCAAACTGGTTTTTCAGCTTTCTCATTTGATGCTCCTTCGGTGAGCACTGTCCAAGCTAGAAAAATAATCGGGCGAAGGATGCAAATTATCGGATCTGTACCGACCGTGAGCCATATACTGGAGGGAAGTGAGGAGGACGTTTTTAATGCTTCTGTTCAATGTATCACCGATGGTGTTGATTTACTGTCTCCATCATGTGCACTTCCTCCGGAAGCCCCGTTAAATAACCTGAAGGCCATGGTCAAAGCAATAAGCTACTACAATGAAAAGTATTATGGAGTAACGACTTAATGAATAATGCTCAATTAGGTTCATACGATTATTAATTACCTGGATTTATAAAGAATACTAATATGTCCAAAACATCAAAAAGAACGAACCTTTATGACCATTCTTTTTAAGCAATCATTTACTGTGGAATGATTCACATTCAATCTATTCCGCCCTGAAGAGTGCGCCGCTGTAATGGGCAACAAGATCGTCATCGGCATGGTCCATCACCCTGTCGAGCTGTGAAAAAACCTTCTCGAAAGCCTCGGCATACTTCTCCATGAGCTCTCTTGTATTGGGTGGATGGATTCCTGCAACCACGGTGTAGCGCCTGCAGAAATCAAGTGCGTTGGGATACTCTTCGGCTCTGTACACGAGAGCCTTCCCCTCCTGGGTGAAATTCCATGGGTATCCGCTCGCAGCGTGCCCCTTCTTGGTCTGAAACAGGTCCTGTGCCGGAACGGGCATGGTCTGCCACTGTCCCACCTGAACGCCTTCCTTGAAAAGTGCCTTTTCAACGGCAACCCTGAACCGTTCGGGTTCTACATCGATACCGGCATCCTCGGGATAGAACTCAACGACGTACATCCAGTAGACGTGCTTGTACCCATCGGGAACATATGGTGGATGTACACCCGGTATGTCTCTCAGCCGCTCGGTGAGGGAGGTACAGTTTGCTATCCTCCAGTCGTTGTACTCATCGAGGCGCTGCAACTGAGCCCGAGCCAGCGCTGCAGGCATCTCCAGATTCCTGTACTGATAGCCCAGTATTGAGGCATTGTATTTCCGAAGCTTTGTTTCGTCGTCAATCTCGTCACCGAACATCCTCAGCATCTTTGCCCTCATGAAATACTCGTCGTCATCCATGACGAGAAGCCCTCCCTCTCCGCCTGTGAGATTCTTCGAACTGTTCAGGCTGAAAGCCGCGAGCTCACCAAAACTGCCGACCTTTTTCCCCCTGTATTCAGCACCGTGTGCCTGACAGGCGTCTTCGATGACGTAAAATTTGTGCTTGCGGGCGATTTTGATTATTCTGTCAATATCTGCGGCAAGACCGTGTATATGAACCGGTATGATCGCCCTGGTGCGTTCGGTTATTTTCTCCTCTATGCTATCAGGGTCCATGGTACAGGTCTGGCGGTCAACATCCACGAATACGGGAACGGCATTGGCATGCAGCACGCACGATGC
>CBFDDP010000198.1:0-4068 GCA_965603595.1 uncultured bacterium
CTGAGTTCGCTGCCTCGAGGAGATGGGCAAGTGCATCGGGTGTATGTGCATAGTCGACAAACACATGAAAGTCCCTGCCCTCCACTGCACGTTCAAAGCGGCCGGGAATCCCTTTCACCCGAGACAGTGCCCTCGATATCAGATCGGTGCCAAATCCCATCCGGGTTATCAGCGCCACGGATGCCAGAATGTTGTAGATGTTGTGCAGGCCCACGAGGCTTGTCCTGAACCGCTTGCCGTTGATACTGAAGGAAGTCCCCTGTATGGAGAGATCGATGTCATGTCCCCGATAGTCGGCGTCGCTTTCCATACCATAGGTCGTAACAGAAGCGGGAGTCCTCTCTATCAACCTTTTCCCGTAGTCGTCGTCCAGGTTAATGACGGCCTGTCCGTCCTTTCCAAGTCGCTCGAAGAGCAGTGCTTTAGCATTAAAGTACTCATCCATGGACTCATGAAAATCGAGATGGTCCTGACTGAGATTGGTAAACAGTGCATACTCAAAATCGGGAGGGAACACCCTGTCCATGGCGAGTGCGTGGGATGACACCTCCATGATTACGTGGTCTATTCCATCGCCCTTCATATCTGCCATGAGTTTCTGGATTTCTATTGGGTCGGGTGTGGTGTTGTGCGCCGTGAGCACCTTGTCTGACCACCGGTAGGAAATGGTGCCGATAACACCGGGGCTGAGCCCCGCCTCCTTCAACATGGCTTCGAGCAGATAGGTAACCGTAGTTTTCCCATTTGTACCGGTCACGCCGATGAGCCCGAGTGATTGAGCGGGACACCCGTACAGTATCCTCGATAGGAGAAGTGCACAGTATCTCGGAGATGATGCCGTACACACAGGAAGATCAATCTTCCCCCTCACCTCCTCGAACACCTTTTCATCGACCAGCACTGCTGCGGCACCCCTGGCAAGCGCATCTTCAATATACCTCCTTCCGTCATCCCTGTAACCCGGAATGGCGATGAAGAGTTCGCCCTCGGTTATTTTTCGGGAATCACTGCTGACGCCCCCGATTTCGGGATTTTCGGGGCTTTCACAGCTGAAGCAGTCGCACTGGTCAAGGAGTTCCCGAAGCTTCATTCAACACTCCATTTTCATGTAACCCTATCTAAACACACAGCAACATGTTGCGTTCCCTGCAGCTGTTCTAGTATACTCATTTTTAGAAACTTGGGAAACACGATTAAGGAAAAGTCCATGCGGATAATCATTGAAGGGGTGCTCACCGTCACCATGAATGAAAGGGGAGACATCGATCACTACTCCATACTCATCGATGACGGTCGCATACGGAGTGTAACGAAGTCCTCTATAGAGAAGAGGAAAGGGGACCTCGTAATTGACGGCAGCCGGATGATCGCGATCCCAGGCCTCGTCAACGGACACGTCCACTGCGACATCACGCTGGCACGGGGACTCGGCGATGGATTGACCCTTTTCGAGCAGGACAATAAGTCCTGGGTGAGCAGGAAAAAATGGTACAGGAGTGAACTCGACACTGAGGCGCGCCACTACTCCCGAGTTCTTCAGTATGTGGAAGCGGTCAAGGGAGGGACGACCTTTATCTGCGATGTTCCCTTCTGGTGGTACGGAGACGACCTCACCGCACCCTTCAAGGAGGTAGGCATAGAGGGAGCGGTGGTGCTGGACTACCGCACTGACTTCCTCACCGGTGAGCTCGTTGAGAAGAAGGAATACTTCAAGACGGCCCGGGGCCTGCGTGACGCAGGCTATACACCAATCGTTGAGGCACCTTCGGAGGAGGGTTTTGAGGGGGAGCTTCTACTCCGTCTCATGGCATGGGCGCAGGAGTTGGATACCTTGCTGCATCTCCATCTCGCTGAAACCACCTGGCGCATGGACATCATCCGGGAACGGTTCAACAGCACACCTGTTCGATACCTCCGGGATCTGGGATTCCTCAACGAACGTGTTATCGGCTCTCACGGTGTGTATCTTGACAGGAGTGACAGGGACATCCTCCGTACAAGCGGCGCCTCCATCGTAAACTGTCCCACTGCAGAGATGAAGATCGCTGACGGCATCGCACCTGTCTCGGAGCTCATTCATGAGGGCATACCCGTCGCCCTCGGCACAGACGGCGCCCTCTGGAACGACTCCTCGGACCTGTTCTCTGAGATGAAATCCCTCATGCTGCTGCAGCGTGTCACGAAGGGAGCCGATTCACTGTCCGCCCATGACTGCCTCCATGCGGCCACCCTGGGAGGGGCGCAGGTGTTCGGTCTGGAGAATGAGCTGGGTTCCATCGTTGAGGGAAAGCGAGCGTCCCTCGTCCTTATAGACCTCGGCAGGCCTCACCTCACTCCCCTGCACCGTCTCGATGAGGGAAATGTACTGCAGCTCATCACGAGCAGCGCCCGTGCGTCGGATGTTGACACGGTCATCGTGGATGGAAAGATCATCGTGGAGGGCGGGGTGCTTCGTACTATCGATGAGGAAGCGCTCATGGCAAAATGCCAGGAGCTTGCGGATAAACGGTTCGGATAGGATTTCCCTTACCCTTTCACCGCACCGCCGACAATGCCTGCCACCAGCTGCTTTTCTATGAACAGGAAGAGGATGATAACGGGCAGTATGGCAAGGAAAGCCGCACCGGTAAGAAACTCCCACTGTGTGGTGTAGCGTCCCACGAAGTTGTAGAGACCCAGCGTGAGGGGGGTCTTGTTTATCGACTGGACGAGTGTGAGGGCGAACATGAACTCGTTCCAGGATGCGATAAAGGAGTAGATGATCACGGTCACGAGGCCCGGTGCGGATATGGGGATCATGATCCGAACAATCGCCTGCATCCTCGAGCACCCGTCGATGAGCGCCGCCTCCTCGATGTCAACGGGAATGGTCTTGAAGTAGCCGCTGAGCATCCAGGTGGTGAATGCCAGGGTAAACACGGTGTTCACGAGAATGAGGCCCAGATAGGTGTCCAGCAGTCCGATACGGGAGATGATCTTGAAGAGCGAGATCACCACAATAATGGGCGAGAACATCTGTACCACCAGATACATGTACAGGAGAAACTTCTGCCCTGTAAAGCGAAAACGCGCAACCGCATATGCCGCGGGAATACAGAAAACAGTGGTGAGAATGGTCGTTCCCCCGGCAATGATGAAGCTGCTCAGGAAATAGCGGGCAAAGGGATTCTGTGTCCACAGATCGATGAAGTTCCGCAACGCAACCCGTTTGGGTATCCAGTATGGCGGGGTGGCGTACACCTCATCGGATGATTTGAGCATGGTGGAGATCATCACGAAGAAGGGGAAGAGGAGAAAGGCCACGAGAATTACGGTCCACACAACGATCACAGGCTTCAGCTTTCGCTTTCTCGTCGCCATCTACTCCCCCTTCCTGAAATAGAACCGCGCATAGATCCAGGCGATGATGGACAGGATGATGAAGGTGATCACCGCCATGACCGCACCGTTGTTCCACTTCCACCACTCAAAGGTGTTCTGATATATGTAGGTGATGAGTATCTGTGTACCGCCTGCAGGTCCGCCCTTGGTCATGATGTATATGGTGTTGAAGTCGTTAAAGGTCCACAGGGTTGAGAGCAGTGTTGCGATGAGCAGCACGTCCCGGATCCCGGGCAGTGTGATGTAGAGAAATTTCTGCAATGCGCCTGCGCCATCCACTTCAGCCGCCTCGTAGAGGTCCTGAGAGATTGCCTGCATGCCGGCAAGGAATACCAGGGTCATAAAGGGAATGCCGATCCATATATCGACCCAGATGACGGAGAAGAAGGCGGAGATAGGAGTGCCGAGCCAGACCGGCGGATTGGACCACAATCCCGTGACCTTCAGTGTGTGGTTGAGGAGGCCGAATTCATGATGATATACCCATTGCCAGATAAGCGCGCTGATGGGAACCGCAGAGGCCCAGGGAATGATGATCAGGGCGCGCAAGATCTTCCTCCCCCTGTACTCCACGTTGAGCAGAAGCGCTAACACAAGACCGAATATGGTCTTCACTGCAACGGCAAGCCCTGTCCAGTAGACCGACCTGAGCATGACCTCCAGGAAATCCTCCCTCTGAAAGAGGTC
>CBFDDP010000199.1:0-4067 GCA_965603595.1 uncultured bacterium
GTAGAGCCTCTCGAGATAGGGTTTGATAAAGGACCTCCAGGTTTCAGGACTCATGAGCATGCCGAGCTGCCCGCCCCAGTCATCGCTGAAGCGTATGGCGTCGATGGGAAGGGGTTCGAGTGCGTCGATGATCTGCAGGTCAAACTCGGTAATGAGCCCGAAGAGTTCGTGCACGAAGGACGGATTCTCCACGAAGTCTATCAGGAGGTTTTCCATACCCCGCAGCGACCAGGCCCGTTCAAAGAGACAGCGTGAGATCTTTGCAACGATGTAGCGCCTGGTATTGCGTTCGATGACGGCAGCGAAGTGTGCATATCGCGCTTCTATGCGAGGGTTTGGAAGTTTCAGTTCATCGATACGCATATTCTCCAGCACCCTGTTTGCCTGCGCGCCGATGTCTCTGTCGACGCTCCGATCCCAGAGTACCCCCCACTCATCCCGCCAGAGGCCGGGGGCAACCTCCACTGTACTGTCGGGGGCTTCACAACGAACATAGCAGAGGTGATTCCCGAAGTAGTCGTACAGGCGGCTGTACCTGAAGATGTTGCTGCCATGAACCTTCCGGCCATCCTCCTCGATGCCGCGGTTTTGCATGATGATACGCGCCATCCCGGACGTACAGTCGATCTGCCAGGGGACGCTATCCGTCTCTTTAAAATAGATACAGCTTCTCACACGGTCCTTCTCTGTCATTGCATCCCTCAGAAGTGTCCCGGTTCCCTGGACACTCAGTTTCGAAACTCCAGTATGGTCTTGAGGCCTCTGCCGCTCAAGGCATATTCGAAGGCCTCCTCCACCTGCTCTATACTGAAGCGTTTCGAAATGACCGACTTCGCATTGATCCTGCCGTTTTCTATGAGCTGAATCGCCTGCTCATAATGGGCGAGGGACGCACCGGTGGTGCCGGTCACGACAAGTCCGTTGTAGTGGATAAGATTGGTGTTGAGGGCCACCTGTTCCCTGCCCTTGGGCAGACCGCCGAAGAAGTTGATCCTCCCCAGTTTTGCCGCGATCTCCACGGAGAGCTGCTGCACCTCAGGTGCGGGACAGGCTGTAATGATGACGTCGGCACCGATTCCCCCCGTGTGCTTCATCACGGCATCCCGGAGATCTTCCTCCGATGAGTTGATCAGGAGATCGGGACCGAACTGTTTCAAAAGCTCGAGCCGCTGTGCAGAGATATCCGCCATCATGATGAGGCCCGCACCAGCCATGCGGTTTAACTGCAGGTGAAGTGCGCCCAGGGGACCTGCACCCACAATAAGCACCCGATCTCCCGGTTTCGTTCCAACCGACTCGAGGGCATTGATAGCGCAGGAGAGCGGTTCAGCGATCGCTATCTCTTCATACGAAGAGTGCTCGAAGGGTATCATGTTCCCCTGCAAAAGCGGCTTCTCACCAACCCTGAAAAACTCTGCAAACCCGCCGTCAAAGGTGATTCCGACCGCGATGTACTCGGGGCATAGGTGCAGCAAACCCATCCTGCAGTACCTGCACACACCGCAGCCCACATTGGAGGCCATGCCGACCTTCATCCCCCTTCTGTACCGTGTGACTTCCGAACCAACCGCCACGATCTCACCGGCGAACTCATGGCCGAGCACTCGTTCGGTCCCCTCCTCGATGTGATGATGACCGTTCCTGAATATCCTGAGATCTGTGCCGCAAATGGCTGCCGCTTTAACCTCCACAAGCGCCTCATAGGGGCCGATCTCAGGTTTTGGTATTTCTCTGCAGGCTATCATGCCCTTCCCACTGTACACTGCTGCGAGCATATAACATCCTCCTCCATCTCCAAGGTGCGGTTTTCTCCCCTCGGTTATAAATTTCAGGAAATCTCGAAGCTCGAAAGCGATGGGCTGAACATTCCAGATTCAAAGCAATGGAAGGATTGAGCAGAGGAGCAAGCGCACACATTGGCTGCACCTGCTCTCCCACTGCTCATATGCCATATTTTTCCATTGGGCGGTCAGCGTTATGCTATTCCTCTGAAACTTTTGCGCGGAGCGCAACCAACGGGAATGCCCGTGGTAATGGCGGAAGCCTGCAAGAGGCCGCGCTGTGGGATGATTATCCAAAGATCTTCTTGTCGACCGCCTTTATGTTCTTCAACCCCTCACCGGCGAGCACATCGGCGCTTGGTGCATGCTTGCGCCAGATAGCGGTAAGCCGGGCAATATCGGGAAGATCGGGCGTAAAAGACTCTATGGTAATCCAGCCCTGATAATCGATGTCCTTGAGCGCCTGATACACCGCCTCCCACGGCACGAGACCGGTTCCCGGGATGCCACGCTCATTCTCACAGGCGTGGAAGTAGCCCAGATAGCTGCCCGTAGCCACGATGGCTTTGTAAAAATCCTTCTCTTCACGGATCATGTGATAGGCATCGAGGTGCACCTTGGCATTGTGCTCACCCACGTCCTTACAGAAGTGGACCGCATCGGCGGCGATGTTGATGAAGTGCGTCTCAAACCGGTTGATCGCCTCGACGCACAGGTCGATACCCTTGTCTCCGGCATACCTGCAGGCCTCCCGGTAGTTGGTGACAGCCCAGTCCCACTCCTGTTCAGTCCGCGCAACACCGGTGAAGTATCCCCAGGCCGCGTAGTTTACACCTCCGATGCCGCAATCCCCGCCTGACACGGCATAGGCTATGTCGATGCTCTTCTTTACAAAGTTGAGACCCTTCCTTCGCACCTCTGCATCGGGCGATATGCTGTTCGTCTCGTCGCTGAGCACAACGGCGAAGTTGACGCCCATGTCATTGTCCTTCAATGCCGCCTTCGTCTCATCGATGGGGAACTCCTCGGGATGGTTAATCAGAATCTCCACTCCGTCAAACCCCAGATTTTTGGCATGGCCTATGAGCTTCACATCATCCTTCGTAAAGCTACCGGTCCACAAGAGTAGCTCAAGTCCGTATTTGTGCATAATTTTCTCCCTTCTCTGATGTCCAATCTAACACGATCACGCCATGATTTTTAAATAGGGCGTGTCAGCGGGTGCTGCCCAGAGGCGCTTGATCTTGTCGTCCGCCTTGCATAACGACAGTGAGAACCCAGCCATCTCCTGAGTGGTGATGTAGTTCCCCACGAGCGGTCTGAAGGGCCTGATGCCCTTCTTCTCGAGAATCTGATGGAGCCTCCTGTAGAGCAGAAACATCTCCATGAGCGTGGTGGAACCGCAGCCGTTGATGAGCACAAGCGTGTCGTCGCCTTTTTTAAACTCACCATCCTCTAAAACACGCTCGGCAACAATATCCATCACCGCGTCAGCGGTCGTAATTTTCATGGGACCTTCGGGACCCGCTTCGCCGTGAACACCCGGGCCGATGATCAGCTCATCGTCAGCAAGACCAAAGAGGGGCTGCCCCGTCTGCGGATGGGTGCAGGGCTTCATGGCAACAGCGAGCGTTTTGGTCAGCGCCGTGGTTTGCCTCGTAATCTCTGCGACTTCATCCCTGCTTTTTCCCTCCTCGGCGAGAGCTCCGGCTATCTTGAAACCAAAAAGCATACCGCCCATTCCTCTCCGTTTCTCCTCTTCACCCTTAGGGGCTGAAGCGATATCGTCATAGAGCAGGACACTCTCCACGTCGATTCCTTCGTCTCTGGCCATATCGATGGCAATACCGTTGTTGATGACGTCTCCTTCGTGGTTCGCAATGAGTACCAGCACAGGAGTCTTCCCACTCATGTCCCACGCTATCTTTATGGCTTCGTAGATGCGGTCTGCTCCTGCACAGGCAAAGATGCCGCCCGGCACCTCCACGTCGTGCATACCGTAACCTATCAGGCCGTTCAATCCCGGCTCATGGCCGGAACCCTGTCCAAAGACAATCTGCACCTTGCTTTTCTTCTTGGGCTTTTTCCTGATGATGATACCGTCTCCGACCATCTCCAGCATATCGCTGTGAGCCAAAACCAGCCCCTCATTCTCATCCCGGGCGAGGGTTTCAGGGTCGTTGAGGAATTTCTTCATAATCATACAGCACCCCCTCTGTAATAGAGAAATTTGGTTTGTCCTCGATAAATTGTGTTCAGTCTATCATCAGTAAAAAAAATTTCAAC
>CBFDDP010000200.1:0-4051 GCA_965603595.1 uncultured bacterium
CTTCGCTTCGCTCAGTCGCCATCGGGTGCATCGAATGCGAGTATGCGGCAAATACAGGACTCCATCTCCACTGCCCGCCAGGGGAAGGCTCCGATCCAGAGCCTTCTGTTGGATACCCTGTCGATATCACCCCCTACCGCTTCGGCATGCACGATGTGTTTCGGGAAAAGTTTGATGTGCATCACCTGATAGAAGTAATCCTGGGGAAACATCTCGTCCCACTTCTTGCCGTGTTCCTCCATGAGCTTCTCCTCAGCATGGGCGAAGTGGGATGGGTGCCACTTTCGTATGATGGTGTTCATGGGATGATCGGCGCTGCCGCAGTCCACACCAATCCACTTAAACTTCATTTCAGCGCACCAGCGGTCGAATTCAGGATTCGGTCCCGGGTGGCACACCATGTATCTGACTTCGTCAGCCTCCTCATGGGTCCAGTCAAAGCGGTGATAGCCGGTATTGATAATGAGAATGTCTCTCTTCCGAATGTCAGCTCTACTCATCAGCATCTCGGGCGAATAGAGACTGTAATCGGAAACCATGTCTGAGATATCTACGACCACACCCTCACCGAGCCACTCTTCGATCGGCACCTCTCCAATGGGGCGCCCTTTACCGTAGAAGTGGATCTCCCCATCCATGTGGGTGCTCACGTGATTGCTCGTCTTAATGATCTGGCCGTTGGCGCCCATACCGCCGCCGTAACAACCGGCTATGCGTTTGAAGTATTGGATCTGTAGCGGCATGTAACTGGGCCAGGGAGGCGTGTGAACGCTCAGGGGCATGGTGAGATCGTAGACCTTCACCCTGTTCATGAACTTGAGAAATGATTCACTTTTCATTGGATGCTCCTTTGGAAGTGTTTTCAGATTACCTTTCTTTGAACAGGCCGCTGAAATCTTCAAGGGCCTGTGCAAAACACTCACGGGGTGCCCTGAGTATGCCGGCACCTATCTGGCCGACACCCGGGTCTTTATGGGCTATACCTGTATTGATAAAGGGAAGAATGGACTGTTCGTTGATGAGCCGTATATCCATCCCCACCGGTGTTCCCCTGAAATCCAGTGCTGGTATGAGATAGCTCCTGTGCTCTGAGAAGCAGATGTCGTACATCTCGTTGGTGAATTGAAGGGCATCAACTGCCTTTCCACCGACGAACTTAACGATGGCTGGTGCCGCGGCCATGGCAAATCCGCCAATGCCAGCCACTTCGGAGACAGTGCTGTCCCCAAGGTCGAGGCAGGAGTCTTGCTCACTGAATCCGGCAAAGTAGAGCCCCTTCGGCATGCCGGCCGGTGCAGTGTACCATCTGTCACCCAATCCCGCCACCCGTATACCCAGTTCAGTGCCGTTACGAGCCATGGTTGATACGATGGAGCTGTTCCTGATTCCAACAATGGGATCCGTGGATGCCTTGCAGGCTGCCATGGAAAGGTTGAGAAAGGTATGATCGTTGGCCGTGAGGAAGGCTATCACTTCCTGTACGGTTTCTCTTTTCAGATCGCTTTCCAGGAGATAGGGAATGAGCGCTTTAATAAACAGGGAAGTGGCAGCCACATTTCTGTTGTGGCACTCATCCCCCATCATGAGTGCCCGGGCGGTTATATCCTTGATGTTGATTCCGCCATCCCGCCTCCCTGCCTCATGTACGGCCTTCCTGAGTGCGGGGGCCAGAACCTGCTCCATCCATGTGAGACGTTGGATGACATCGGCACCGTATGCGCCGAAGCGGAGCACCTTACCCAGTCCTTCATTCAGGGTACAGTAGGCCTCATTCCCATAATTCTCGTTTTTTACCACATAGACATACATGGACGCTGATACCACTCCGGCCATGGGCCCCACGGTTCGATGGTGATGACAGGGATCGAAGGTAATCTTGCCGGATGAGGCGAGTTTTTCCGCCTCCTCGACGTTCGGGGCAAGGCCCTCGTAGATGAGGGCCCCCATTATCGCCCCTCTGACCGGACCGCACATCCTCTCCCATGCCACCGGTGGACCGGCATGCAGGATCAGTTCTCTGTGCATACCCGGTATGACATCCCTGGCCTGTTGGATATCGACAAGGACGGGCTGTGCATTGATGATCCTTTTGACAGCTTCACGGTTGGCATCTTCGACCTGTTTTTGTATTGACGGCACATTCAGTGAGTCCAGCAGATGAATGATTCGGGGGTCGCCGCCGGCAGGTGGTCTCCAGTCAACGTGCTGCACGGGCACTCCCTGGACGCGAATTGATTCTGCAAAGGATTCCAACCCGAGATTGACGACCTGTAACCGGGAGATAAACAGTTCACCTATGCTCTTCATCTCAGTATGACCCTCCTTTCAGCACGAGGCCTACAAACCGTGCTGCCTGCGCATTTGAGGGCAGCAGGATGACACCCTGCTCTTCGAGGGCCGCCTTCTGCCGGTCGTAGTGCTGGGGATCTCCCTCAGTGCCGCATATATAGGAAACAAAGCAGATATAGCGGTCTTCGGCTTCGGTTAGGGCCCGGGCATCTTGAATGACAGGTAGAAGTACAGAGGCCGGGTCCGGATGCGCACCGTAACCGAGCACCACATCGAGAAGGATGATCCCACATGAGGGATCGTGGGCCTCCTGACCCAGGCGGTCACAGCGCAGTGTGTAATCGATCATCGGATGCGGCCTTCCTCTTGTAAACTCGTCCTCACCCAGGTCCACCAATGTGTTGCCGTGGCTTTTAAAACTGTCGGCCAACCTGAGCCGCTCTTCCAGCGGAATGTTCGAGTGTATATCTCCTACCTCCCTGCTCAGTATCAGCAGAGCCTCGTCGGCGAGTGTACCTCCGGAAAAGAGCCCGCGCATGCATCCCTTTCTTCCCAGCTTCATGCGCTCCTCGTCTGCGCGTTTAACCAAGCCTTCGGGATCTGTGGTGAAGGGCCGGAAGGTATACGGCCTCTTTTCATGTACGGCAATGGCCTGATGAACTGCCTCCTCCAGTCCCGATGCAAAGTGAAGACCCCGCCTGCCGGCCTCTTCAGGATCTCCCTTCAGAAAGGTGATGATATACTCCTTTTTCTTCCTCCTCACCGTGTCGAAGATGAGATTTGCAACCTCCGGATCCGGAGGCTTGGAAATGAGCAGTATAACCCGAGTCTCGGTATCATGCTCCAGGGCCTCGATTGCCTGGAGCATGCTCAAGGCCTCCACCTCTCTGGATAAATCCCTGCCGCCGAGGCCGATTGCCTGCGTGATGCCGTACCCCTTTCTGTGAAGCAGTACGCTTACCTCCTGTATACCGGTTCCCGAAGCGCCGATGATGCCAAAGGGTCCCCGGCGGACCACATTTGCAAACCCGAGAGCGGTGCCGTTTATGATTGCTGTTCCGCAGTCTGGTCCCATGACGAGAAGCCCAAGATCCCGTGCCCGCTTCTTCAGAAGGATCTCCTCTTCCAGCGGGACATTGTCGCTGAATATCATCACATGGCGACCACTGTCGAGCACTTTCATGGCCTCCCGTCCCGCATACTGTCCGGGTAGAGAGATGAGCGCCAGATTGGCAGCAGGAAATAGATCGATCGCTGCCTCAAAACTCCTGGGCAGCTGAACTTTTCTCTCCTGTTTTTCCACCGACCGTACCGAGAGGAGGTCTTCCGCCCGGGCAGCAACCTGGTCCACGGCCTTTCTGTCTTTGGCACGGACAGCGATGATCACATCACCAGGCTTCGCCCCTCGACCTTCCTGTGTGAGCAGGCCTATAGTTTCGAGAATTTCCTTATTCGTCTCCGACCCCATGATCACCGAGGCCTCATCCACTCCCTCAAGCTCCTTCAGTGTACTGCTCAGGGACATGAGCATGATCGAATCGAGGTACATGTTCTCACGCACTATATTCCTGGTTATCATGGGGCCCTCCCGTGGGCTTATATTACCTGCACAGGCCCACGCAGCCGTGTACCAGAGGTATGCATCCTAAGAAATTTTAATACTACTTCATTCGCTTGAAATTTCAACCCCGGAGTGCTTCACCCTCACTGGCTGTGTCAAGGATTTCCATTGACAATGAAGAAATAGTTGCTAGAATGAAAC
>CBFDDP010000201.1:0-4035 GCA_965603595.1 uncultured bacterium
GGTCGATGAGGGGCATCTCCGAGGCCATACCCATCCACGTAGAGGTACCCAGATATATATAGGCCTCTCCCGCCTCAACCACTCCCGCACCGCAGGTGGCACAGGGGCCGTCTCCACCGCCGATAACAACGGGAGTACCCTCCAGAAGCCCGCTCTGAGAAGAAGCGGAAGGGCTCACCTTTCCCACCACGTCGGTGGACTCATGCAGCTCCGGGAGTTTTTCCCTTTCAATTCCCGTCGCCTCGAGCATCTCATCAGACCACTCGAGCGTTCCCACGTCGAGCAGGTTCATCCCGGAGGCATCGGAATAATCGGTGCATAACCTTCCCGTCAGTCGGAACACGAGATAATCCTTAGCATGCACGAATTTCTCGACAGCTTTGTAGACCTGCGGTTCATTCTCCCTGATCCACATGATTTTCGTGGCCGAATAGGATGCGCTCAGCCGGTGGCCTGTCAGCTGATAGACGCGGTCAGCGCCAATACGGCCTGCAAGCTCATCCGCCTGTTTCGTGGAACGAAGATCTGCCCATATAATTGAATTCCTCAATGCCTTTCCCGCACCGTCAACGGGAAGGGCGGCCATCATTTGACCGGAGAATGCCACCACCGCAATATCTGAAGGCTTCACGCCGGCATCGGCGATAATTGATGTGGTGGAACGGCAGAAGGCCTCCCAGTAATCATCCGGGTCCTGCTCTGCCCACCCGATCTGTGGATAGAAAGTATCGTAGGGCGTAAAGGCATTTGCAACGAGTTTTCCCTCTTGGCTAAAGAGCGTCGCCTTGTCACCGGTGGTGCCAAGATCATGGGAGAGTATGTATTGTGACATTCGATGTCCCTTTTCACTGAGGATGTGATAGTAACGAAGAGTATAATATCTCTACACCCTCCGTTCAATACATGCATCGTGTTTATACAAACTCTGAGAGCCCGAGTCTCTCGATGGTCTCCTGCTTCACCACACCGTCCGGGTCCCAGCCCCGTTCACTGTAATACTCGTCGAGCATCTCGTCATACATCTCGGCGGTCAATGTTTGTCCCTTGATGGGCCCGGAGGGCACTGCCTCTTTCACAGTCCGTTCAGGCATGAGATCGTGCTTCCGCCGTATTCCCTCACGGTTGAGTATGACCCGCTCGAGGGAATAGATCCTTTCACCGATGTTGAGGAGTTCGGGCGTGAAGTCGTGGCCTGTAACAGCCTCCATGACTTCACCGGACGGACTGTCTGAAAAGTTCATGGAGCCCCTGACAACGGTGCAGAGCCCGAGGCTGTCCACATATGCTCTGTTGTCCTGAATGGTCTTGACGAGTTGCCCCTTTCCCTTCAGTGCGAATCGGTCGTACTGGTCGCTCATGAGCTCGTGTCTGATCGTCCACCCACCCACGTTGTGGCACGCACCCCGGCTCGATGTTCCATAGGTGAGTGCATTGCCGTAGAAACCGCGCGGGTCGTAGGCTGCGAAGGGCATGCCCTTGACCGCCAGTATATAGGCGCCCCACTCGGGTTTCTTCCGCTGTACACCCGCCATACCCTCTGCGAGCAGGTCACCGATGCCTCGACGCTCCGCTATGAGCCTGATTATGCCGATGAGCGCCTCAGCATTGCCGAAGCGCGCGTCGATCCCCTCCGTATCATCCTTACCGATCAGTCCCTTCTCATAGAGCTCCATGGTAAGTGCCACCGCGTTTCCACCTGACATGGTATCGATGCCCAGCTCGTCGCACACCTGATTTGCCTTTACCACGGCTGCAAAATCGTCGACACCGCAATTGGGACCGAGAAGGGCAATGGATTCATATTCGGTGCGGGCGCGGGCTCCCTTGTAGGGACCCTCCTTCACCACATTCACCTTGCCGCAGGCAACAGGACACATGTAACATGCGTAATTCTTTTCCAGATACTGATCGTACATGACATGCGCATCGACCTTGTTTCCGCCCTCGAAGTAGGTTGTCTGAAAGTTTCGCGTGGGCATGCACCCTAACTCGTTTATGGGTCCGATGTACTGGGGTGTCCCGTATTTGGTGTGATTGGCCCGCGTCTCACGCAGGTTCTTGATGGCATTTTTCCGGATCTCGTCGATTTTTGCCTGATCGGCAACGGGGATACTGCCCGTGCCGCGAATGACGACGCCCTTGAGCTTTTTCGATCCGAACACTGCACCTGCACCACCCCGGCCGAAGGCACGCGTATCCACACCTATGTAGGATATCCTGACGAGGCGCTCGCCAGCCGGCCCAATGGACATGGCCGAAGCCCTGCTGTCACCGATAGCATCCTTGAGCCTGCCGAGGGTTTCGTGGGTGCCCACCCCCTGCAGCGATGCAGCGTCGTGAAAGCCGACCTCGCCGTCCTGTATGGTGAGAAAAGTCCAAGTATCAGCCGCCCCCTCAATGACGAGCCCGTCAAACCCGCTCATCTTGAGCTGTGGACCGAATTCACCCCCACTGTTCGAACACATATACATCCCGGTCTCAGGAGACTTGGTCGCCAATTGTAACTTTGTTGTGGACGGGAGTTTAACTCCAGTAAGGGGTCCTGTCATGAAGATCAGTTTGTTCTCGGGATCGAGGGGTTTCACCTCTGGACCGATCTCGTCATAGTATATCTTTGCGGCAATGCCCCTTCCGCCGAGAAGTTTCGCAATTCTATGCTCATCCATACTCTCCACAGAAACCTTTTTTGTGGCGAGATTAATCCTCAGTATCTTTCCCAGATAGGCACCGCTGTATTTCATTCTCTCCTCCTCTTTCACCTTACTCCATCTTGCCATAGCGCGGATTTACGATGACTTTGGGTTTCCCGTTCTTTTCCATCACAAGGTGCTCGAACCCCGCTGTTTCGATCGATCCGTAATCGTGTCCAGCGTCACCCGGATACACGGCAAGTGATATGAGCAGTTCATCCCCAACGTTGATTGACCGGTGTGCATAAAATGCCGGCACATACACTGTCCGGCCGGGATACATCTCCTCCATCACGTACTCACCGCTTTCGAGCTCCATCATCATGTACCCCCTGCCCCGCAGGCAGTAGTAGATCTCGGCCGTGTCGCGCCGTGCATGGAAATGACCCTTGGTCATGAAGTACTCGCCACCAATCTTCCCGGGATGGGTAATGCTGGAGCAGAACTGTATCTCCCCGTCTCTCTGAGGTATGGTCTTCTCATATACCTCGTACACTTTGACGTCTCCCTGCTCCGTAAGATACGCATCGGCGGCATCCACATCCAGAAACATGCCCTTGATCTTGCTCAGGAACCGCTCGATATGGTTGTCAGGATCGTCCATGATACCGTCATTGGGATCCCAACCAACTGAAAAGGGCAGGACAATCGTGTTGTTTTCAACCTTTGGTTTCATGCAACCCTCCCCCGTATCCTTGATACCAGCTTCACTACCTCGGCGGCATTCTTTTCGATCTCGTCCCAGCGCTCCTCCGAGATTACATCCTTCTTAGCAATCCAGGTGCCGCCGCATACAAGAACCTGTGGAAGGTTCAGATAATCCTCCAGATTCTTAATGTTGACGCCGCCAGTAGGTATGAACCTCACACCCAGATGGTTATAGGGCGCAGATACCGCCTTGAGCATGGGAATGCCGCCGCTCACTTCAGCGGGAAAGTACTTCATGATCTTGAGGCCCAGCGACAGTCCCTGTTCGATTTCCGATGGGGTCAGCACACCGGGGAATAGGGGGAAATCGATTTCAATGGACTTTTTAACCACTTCGGCGTTGAAACCGGGTGAAACACCAAACACGGCGCCGCACTCCTGTGCCCGTACCAGCTGATCCACCGATGTGATGGTGCCAGCCCCGAGAAAGAGCCCGGGCCTCTCCTTCTTTAGAAGTGCTATAACTTCTGCAGCAGCGGCTGTCCTGAAAGTGATTTCCGCAACAGGTAGACCTCCCTTCACGAGTGCATCGGCCATGGGAAGTGCGAGTTCGGTCGACTCAATGGCGATGACCGGTACTACACCGCTTGATTCCATCTTTGCAACGAGTTCTTTACGATCCATTTATCTGTCCTTT
>CBFDDP010000202.1:0-3988 GCA_965603595.1 uncultured bacterium
GTGCTATTCCTCTTTAATATTTCGCCGAAGGCGACCGTAGGTGACCGACCGAAGGGAGGGAATCCCTTTTGGGAGAGTCCCTTTTGGGACGAAAAACTTCAATAAGGTGCAGCGCGGCGAGTGGTAATAATCACTTTATGCTGTTTATGGCCGAAGGCCGCGCTGTGCTGTCCCTTCAATGGACATGATCCCATTGCCCTCGTCCATGATTCTGAAGGTACGAATAAACTGGATAATTCCCTTCACATCTCTCTGCCCCTCAGTACCGCCCCTGTGCTGTACCGTGGAGGCGGCGTTTGCCGAACCCAGTACCATGCACAGCTCTATGGGATACTTCTTCAGGTAGAAATAGAGAAAGGCAGCCTGAAATGAGTCGCCGGCACCCACCGTGTCCCGCACCGGGTCTTTCAGCGGAAATACACCGCAGCGGAAAATCCTGTTCCGGTGACGTACCAGGGACCCCTTTACGCCGAGCTTGATGACCACGGTCGTTGCCTCCGGGCAAATCGAAGCGATTCCACTGACCAGGTCATCGGTCCCCGTCACATAGCCGGCCTCATTCTCGTTTAAGAACACCACGTCCGTGAGCGGATATATGCGGTGCAGGAGTGTATCCAGGGCTCCACGGGAGCCCCACTCATCGCCTGCGTTGGCATCGTAGGAGGTGCACACACCCTTTTCACGGGCAAAACGAAACACGAATTTGATCTCCTCCCTGAGTCTGCGCAGTATAAAGTAATTGCACGAATAGACGAGATCCGATCGGGCAACGTATTCCCTGTAATCTATGAAGTCAATGGTGAGATCGAGAGAAGTGCCCGGATAGGTCGCCACCTGACGGGGCGTCTCCTCCCTGTCATCCGTGAAGATCAGGGTAAAGGGGCTGCGCTTCCCCTTGACGAGCCTGATGCCGCTGCCCTGGACTCCGTACTCCTCTATCTCGTGGTAGAGCAGGTTTCCTTCGTCATCATCGCCGAGCTGGGTGAGCAGATAGACCTGGGCCCCGAGCTTTGCGAGGCCGCAGCTCACATACCCGCCGGCTCCGGCCAAATTTCTGCTGAAATCCTTGATCATGACCTCTCTGTCTGCCTCGAGAGGAGGCGCGCTGTATATGTAATCGTAGTTCAAATCGGCGAACACGGTGACGGTCGGTTCGGGCCTTTCGTCCCTTTCCAGCTCGTAGATTACGTAGTCAGTAATGTCCTTCATCTATCTCTCTGCAATTATGTTGAAATCGCCCCTCTCTCGAAAACGTACTGGATCATACACCGTTACGCCCTTCACCACGCGATGAATCACCCCCGACTCACTGGGGGCATCGGGTTTGCAGCCGAGCTGCATTGATTTGAAGAGTCCGAGGAGCTGTCCCGTTATGACATGTACGGGCGGGGTGAGATCATCGGGCAGTTCGTATCTTTCTCCCGGATCGTAGGCAACCACATAATCGGAAAGGTCCTTGATCATTTCGGTAGCGGCGCTGCAGGACATGAGGGTCGCTCTCCCAAGCCCCTTCTTCCTGAGCTCGAGGAGCAGGTCGAGCTCGTAACGCTGCACATAGGGATGATCGGAGAGAAAGGCAACCACGATGGTCTTCTCATCGATGACAGCCTCCGGTCCGTGCCGGAGTCCCGGATAGGTATCATAGGCGCACATCACGCCGCCTGACGTGAGCTCCTGCAGCTTCAAATGAGATTCAACGGCAGTGCCGAAATTGCTGCCGCTTCCCAGGAACACGGCGCGGTTGAATTCGAGCCGGCACAGTTTCTCGATGATGTCCGGTGCGGTGTTCAGAACCTCATTGCCGCAGGAGACGAGCTTCTCACAGTAACCGGCAAAGGGCTGGAAATTGTCCACATGGGCGACAGCCTGTGCGGCAACGACCATGTTAGAGAATGAGGATGTCATGGCAAGCCCCTTGTCGTTGGTTTTCCGGTGCAGGGCGACGGCAAGGCTTTTCTCTCTCCCCTCGGCAACCTGCATCAGATTGCCCTTTTCGTTACAGGTAATGATCAGGTGCGAGATGTTCTCCGATACGCTGTCTGCAATACGTACCGCACCGATACTCTCAGGGCTGTTCCCTGAACGGGCAAAGGAGACCATGAGTGTTTTCGATCCCCCGATAATCGTATCATCGGGGTTGGTGACGATCTTTGTGGTGGAGAACACATTTGTAGGCAGTGCGAGGTTTTTTCTAAACAGACCTTCCACGCAGTAGCCGATGAATTCCGAGGTCCCGGCCCCCGTGAGAATGCAGCTGTTCTTCCCCCACTCCGAGAAGGGTTTCATGAAGGAGGAGAGATCATCGAGACGATGCTCGATCCTGCTGCATGTATCGGGCCAGAGTTCGACCTGCCCCTGTATCTCCTCCGGCGTGTATTCCAGACCTCTCTCCCTCCTTTCCTTACGGGAGAGTTTTATGATAGATGAGAGTGATGACTGCATGGTTGCCTCCCTAGGGTTATACGGTTACAGTTCGTTGAGAAAATCTGTTCTGTGGATGAGGTAGTGTACACCTCCGATTATGCTCGCGTTGTTCTTGAGATCTGAAATGAGCAACTTCGGCATCATGAGGACCTTGTCGCCTATCTCATCCTCTATCAATTTGAGGAGGAAGTCACCGGCATTGGAAAACCCGCCGCCGAGTATGACTACCTCCGGGGTGAGCATGTTTATAACGTTGCAGAATGCCATATTGAAGTACCTGAATGACTTCTTCAGTATATTGCCTGCGATCCTGTCGCCCTCCATCGCTGCCTTGAACACGGTCTTTGCAGTAATCCTGCTTATGTCGCCCTGGACGAGATCATTGATCCTGTTCTGCTCGTTGCCTTCTATCGCTTCTACTGCCTTTTTCTGAAGCGCAAAACCCGACATATTCAATTCCAGTGCACCGAGCTCATAGGGTACGATAGTGAAGGATTTGAACTCATCGAGACTCGAGTAGAAGTATCCGATTTCACCGGCAGAGTTGTTGGAACCAAAGTAGACATTCCCGTTTATCATGAAGGAGCATCCCAGGCCGTAGGCAAAGTCGATGTACAGCACGTTGCGATAACCCCGTGCCTTTCCCACCATCTTCTCTCCAAGAAGTGAGAGCTTCGTGGAGTGGTCGAAGATTACCTCGTGATGAAAAATGTCCTCAAAATAGGCCTTCATGTCCTCGGGTTCATTATCACCGGTCGTACCACGGGCACTCCCTTCGGTCGTCCCAAAAGGGACTCTCCCAGAGGGACTCCCTTCGGTCGCCTCACAACGTTCGGTCGTACCACGGGCACTCCCTGCGGTCGCCGGGTACCATTTCATCTCTTGCCCTTTCTCCACGTACACGCCCGGCGCTATACAGATGATCTTCAATATGTCCTTCAAACCGAGGGACAGCTCTTCGATGAGGCTCAGAACATCATCCCTCATCATCTCAAGACGCTCGCGGAGACCGATTTCCGGAGAGTATTCGCCGTCAATCTTCCTGAGCAGGGTTCCCTTCAGGTCGGATATGGCAATCCGGTATCCGACCCTTCCCATTTCAAAGGCTGCGAAGTATTTCAGTGTGCTGTTGAAGCGGAGAAGAATGGGCTTTCGGCCCCCCTGCGAATGGCCCATGCCGATCTCCGATACGATACCCCGGCGGATAAGCTCATCGGTGAGGCCCGAGACCGTGGGTTTGGAGATCTGGGTTGAACGGACGATGTCGGCACGGGAGAGGGGTTCGTTCTGAATGATCGTGTTGAGTATGAGGCGGAGGTTGTTGTCCTTGACATTCGACTGTGACTGTTTGGTAAGCTCTTTCATATACAGTCCGGCCCGTGGCCACAGAGAGATTGTATTGTTATGAGGAGAATGCCATCTTCGATAGTAAAATTAATTAACTATCCTGTCAATACAAAACTGGGAAATACTGCATCGTGCGGGGTCTCAACTTCGGTGCGGTCAAGGTATAGGGAAATATGCCATGTATACGACAGTGCCTTCACCGGCCAATCCCAGAAAC
>CBFDDP010000203.1:0-3955 GCA_965603595.1 uncultured bacterium
CATCTGTGAATTACATTGATTCAGTGCAGGATGTACCGCTGCACTACGCCTCCTTTTGACCGAGCACGGTGAACTTGACCCTGTTCATGGCAACGGCGAATATGAGCACGAGACCGATGGCAACGAACTGCCAGTAGGAATCCACCTGTGTCAGCCCGAGTCCGTTTTTCAGATAGGTGATCACCATGGACGCGAAGAAGGCGCCCCACAGATTGCCATTTCCACCGCCGAGGACTGTTCCCCCCAGGACCACGGCCGTAATGACCTGAAACTCATACCCCTGCCCGAGCATGCCCGGATTGGCGCTTCCCAGATTTGCCGATATGACCACGGATGCGATGCCGACAAACAGCCCGACCAGCGTAAAAACGATGATCTTCGTTCTGTCCACATTGATGCCTGAGAGCACCGCCGCCTCTCTATTCGTTCCAACGGCGATCACGTATCTGCCGAAGGGGGTCTTACGGAGGAGCAGCCAGGCAACAACGTAGCACAAAAGCATGAGTATGATTGCGAAGGGTATACCCGCGACCTTCCCGTTTCCGATGAAGAGCCAGAACTTGTTCTGTATGTACACGGGTGTATTATTCGTGTAAATATAGGCGAGGGAGCGGTATATGAACATCATTCCCAGCGTGGTGATGAATGCGGGGATTCTCAGCTTGGTGACGAACACGCCGTTGATGAATCCGAGGAAAGAGGAAAAGGCGAGCGCGAAAAGGACGGCCGGCACACCGCCGATCACCGGAAGCAGAGAGGAACCGAGAACCGCCACCAGGGAGAGCATCGATCCAACCGATATGTCGAAATCACCGTTCATGATACAGAAGGCCATACCGATAGCCCCGAGAGCGATAAAGGAGGTGAAGCGCAGTGTACTGACGAGGTTGAAGGCCGTTCTGAACGCAGGGGACAGAATGGAGAACACGACAACAAGTACTATCAACAGGAAAGGAAGGATCAGGCTGTCAAAACGGCTTGACAACTGTTCCTTCAATCCGGTTCTTTCAGATTTGATCATAACCTCTTCCTTCAAAAACTTAAAGCAATCATACCATGATGCCCTTCGCCTTGAGCTTCTCGAGATACCGTCTGCGAATACCGTCGATAAACAGAGCAACTATGAGAACGATTCCCACCGAGAGCATCTGATAGAAAATCTGAACACCGATGATATTGAGACCGTAATAAATCATGGAAATGAATATTCCCGCGAACAGGGTTCCCCAGAGGTTCCCACGGCCTCCGGCAAGGCTGGTGCCCCCGAGAATGGTGACCGTAATGGCCACGAGAACGAACCCTGGTGCCATGGTCGGGATGCCGATCAGGGTCTGGGAGGTACGTATCGTTCCCGCCACACCTGCAGTAAATGAAACCAGAACAAATACCGCAATCTTGATCAGGTCAACATTCAGGCCGGATATGCGCGCAGCGCTTTCATTGGACCCGACAGCGCTGATATGCCTTCCAAAGGATGTATGATACAGTATAAAGTAGAAGATGACGAAGAGTATGACCATGATGTAAATAGGATTGGGTATACCGAGTGTCTTCCCGGTTCCCAGTTCCATAAACACCTTCTGATGAATAACGATCTGCCTTCCACCGGCAACAATGAGGGCCACTCCGCGTATAATGGTCATCATGGCCAGGGTGGTGATGAGCGGGTTCACCCTGAGTTTCGTAATGATGAGACCATTAATGAATCCGACGAAAGAGGCGACGATGAGAGAAACGAGAATGGCAAGGGGTATACCGACCAACGGAATGAGAATCGAGAGAAACACGCTCGTGAGTGCCATTACCGCATCGACGGACAGGTCGAATCCACCACTCGTTATGGCCAGGGTCATCCCAAATCCCACGATCGCCCCGTAGGTTCCCTGGGCAATGACGTTGAGAATGGTGTCGCCCTGGAGGAAGTGAGGACTGGCAAATGATAGAAATATGCTTCCGGCCACGAGAAAGATGAAGATGCCTATCTTCTCATAGAGCTTCAGAAATTTAACCATGGTTGAACGGTCCGATGTTTTGTGTGATATTACCGCGTAATGATAGAAAAAAGCTCAGGTATTTCATCCTATTCGATGCTCTGACCGATCTGTGCTGCAACGAGCTTCTCCTCATCCATATTCTCCCTGTTGAATTCCGCCGCTATCCTTCCCTTGTAGAGCACGATGCAGCGGTCGGGCAGATTCACCAGTTCCGGCAGTTCCGAGGAAGTCATGACAATCGAGATGCCCCTGTTTGCAAGTTCCCGCATGATGCGATGTATTTCAGCCTTAGCGCCCACGTCGATGCCCCGTGTCGGCTCCTGCAGTATGAGCACCTTGCAGTTGGTAACCAGCGTTCTTCCAATTACCACCTTCTGCTGATTGCCGCCACTCAGATAAATGATCTTCTGATTGTAATCGGCAAACTTGATGTTAAGGTTTCGATTGATCTCGTTAAACTTCTCCTTCTCCCTGGAATCCTTGATGAACAGACCCTTGAAAAAGGTAAGGAGTTTCACGATGATAATGGTCACATTGTGGAGAACCGACATATCGTGCAATACACCGGCATTCTTTCTGTCCTCGGTCACATACCCGAATCCGAGTTTTATTGCATCACGGGAGGAGTTCAGCTCAACACGATTTCCCTCGAACAGTATCTCTCCGCTCTTTTTCGGCTCCACCCCATAGAGCGATTTCAACAGATGGTGAACACCTGAACCGATGACACCAGCAAATCCGAGTATCTCACCTCTGTAGAGATTGAAGCTCACATCATCGATTTGATCGGCGATGGAATAATTTTTCACCTCTATGACGAGCTCACGCTCCTCCTTCTGTTTGATCTCACCGGCAAAATAATCCTTTACCACCTTGCCGACCATCATCTCGATAATTTCACCCTCATCGGTCTCCGCACTGATCTTCGTACCAATTTTCTTCCCGTCCCTGAGCACGGTAATCCTGTCCGCAAGCTCGAAGGCTTCCTCAAGACGGTGGGAGATGTAGATAATCGATACACCAGCCTCGCGCATTCCGTTGATGATCTCGAAGAGCTTCTTCACTTCACGCTCGGTGAGCGTTGCGGTGGGCTCGTCCATGATGATGAGCTTTGATTCAAAGGAGAGTGCTTTGGCTATTTCCACCATCTGTCGTTCAGCCACAGGAAGGTCACTGACATAGCTTTTGGGGTCAATCTTAACCTCGAGCCTGTCCAGCACCTCCTGTGCATCGGCATTCAGTTTCTTCCAGTTGATAAATCTGCCGGCAATCCTCTTTGGCTCCCTTCCGATGAAGATGTTCTCAGCAACTGAGAGATCAGGAATGAGATTGAACTCCTGATAGATAACCGATATACCGCGCATCTGCGACTGATGCGTGGAGGTGAAGAGAACCTCTTCTCCATCAAAAAGTATGGACCCTTCCTCGAGGTCGTACACGCCCCCCAGTATCTTGATGAGCGTGCTCTTACCCGCTCCATTCTCCCCGACAAGGGCGTGCACTTCCCCGTATTTCACGTCGAAATCCACACCATCCACAGCCACCACACCGGGGAATGTCTTGGTTACCTGCTGCATTTTAAGCAGTGTGCCGTTATCAGCCATGTTTCCTATTCCTCAATCTCCGCGTTCAACATCCCAGATGTCGGTGCAGCATATAGTATCATATCCAGCCAGTGAGTCAAGTTCTATGGAAAACAATGTGGGCATATCACGAATTGGGGACAGCTCACTTTATTCTTTGACAATTAACTGACCTGGCACGAATTATAGGGACACATCATGTACTTCTCCTTTATACTAACGTGATGTATCCCCATAACTTCTATATCGATGATCTGGTGATGGATAGGATGGTGCAGGGGTCCGAGTACGCCTGTGAGATATATGAAGGCCATCGTGTCGAGGTGGTTCTTGGAAGGTCATCGAAGATCGAAGAGGATGTGATGGTGGAAACCTGTG
>CBFDDP010000204.1:0-3904 GCA_965603595.1 uncultured bacterium
TGCCCATTATCTTAAAAATGAGTAGCACGCGACAGAACATCAACAGGACTATTGGGTTTCGCAGATCTAGAATGACTCAAGGACATTGAAATAAAAGGCAGTTTCTCTTCCATTATATGCCAGGTCGATTCGGAAATTCACATGATTCTCCTCGTCCAGGAGAATGCGGAGCCCGGCACCGGCTGCCGCTCTAAGGTCTATAAAGCTGTACAGTGAGGGAATATCGGGTCCCACCTTGCCAATACTGCCGAACACAACACCCCCGAGCCTCCAAAACAGAGGAAAGCGATACTCGCTCTGCAATGCGGTGTAGTTCATATCCCTGTAACGCCCCCCATAGTAGCCGCGCATCATGTACTGGCCTCCGAGTTTGGGCAGAAACTGAAATGGCACGGTGCCGGTACGAAGCTGCAGAATATACTGGAAAGCAAGTACGTGACTCTCGAATAGCGAAAAAAAATGCCTGTAGTCCAGATCCATCTGGATGAAATCTTCCCTGCTTCCTATGAGATGGCTGGCAGCCAGGAAACTTACGTCAACCAGATATCCTCTCCGGGTATAGAATGAGCTGTCACGTTTATCAAGTGTGAAACGTGCCCCAAGAGCCGACACGAGCGTACCGTCACTCCCGGTAATACTCCCCTCATCCAGTAATCCCCCCTCCTCTACTTCCTTCATCACAATGTTGGAAAAACCGTATGCAGGTCCCAGATATATGGAAGGGGACAGCCTCCACTGATACCCGATACTGAAGGCGAGCTCCCGGGGAGTGAAGTCCTCCTCAGCACTGTCAGGGGTGTCGGGACCGATACCCCAAAACTTATCGGGAAACTTCATGCCTATGGTCTGCACACTCAATTTGTTACCGCTTCGCGTGAAATACTTGTTCATCAACAGGGCTAGGAGAATTTGGTTTCTTGTCGTGTAAAAGGCGATTGCATTGATCGTGTCGGGTGCCTGTACGACAGCATCTGCCATGGGGGCAACAAAGTAAAGCGCCCCAGCACCGAGGCCAACGCCGGTTTCAGGTGAGTAGAACACCACGGGAAATGGTATGAGCCTTCTCTGCCTCTTTCCGTGATCACCCACCTCAGTACCCGACTCTGCCAGACCGATTCCCGAAATGAACAACAGAGCAAACAGGAGCATGAACACATGCGCTTTTCTCAATGTTCCCCTCCATATAGGAGCTCTTGCATAATTTTACACACTTCTTCATCAATAACCACTACAATAAAAGCTCAGTTGATTCGGAAGATTTCAAACAGTCCCTTTGTACGTAAACAGATGTCTTGCGCACGTATGCCACCTATCTTGAGGATAGGCCATGCTCTTGTCAACAGATTTTTTATCTGGGCAAAGCCTTCAGTGGATCGAAGGTGTTACAGTGTCAAAAGAAAATTATGAGGAGAATGTATGAACACCCAGTACTTCATCGATCTGGAAAACCAGTTTGGTGCTCGGAACTACTTGCCTCTCGATGTAGTGATAACACGCGGAAAGGGCATATGGCTCTGGGATGTGGAGGGGAATAAATTTATGGACTTCCTTTCCGCCTATTCAGCGGTGAATCAGGGACACTGTCATCCTAAAATTATGCAGGCACTGGTTGACCAGGCAGCAAAACTGGCTCTCACATCCCGGGCTTTTCGTAACGAACAGCTCGGGCCCTTTTATGAGGAGCTCTGTGAATTAACCCATTCACACATGGTTTTACCCATGAACAGCGGTGCCGAAGCCGTGGAGACCATGATCAAAGCGGTTCGAAAGTGGGGATACAAGATCAAGGGTGTGCCCCGTGATAAAGCTGAAATCATAGTGTGTGAGAATAATTTCCACGGGAGAACAATCACGCTTGTCGGCTTCAGCAGTGAGGAGTCCTATCGTAACGGATTTGGCCCCTTTACGACAGGTTTTAAAATTGTACCATTCGGAGATACGGAGGCCCTGAAAAAGGCAATAACACCGAACACAGTCGGTTTTCTGGTTGAACCAATTCAGGGGGAAGGAGGTGTTGTGATACCTCCAGCCGGATATCTGAAACAGGCCAGGGAGCTCTGTGACAGGCATACTATGGTCCTGATGCTCGACGAAATACAGACAGGACTGGGACGAACCGGAAAGCTTCTGGCCGTGGAACATGAAGGCATCGAGGCTGATGTGACGGTTATCGGCAAAGCCCTCTCGGGGGGCTTCTATCCTGTCTCCGCAGTGCTGTCCAATAGAGAAGTACTGGGTACCTTTACGCCGGGTGACCATGGCAGCACCTTTGGCGGCAACCCCATTGCCTGCGCAGTGGCACGCCAGGCTCTCAAAGTCATAGTGGAAGAACACATGGTTGAAAACGCTGCGGCCATGGGCGAGTATTTCATGGGTCAATTAAAAAAAATAGAGAGTCCCTGGATCAAGGAAGTACGTGGAAAGGGTCTGATGATCGGTGTCGAACTGATACCTGAAGCAGGCGGGGCGCGACATTACTGTGAAAAACTCATGGAAAAGGGGTTGTTGTGCAAGGAAACGCATGAGAACGTAATCCGTTTCGCACCGCCTCTGGTGATACAGAGGGATGAAATCGACTGGGCTCTGGAAAGAATCGAATCTGTCTTCAAGGAGAGATAAACCCTGTCCGGATAACCGGCTAATGCATCCTGGCTTTCAACCGATGCATGAGGGCCTGCTTCAGTGTTGGAGTACCATGGTCCTTGTATTCGTAACGGACTCGAATGGCAGGTTTGTCAATAGAGAGGATACGGGTGAGCTGTATGGGGGTTGCAAACAGAACAAGATCACAGGGCACATTGTTGATGGTACGTTCCAACTCCTGAATTTGCTGCCTGCTGTAACCCATGGCAGGAAGGACATGGCCGATGTGCGGGTATCCTTTATAGGTTTCTCCGATTGTTCCCACTGCATAGGGCCTGGGGTCAATAATCTCCGCTGCCCGATGCTGTTTCGCTGCAATGACACCAGCACCAAAAGACATTTCTCCGTGCGTGAGCGTGGGACCATCCTCTACCACGAGAACGCGCTTTGAGTGGATGAGCTCGGGCTGATTCACGATTACAGATGATTCTGCCAGCACAATTTCAGCATCAGGTGCATGTTTTGTTATGTTTTCGCAAACCTGTTCCACTTTGGTCTGTGGAGCAGAGTCCACCTTGTTGATGACGGCAATATCTGCCATGATCATGTTGGTCTCTCCAGGGTAGTAGAGCAATTCGTGGCCGGCCCGGTGCGGATCAAAAAGGACGATGCTTACATCCGGATAATAGAAGGGAGTGTCATTGTTACCTCCGTCCCAGACAATGACGTCCGCTTCCTTCTCTGCCTCAGTCAGAATCCTGCCGTAATCGATGCCGGCATACACCACTATGCCCTGATCGACGAGGGGTTCATATTCCTCTCTCTCCTCTATGGTACACTCATGTTTCTTAAAATCTTCATACGACGAAAACCGCTGTACTGCCTGTGCTCCGAGGTCTCCGTACGGCATAGGATGACGAATGGCGACGACCTTTTTCCCATTGTCCTTGATGATTTCACATACTTTACGGGTGGTCTGCGATTTCCCGCACCCCGTCCTCACCGCACAAACCGAAACAATCGGTTTTTGTGATTTCAGCATCGTGTATGTTGCGCCCATAAGAATGAAATCTGCACCTTCTGCTATCGCAAGGGAGGCCTTGTGCATCACTTCGATATGAGGAACATCACTGTATGAAAAGGCAACAAGATCTATCCGATGTTTACGTATCAGTTCCACCAGGCTGCCTTCATGATGGATAGGGATGCCCTTTGGATAGGATTTTCCGGCCAGTTCCGGCGGATAGAGGCGTCCTTCAATGTCCGGGATCTGAGCAGCTGTAAAAGCTACCACTTCGTAACGGGGATTGTCTCTGAAATA
>CBFDDP010000205.1:0-3899 GCA_965603595.1 uncultured bacterium
CGTTGAAAACCTTTACCGAGCTGCCCTGCTCAATCGACTCATAGGCGGCATGCCCTACCGATATGGTCTTCGCGCCGTCTACAACGCTCGGCACCGGTTCCTTATCATTCAGGATGCAGTCCTCGAAATGGTCCATGTAGCGCATGACGGTCTTGGTGTGCCCGTACACGTCCACACCGAGCTCCACGGGAAACTCCATGGTCGAGGCGGGCCGGTACTCAACCTTGTCCCACACCACCGTCACCTTGCCGCCCTTGTTGTCGGTATACTCAGCCACCACGTTCATCTTTTCTCCATACAGGCTGAGCTTCATCATGGGCTCCGCGGGTTCGATCACCCCGTAGAGGCCAAGTATGCGCCCGATGGTCCCGGTAGTGAACTTCACGTTCAGGCAGAAGTTGTCCCTGAGCGGATACTCGGAAAGTGTCCCTCTGCTGCCATAGGCATGCACCTCTTCGATGTCGCCGAGGAACCAGCGGAGTATGTCCACGGGATGGCACACGCCGCCGTACATGAAATCCTGGGGTACTTCCAGTCTCCAGGGCGTAAATTCGAAAACCGGCCTGATATCGTGCAGGTAGTGGGCCTCGGCGAAGAGTATCTGTCCGACCTCACCGTCCTCGAAGAACCTCTTGGCTGCAGCGAACTGGGGGTCGTAGCGCATGGTCTGACCCACAAGGAACTTCAGGCCTGTCTTCTGCACCAGCTTCACGAGCTCCTTTGCATGGTCCAGGTTGTTGGTCAGCGGCTTCGTGCACACCACATGCTTTCCCGCCTCCAGTGCCTCTTTACAGTGCTCGTAGTGGAGGTGATCGGGACTGTACACACCAATAATCTGTATATCCTTGTGGTGGATGAGCTCCTTATAATCTGTCGTGTAGAACCCGAAACCCCACTCCTCGTCCAGTGCCTTGAGCCTGTCCTCGTGTCGGCTGCAGATTCCCCGTACCTGGAACTGGCTGTCACCCCGCCTGTTGAGGGGAAACATGGTGGAACCCATGCCAACGCCGATAACCCCTATGCCGAACTTTTTCTTACCCATTGCATTCCTCCTTTAGAACTCTTCGTTGTCCATTAACAGCTGCCCTTTATGAACCGCACCGTTTCCTTGCTATTTAGGGCGAACAAAAAGATAATAATATTATCTTTTTGTTCGCCAGCACTATGCTTATTTGAACCATATGTATGTTTCTTTTTGTTGAAGAGTCAAAACTCGCCCTAGCGTAGCGATATCTTTTATTAACCCTATTTATTCAACTCCCCGATGCGGCTCAGTATGGTCGCCACTATGATAATTCCTCCGATAAAAACCTCCCTGAAATAGGGGCTCACGTTCATCATGTTCAGGGAGTTGGACATGACCCCAAATATAACCACACCCAGGAAGAGTCCAAGAGCCGTGCCCTTCCCCCCCCAGAGCGATGTACCTCCCACCACGACTGCAGCCAGGGCCTGGAGTTCATACCCATCGCCTGTATTGGGATAGGAGGCACCGAGCTTTGATATGAGTGTTATGGAGGCAAGTGCGACCAGCAATCCGCACAGGGTGTAGACAGCGATCTTGATGGTATCGACATTGACACCCGAAAGATAGGCCGCAGTTCTGTTGCCGCCCACAGCGTAGAGAGTTCTTCCAAAGCGCATGTACTTCAGGAGAAAATAGGCAAAAATGAGAACGAGGAAGAAGATGACGATGGGTATAGGAATAAAGCCTATTTTTCCACGGCCCAGGGTTTCGAACATCCCCTGCAGGGGAAAGTTCCGGCCCTTGGTTGCCACGAGCACGAGCCCGTGATAGGCCGCCCTGGTGCCCAGGGTGATGATGAAGGACGCGCATTTTGACTTTGCGACAATGACCCCGTTTATGAATCCCAGAGCTGCCCCCGTGAAAATCACCACAATGACCGGCAGCAACACGCTTCCCGTTCGCGTCATGAGAATGGCGAGGATTGCACCGTCGAGGGATATCTGCGATCCGACCGATATGTCGAAATCACCGGAGATCAGAATGAGGCCCACCCCCACGGCAACAATACCCACGATGGATATCTGCCCCAGCACATTGAGTATGTTCTGCGGCTTGATGAAGTTCCTGTTTACCATGGTGATGGCGATGGAGAGTACCACGATAAAGGCAATGAGGAACCCCGATTGACTGAAGATGAACTCCCGCGCCCTGCTCTTCTTAGAAGGGACCAGGCCTTCAGAGCCTTTCGAGTTAGCCAGCTTGTCACCCATCTCACACTCCTGTTGAGTACTTGAGTAAGCTCTCCTCTGTAGCTTCGCTTCCCTTGATAATCTTCACCATCTTTCCCTTCCGCATAATGCCGATCCGGTCGCTGAGCTCGATGAGCTCGGGAAGGTCGGATGATATCATGACAATGACCTTGCCCCTTAAGGCCATGTCGTCCATGAGTTCATATATCTCCTTCTTTGCCCCCACATCAATTCCAATGGTCGGCTCATCGAAGATGATCACATCCACATCGCCGAGCATCCATTTTGCCAGTACGACCTTCTGCTGATTACCACCGCTCAGATTGATCACCACCTGCTCGAGCGATGGTGTCATGATCCTCAGGCTATTCACCATTTTCACGGCCTGATTGCGCTCCTCGGGCAGGTTCAGGAACACTGGTCTCCTCATGTTCATCTCAGCGATGGTGATATTCTCCTTTACCGGTCTTCCCAGGATGAGTCCCGTCTCTTTTCGGTCTTCGGTGAGATACCCGAATCCGTTACGTATCGCCTCTATGGGGGTGTTTGGGGTCATATCCTTTCCACGGAGTATTATGTTTCCGGTATCCCGCCTGTCTATTCCGAACATGAGCCGTGCAAGCTCTGTCCTTCCCGAACCGATAAGCCCGCCGATGCCGAAGATTTCACCCTCATGCACTTCGAAGTCAATGTCCTCGACTGCTCCCTTTCTCGTTAAATTTCTGACCTGGAAAATGACCTCCCCCACCTTGTGCTCCGGACGGATGAATATATGCCCCGCTTTTCGCCCCACCATTTCCCCGATGACCTGCTCCTTGCTGCACCGTGAGCGAAGATGGGTGGCCACCTTTTTACCGTCCTTGAACACGGTTATGCGGTCAGCGATGTCGAAGACCTCATTTATAAAATGGCTAATGTAGATGATGCCGATCCCCTGCTCCCTGATCCTCCTCACCCCATCGAGAAGGATCTTCGTTTCGTCGAGGCCCAGGGTCGCCGTTGGCTCGTCCAGTATCAGTATGCTGACCCTTCTCGAGAGGGCCTTGGCGATACACACGGTCTTCCGCTCCACGGGGCTGAGCTCTGAAACGAGTTTCGAAACATCGAGGTGAAGGCCCAGTAAGTCAACCAGCACCTGGGAATCTTTTATGCATTTTCTGAGATTGAACAACCCGAAACGGTTCATGGGGAGATGCCCCATGTAGATATTCTCCGCAGCCGTCACCGTGAGAACGAGCTGGTCCTCCTGATGCACGGTCTCAATGCCGATGGTAAGGGATTTAGCGGGAGACAGATAGCTGTAGCTGTCAGCCTTGATATTCAACTGTCCGGAATCCGGACGGTAGTTTCCGGCAAGTATTTCCACAAGTGTGGACTTGCCGGCGCCGTTTTCACCTACGAGACAGTGCACCTCGCCGCCATAGAGATCGAAATCGATGTCACTCAGGGCCTGAACACCGGGAAAGCTCTTGTTGAGACCCCGTATGTCGAGTATCTTATCCATTTCCGTATGTACTTTTTCCCTCGATCAACGTTCGTGTACTGATTCTTTAACCACATATCAGCCGCCCGATACATCCGCTTCCTTCATTACTAAGAGAAAACATACCCGAGCGGGAGGGCACGGACCCATATGCCCGCATCCTCCCTCCCAAGTATAGACGCTACATGCTCTTCACTTT
>CBFDDP010000206.1:0-3885 GCA_965603595.1 uncultured bacterium
TATCTGGGTACCTCTACGTGGATGGGTATGGCCTCGGAGATGCCCCTCATCGACCCCCAGAAAAGGACCTTCACATTCTGCCACTTCAAGCGGGGTCTCTACATGCCTGCGGGCACCATGCAGGCAGGAGGTGGTTCCTTCAAGTGGCTTCGTGACACACTGGGAGACATGGAGCGCCGGGAGGCGGAGCAGGAGGGGGGCGACGCCTATGAAATCCTCACCCGTAAGGCCGATGGGATTGCCTGCGGTTCAGAGGGACTGCTCTTTCTTCCCTATCTCATGGGTGAGCGCAGCCCTCTCTGGAACCCAAATGCCAGGGGCTGTTTCATAGGCCTCTCCATGGTGCACGGGAAGGAACACATGATACGTTCCGTTCTCGAAGGAGTAGCCTTTAACATGAAGGTCATCGCGGAGGCCATACGGGAGCAGGGCGTTCAGCCTGAGCGGGTGCGTATAATCGGCGGGGGCGCAAAGAGCAGAGTCTGGCGGCAGATATTCGCCGATATTCTCGAAACACCCATTGAGCGGCTAAACTTTATCGATGAGGCAACTTCCATCGGCGCTGCCATTGCCGGCGGTGTCGGCACGGGCATGTTCAGGAACCTGCGCGAGGGAGCCCGCTTTGTCAAGGTTGAAGAGGAAACCATGCCTGCGAGCGATCATTTTACCGTGTACAGGTATCAGTATGGTCTATTCAAGAAAGCATATGAGCAGCTTGTCGGCATTTTTGATGAGCTGGTGAGGGGCGTGCGGGAAGGGTCATGAAGTTTACGATCAAGTATCTGGTGTCGGTCCGGGACAGAACGGGAAAGAGAGAGGAAGAACTCGATTTCCCCGAGGGGAGCATGCTGAAGGATGTCTCGGAATGGCTTCAGGCTAGCTACGGGCTCAAACTCCCCGACCCGGGGCTTATGAACACCCTCAATGGGAAGGGATGGAGCCAGTATCCTGAAAAGATGTCCACCGCGTTGCATGAGGGTGATACGATCTGCATCTTTTCACGTATCTCAGGAGGCTAAGGTTCAGAAACACCTTCCCCTTCTCCCATCCATTCCAGGGGGGTATCACATGCCACAGAAAGAATCCAGATTTCTCACGCGGGATGAGTTGAAACGTTACAATCGTCAGATCATACTGGACGGGTGGGGAGATGATGCACAGCTTCGTATCCGAAACGCCACGGCATTTATAGCCGGGGCCGGAGGGCTTGGAAGTGCAGTTTCCCTCTATCTGGCTGCGGCAGGAGCGGGTACGCTTCGCATATGTGACCACGGTGAGGTGGAGCTCTCGAATCTCAACCGACAGATTATGCACACCAATGAGAGTCAGGGCAAGAAGAAGGTGCTCTCGGCAGCAGAGCGTATTGCCAGTTTGAACCCCCATGTGCGGACCGTTGCATTGGATGAGGGCATAGATGATCACAGTATCGCAGACCTGGTCGCAGATTCTGACATCATTGTCGACTGTATGGACAATTTTGAGACCAGATATGTCCTGAACCGATTCGCCGTAGAGAGGGGCATTCCACTCGTGCATGCTGGAATTTACGGCATGGCAGGGCAGATCACCTTTATCGAGAGCCCCGCCACACCATGTCTGCAGTGCATATTCCCCGAAGCACCACCCCCTGAGGTATTCCCCGTGGTCGGGGCAACAGTGGGCGTCATCGGATCTCTGGAGGCCCTCGAGGCGCTCAAATGTCTCACAGGCACGGGAACGCTTCTGAAGAGCAGGCTCCTGCTGTTCGAGGGAGACATCATGAAGTTCGAGGAGCTTCCCCTTGAGAAAAACCCCTCCTGTTCCGTATGCGGAGGCAAGTGAAGGACCCAAACAACTCAGCGGGGAGTACGCTTAGCTGCAGCGTACAGGGCAGGAATGCCTGTGGTATGACTGACACTTCCCTGATACATTGGCGGCAAAAGTATTTATAGCATGCATGGAAGTACTGTGTTGGGGGTATTTCGAAAAGGTCACAAAGAGCCCTTCATGTACGAGACTATTTCTCTTGCAATGCAGTCGATCGAACCTCTTCCCTCCATGCGCTCTCTTCCATTTTCAGCAAGAGCGTCCAGGCGCTCTCCGTCGGCGAGCAGGTCGATCATACGTTCGGCAATCAGTTCTGGCTGCGGGGGCGACAGAATCAGGGAGGGACCCAGGAGCTTTTTCTGGGCCACCATAAACTTTTTTGTAATCTGGGGTCCATTGCCCCAAAACCCGAAGACAGGTTTGCCCATACCTGCTGCCTGTTCGTTTCCCGTTCCCGATGTTCCGATTAAGGCAACCGACTCATTGAGAATGTCGCCGAAGATGCTCTGGGAGATGAGTACTGTGGACGCCATGCCCTTCATGGAGAATAGTTGAAAAAGCCTGGTTGCCTCCTCCCTGGCAGGCATACGCTCCAGACCGTGATCTTCGGCCACCTTTTCTATGCTCAGCTGCGGGGAGAGAGCAATCGCATAGTTGAAGTCCAGCCCTCGGTCAGACAGGATTCTTATCACGTCAAAGGCGACCTTGAGATTCTCGAATGCCTCCTGTTTGCTCCCCGGAAGTATCCCCACAATGCTTCTTCCCCCAGGAAGAACCGGCTTTTCATGTATGGCGAAACAGTCCATCATGGGGTTGCCGCAGCAGCGGACCCGATTCAAGCTCCTTCGGTGTAGAAAATCCATTGTTTTTCGATCGCGGACATACACCAGGCGGGAAAACATTCTTATCCAGAGTCGTTCAACCATACTGTGGTGCTGCTTGAAGGGTTTGTGACCTCCATACCACTCTGACTGCTGAATGTTGACGAAGATCTTCCGTGTCGGCCTGTGAGGTGTGAACAGGGAGGTGAAGAGGAGAATATAGTCATCACCCACGGGTACGAGATAATCATACTCCTTTGAAGCTGCTCTGAGACGTTTTCCAAGCTTGAATGTCTCCTGAAAGAAGCCGTGCCGGATGTCCCTCACGGCATCTCCGAGACTTCGTACAAACCCCTCGCTGGGAAGGTCGGGCCCGGTGCCTGCCACATCGATGTCCATGGTGTTGTAGAATGTGCCTGAACCGACGGTTGGAAATCCGGCAACAGGGATGCCAGGAGCATGGTCACCCATAGCTTTTGCGATGTGGGCGGCCACCATGTCCTCGCCGTATCCATTGGATATAAAGAGTATTCCCCGGTTATATACCATACCTGCTGCTGTTTTCACGAGCGACGTCCGGCGACCACAACATTTCTGAGTGTTCCAATCCCCTCCACTTCTATTTCCACCACATCGCCCGGATTCATCGGGCCCACGCCGGATGGTGTTCCAGTGGTGATGATATCACCCGGCAGGAGTGTCATGATGTGCGAGATAAATGAGAAGAGTCTGAACATGGGAAATATGAAGTTTTTCGTATTGGAGCTCTGTCGCGTTTCTCCGTTGAGTCGGGATGCTATGTGTACGTTGCCCGGATCGATTTCGGTCTCTATACAGGGTCCGATGGGACAGAAGGTGTCGAATGATTTTGCCCGGGTCCACTGTCCGTCTCTTCGCTGCAGGTCCCTGGCCGTCACATCATTGAGGCAGGTGTAACCGAGGATGAAGTCGGGCGCATTCCCCTCATCGACTTCCCGAGCTTTTTTTCCCACAACGGCGGCAATTTCCGCCTCATAGTCCACCTGTCCCGCCGAGGGTGGATAGACGATTTCATCATTGTGGCCTATGACTGCAGTGGAGGGTTTCATGAAGAGTACCGGTTTGGTGGGGATCTCATGGCCGAACTCCTCTGCATGGTCCCTGTAATTGATGCCCACGGCGATGATTTTGGAAGGCATGACCGGAGGAAGAATGGTAACCTCCTCCAGTTTGTAGGAATGCCGCCTGTCCATGCTGAAATCTGTGAAGATAGCACCTT
>CBFDDP010000207.1:0-3757 GCA_965603595.1 uncultured bacterium
AGCTGCTCTTTCATTTTGTTCGTACCGAACCTCTTCAGGGCGATAGCCGCTGCAGGGCACGCCGCTGCGCAGAGTCCGCACGCCTGGCACTTCTCCTCCGGCATGATAGCCGTTTTTTCAACGGTTGCAACACCGAAAGGGCATATTCTAACACAGGTCAGACAGGCGGCGCATTTCTCCTCATCGGCGAGCGCTCCCGTGGTACAGGCGAGGCAGCGTCTCGCCTCTGCAAGGGCTTCCTTTTCGGTAAATCCTCCCTCGATCTCCGTAAACTCCTTCAACCGCTCCTGCGGTAATAACATTTCCACGGTGACCGGTGCCTGTTTCTTTATCTTTTCAGCAGTTTCATCCGGTAAATCATCGAGAGAAGGCAGCTCCAGATAGGGTTGTGTGAGCAGCACACCATGGTCAAGATAATGGGCAATGGATTTTGCAGCCCTGTGTCCGTCTCGAACAGCCTCAACCGAGGAAGTTGGTCCGGTGAGAAGCTCCCCGCAGACGAACACTCCCTCTCTGGAGGTTGAGAGGGTCTCAGGGTCAGAGGTCAGCCGTTCCCCGGCCTTGACTTCAAGACTGCTCCCCTTTACACAGGTGAGATCACCATACTGTCCGATCGCGATAATGGCAGTGTCAGCCGGCACAGTGGCTGTATCAGCATCATCAAACTGTGGATTGAAGCTGCCATCTGCATCGAATACGCTGACGCATCGCTTCAATTCAAGACCCTTCACGGTGCTGTCTTCAGAAAAAACCGATTTTGGTCCCCAGGAGTTCATGAGCGTGATACCCTCTTCCCGGGCTTCCTCGATCTCCCACTCCCACGCCGGCATTTCATCATGTGACTCGAGGCACACCATGGTTACCTTCCCGGCACCGAGACGGCGTGTAGAACGGGCAACATCAATCGCCACGTTTCCTCCACCGATTACCACTACACGCCCACTCATCGACGGCGGTTTAGGGGAGAGAACAGATTTTAAAAAAGGAAGGGCCAGAAGAATACCCCTACTGTCGATGCCGGGGATATTCAGCGTGCGGCTTTCCGAAAGACCGGTTGCAAGTAAAATCGAACGAAACCCCTGCTCAAACAGATCATCTATTGAATGATCCTGTCCAATCTCCTTCCCTGTGACCAGTTTCACACCGGCAGCGAGTATATCCTCAATATCCTCCTCTACCACAGAATAGGGAAGCCGGTAGCGGGGAATTGCATGTCCCAAAAGCCCGCCCGGTGTCTGAGCTCTCTCAAAAACCGTAACGGGAAATCCCATTTTTACCAGATCATAGGCCGCAGTGAGCCCGGACGGGCCTGAGCCCACCACAGCAATCTTTTCATTCCTCTTTTCTTTTGGTTGCAGTTTTTCACGCCGGGTGATGCGATAATCTTGCGTTGTTTCAATCACGAAACGCTTCAACTTCATGAGACCGACGGGAGCGTCAACCTTTGCACGGCGGCAGCTCTGTTCGCAGGGGTGATGACAGATACGCCCGCATACGGAAGAAAAGGGGTTGGTATCGAGGAGAAGGTCAAGCGCCTGTTCATATTTTCCTTCTGTTATATATTCCGCAAGCTGTCGTGTATCGGTGTGGACTGGGCAGGCAACAATACAGGGTGCATAACTTTCACTAGCTTCAGAGGGTTTTTCCATTTCCTCACTCCCCCAATAATGCCAGCTAGAACTTGCATGCAGTAGGGATATTCACTAAGGTATTGCAGCTACCATGGCATGAGTAAAATTATGCCTTTTGTGTAGTTGTTTTAGTATACATTTTTACTGAAATATTGCAATACAAACTTACCACTCATTCCAAATCCATTTGACATTTTATAAGCCTAGCTTTAGAGTGAAATTCACCCATCGGCGTGCCAGTGAGCATAGGGAAAAGGAGGTTACTGTGCAGGAAAAAACTGAAAAGCCATCTGACAAACTCGGGATGATGCTTACACTCAATAAAACCCTTTCGGAAGATCAGCTCAAAAACGCACTGCAGACCCAGGAAGAGTACAGGCAGGTGTTGGTGCCTTCCCGTCTCGGCGAGGTACTTGTTGTATCAAAGGCCGTTCCGGCCACCGTTGTTTCAAAAACACTGCACAGACAGCGGGACCTGCAGATCAGATCAAACACGATCGGTCAGCTGCTGCTCGAGCTGGGGTATGTCACAAAGGAGCAGCTCGACGAAACGATGGAAACCCACTTCGACGTTCTCGCTCCTCTGGGCGAAATCCTGGTGGATCGCGATATCTGCACCCAGGAGCAGATAAAGAGGGCCATGGACCTGCAGATCATGCGGCGCATTGCTGCCATCCGTCGCCCGCTTTCATCGAGTTTTGACCCTGTAAATGTTATGGAACTTCTTTCGGAGGAGTCCATCGACGACATCATTCAGTACAGGGACGGATGCAGTTGTGACAAATGCCGCGCCAATGTACTGGCGATTGCGCTCAACGGCCTCGCACCACGCTACATCAGCGACATGGAAATCCTTGTGGACCAGCTGGACCGGTATCGTGAAGAGTTTGGAGCACTGGTCCAGGAACGGCTGCACAAAGCCGTGGAACAGGTTAAAATGTATCCCAAACTGTCATGCAGGATCACTGAACGCCGGGAAGCTGGAGAGCTACTGGGCAATACCATGGCGCGAATATCAAACCACCATATTCATCTGTCCAATCAGCATATAGAACAGCTCTTCGGTAAGGAGCACGCATTAACGAAGTGGAAAGACCTCTTGCAGCCCGGGCAATATGCCGCAAAGGAGACAGTGACACTGCACGGCCACAAGGGCTCCATTGAACGGGTGCGGGTTCTTGGCCCCGCAAGGGCTGAATCACAGGTTGAGATATCCGGTACCGATCAGTTCAGGCTCGGTGTCTATGCACCGGTTCGGGAATCCGGTCAACTCGAGGATACACCCGGTATAGACATCGAAGGACCAGGGGGTCGAATCAGCCTTGAACGAGGGGTTATACGTGCATGGAGGCACATACACATGACTCCGGAAAACGGTACCCGCTTCAAGGTGAAAAACCGTGAACGGGTAAACGTTCGTCTCAAAGGAGACAGGTCAACCGTACTCGAAGATGTTCTTATCAGGATTACCGACACGTCTGCACTGGAAATGCACATCGATACCGACGAGGCGAATGCTGCAGGTGTTGCGCAGGAATCCGCGGGAGAAATGCTCGCCCGGGCATAAGCTCGAATCGAGCATAATCTATATACGAGCTAAAGCTCGAGTTTCAGTTTTTTATGCCGGTAATGAGGCCGATAACCTCGTTAAGGGTTGTTTCATTCCGCATGACATCACCCACCATCTGACCATGCCGCAGTATAACGATTCGATCTGCAACCTGGTAGATGTGATGGATGTTGTGTGTGATGAACACGCTCGAATGGCCCCGCTCTTTCGTCTGAATCACGAAGTCAAGTACACTCCGCGATTCCTTGACCCCCAGATTGTTTGTCGGTTCATCAAGGATGATAAGTTCAGCCTCGAAGAACATGGCCCGTGCAATGGCGATTGACTGGCGTTCACCGCCTGAAAGCTGAACAATAGGTGTGTCGGGATTGATCTTTTTCAGACCGATATGCTGCAGAAGCTTTGTGGATTCGCTCTTCATGTAATCCATGTCCATCCTTCTGAGCATGCTCTTTTTCTTCACCGGTTCCCTACCCAGAAAGAGGTTACGTGTAATAGCAAGCTGCCCGACCAGAGCCGCATCCTGATAGATGGTCTCTATACCCACTGCGATCGC
>CBFDDP010000208.1:0-3707 GCA_965603595.1 uncultured bacterium
ACCGAATGTCATGTCCATCGTTTTCAATGAGAACGAAGGTTCTGCGCTTGTGGGAGCGCTTGCCGCAATGACGGCAGCACATTACGGGTATCCCAATGTTGGTGCGGTTCTGGGTATCGAGATCCCCGTCCTGTACCACTTCGAAGCAGGATTCCGGTTCGGTATCGATTGGGGGAATAAAAGGTACAAGGAGATAATGGGTAAAGATGCCGATGTCGGGCTCCTTTACACCTATACGGGAACGTTTAGTGACATCGCAAAGGGCAAGGCAGCAACTGAAGCGATGCTTGCACAGGGGGCTGGTCTTGTGTACAACGTTGCAGGCCCCCTCGGAATCGGCGATCTCCAGGCCATTACCGAGCACCTCAATCGAAAGGGAAAAAAGGCAGGCCCGCCCTTTATGATCGGCGTCGATGCAAACCAGGATTGGATGGGTGACGGCCACCGTGTACTTGTCAGTATGCTGAAACGGGTTGACAATGGCTGCTACAACGCCGTGAAAGCAGTTGTCGATGGGAACTTCAAGGGTGGTATCGTTGTTATGGGACTCGACACCAAAGGTGTTGCAATGAGTAAAGCAGGCGATCTCGATACCTTCATGGAGTTCGGTATAGGTGCCGGAGAGATCACAGGGAAGGACAAGAGCACAATCAAGAAAAACTGGACGGAAATGAGATCCGATATTCCCAGATCGATCTGGAACGCTCTTGATGATCTCGAGAGAGCTATCGAGTCCGGCCGGATCATTGTCCCCACAGCCAACACACTTGAGGAGATGCAGGCAGTAAGGGCAAGGTATCCATTGACCAAGTGACGGCTGTTGTCTAAGAGGGGGAAGGTGGAGAAACCACCCTCCCCCTCTCTTCGTTTTCAAAGCATGGAAAGGAGAACCCTAAATGGCAGGGAGGGGTTCTGTATTTTGGGGGAGAACTGAAGAATTAAGAAAGACGGTTATTGCAGGAATCATCGGTTTTGCGGTTGGCGCGGTCATCATACTCCTCTACGGGTACAGTCTAGTCACTGCCTTTGGTGCTCTCTTCAGCGGCGCATTTGGCGATCTCTATAGCATTTCAGAATCGCTTGCAAACGCCGTTCCCCTCATCCTCACAGCGCTTACCTTCGCAATCGGTTTCAGGGGTGGAATGTTCAACATCGGAGCAGAAGGCCAACTCTATCTGGGAGCACTGGCGGCGGTTACCGTCACCCTCTTTCGGCTTCCTGCAGCAGTGAGCTTTGCACTCAGTCTCATATTTGCAGCACTTGCTGGGGCAATTTGGAGCCTGCCCGCTGCCCTTCTCAAGGCTACCAGAGGTGTGCATGAAGTCATTTCTACCATCATGCTGAATTGGATCTCACATTTTCTTTCATTCTATCTCATTGCAAAAATTCTCGTTGATCCGCTGAGAGCTGAGAAAACCGTCAGTATTGCGGAGGGATCACGGTTTGCCCTTCTTGTCCCGGGAACGAGCCTCAGTTACAGTCTCATCATATCCATAGTACTGGCAATAGTGATTTTCATCCTACTGTGGCGTACGGTTATCGGTTTCGATATACGTGCAATGGGGCACAACGAGCTTGCCGCAACCTATGCAGGCATTGTCAAATGGAAAATAATTCTCTTCGTGTTCATATCAGGAGGAGTGACGGCTGGTCTGGCCGGTGCAGTGCATGTCATGGGACGCCCTCCCACATACGCTGTATACAGTGGTATGCCGGCTATTACTGGTCTCGGGTTTGAGGGGCTTGCGGTGGCCATGATAGGGAGAAACCATCCCATAGGGATCATTTTCGCCGCACTCTTCTTTGGTGGGCTCCTGGCAGGTGGCAGAACGATGCAGGTTTTTGCGCAAGTCCCCCTCGAAATGGTACGCGTCGTTGAGGGAATTGTTGTGCTGTTCCTGGCTGTTCCGGAGCTGATGCGTCTATTCCCATTCTTAAATAAACTGAAAACATCCAATCTCTTCAAAGCAAGAGCATCTGAATGAGAAGGATACAGATCGTATCTATTAAGAGTTTACTGCAATTATATCTGAGGAGCTGAGTGAATGATCCATGAGTGTACGCGTTTGATTTGGAGGCAGGTATGAATATCAATTTTTTTTGGGGCATATTCATCGGTTCCCTCCATGCAATGGTTCCTATTACCATCACCGGGACCGGTGAGACAATCGGGGAATCTGCAGGTCTGTTCAATATAGGGCTCGAGGGTATACTTCTTCTGAGCGCAATGACCGGTGCCCTTGGTGCCGAAGCCGGGGGAGCTCTCATCGGGCTCATCGTTGGAGCTGCAACGGGATTCACGATTGGTCTGGTCTTTGGACTCATATGCACCTACTTTCGCGGAGTGCAGCTCATAGGCGGCGTTGGGATAAATCTCTTCTCAGCAGGTATGGTTGCATTCTGGCTCATACATTTGGGAGTTCCCGGACACCATGCTGTTGCCGAAGAGAGCAGGATGGTGGATATCTCCACACCATATGGGAGTTTGAGCCCGCTCATCTTCGTTGCCATTGCACTTCCCATAATCGTATACTTCATCCTCTTCAGGACAAGGCTCGGTCTCAAGATACGTGCTGTGGGTGAAAATCCGCAGGCAGCGGATGTGGCCGGAATCAAGGTTAACCTCACCCGGCTGTTCTCAACGGCAGTCGGTGCATCGCTTACGGGATTGGCCGGCGCCTATATCAGCATCGACTGGATCGGTTCAGTGACCAAGGAGATTTCTTCAGGCAGGGGGTTCATTGCACTGGCCACCGTTGTTTTCAGCGGCCTGAATCCTCTACTGGTTCTGCTCGGCGGGTTTATCTTCGGATTCTTCGACAACCTTGCAGTGTGGATTGCCACCATGCCGGCTGTTCAGAAGGTCGTTCCATGGCAGTTTGTGGCTATGGCCCCCTATGTGGTGACGCTGTTGATCGTTGCGGGCGTTATCGGACGGGTTCGTTTCCCGGCTGCCATGGGTATACCCTATGAGCGAGAATAGGGAGGATGTAATGGTGAGCAGGGAAAGCGGTTCAAATACACGAGTGGGAGATGTGCTTCTCGAAGGGAAGGGGATATGTAAGGATTTTCCCGGTGTCTGGAAGCATCTCATATTGAATCATATCGACATCGATATTCGAGCAGGGGAGATCCATACACTCCTTGGGGAGAACGGTGCAGGCAAAACGGTCATCGCAAACTGTCTCTCGGGGTTCTACAGCATTACCGAGGGACAGATACTCGTCAAGGGAAAACCTGTAACGCTGAGGTCGCCGAAGGACGGTATCCAGCACGGTATCGGTATGGTACACCAGGAGCTTGCCCTTGTAAAACCCTTTACCGTTGCACAGAACATCGCACTCGGGCTTTCTGTATCCGATTTCTCCTACCCCATACAGGAGGTGAGGGAACGGGTTAAGGCGCTCTCCGATAAGTATAAGCTGTACGTCGATCCAGATTCACGTGTTGAGGATCTCTCTGCAGGTGAGCAGCAGAGGGCTGAAATTGTCAAGGTACTCTACCATGAACCCGAGATACTTATCCTCGACGAGCCCACTTCGCTCATCTCGACCGATGCCGAACATCTGATCACGGCTTTGGAACACATGGCCGGCATGGGATACGCGATCCTGTTCATCACCCACAAGATCGAGGAAGCTCTGCAGGTGGGCGACCGCATTACCGTTCTCCGTCTCGGGAAGAACATGGGAACCAAAGACAGTTCC
>CBFDDP010000209.1:0-3676 GCA_965603595.1 uncultured bacterium
CGAATGGCCCTCGGGCCCCGTGCACCGGAAGATGTGGTGGAAAGGTTTCGGGAAGACCTTCACTTGAATGACTCGATTTATGTGCAGTACTATCACTGGATAAAGGGAGCCATTCGGGGTGATTTCGGGTATTCAATACTGACGAAGCGGAGTGTAACCACCGATATCAAGGAGTTTTTCCCGGCGACCCTCGAATTGATGCTTCTTACCGGAATAATCATGTCGGTCTTGGGTATTCTGCTTGGAATTGCATCTGCCCGGAACGCCAATAAATGGCCGGACAACGTTGTTCGCGTATTCTCCTACCTGGGAGTGTGTACCCCGGCCTATGTATTTGCCATTTTGTTTCTGCTGATTTTCGGGTACCTGCTCAACATACTCCCCACCATCGGCCGCCTGAGCCCCTGGATCGATCATCCGCCTACCATAACCGGGCTCATGACCATCGACAGCCTGATCGCCGGCGATTTCAGGGCTCTCTGGGACGCTTTGAAGCATCTTCTCATGCCCAGTGTCGCCCTTGCCCTGGGGCCCATGGCCCAGGAGGCCCGGATCACCCGGTCGAGTATGGCAGACAACCTTCAGCGGGATTTCATCGCACTGGAACGGACACAGGCAATTCCTGAACGAAAGATCATGTCAAAATATTTATTGAAGATTTCTGTTATTCCCACCATATCGGTGCTGGGCCTCGATTTCGCCTCCCAGCTCGGCTGGGCGTTTCTCGTTGAGCTCATATTCAACTGGCCTGGAGTGTCGCGCTACGGGATACAGGTGATCCTGAACAAAGACCTCAACGGCATAACCGCTGTAATCATGGTGATCGGTTTGATGTTCCTCGTGGTGAATATCATCGTGGATATCATTGTTTCACTGCTCGACCCCCGTATTCGGCTCGGCGCCGAGAGGAGTGTATAGATGAGTCCTTCTGCTACAGCCCTGGAACAAAGCCTGCGCTCCAGAACCTGGGAACGAGTCAAGAAGGGGTGGTATACCTTTTCCAAGAACCCGCTCTCGATTGTGGGTGCAGTGATTATCGTTGTAGTGGTGTTTCTCGCTGTCTTTGCCCCCTTTGTGTCGCCCTATCCGGAACATGGAGGCAATTTTGTCGATTTCGATAACGCAAGCCAGCCGCCGAGCACGGCCCATATCTTCGGCACGGATGTGTTCGGACGGGATATCTTATCCAGGGTGTTTTTCGGATTCAGGCTCTCTCTCATTATGGGTGTGACCGTCATTTCGCTTACCGCACCGGTGGGTGTCACCCTGGGCTTGATCGCAGGATATAAGAAAGGCACCTGGGCGGAAACCCTCATCATGCGTATCACCGATATATTTGTGGCTGTTCCGCCCCTGATTCTCGCTCTGTCCGTTGCCGCCATATTGACCCCCAACATCTTCAACTCCATGATGGCGGTCTCCCTCATGTGGTGGCCGTGGTACTGCAGGATGGTGTACGGCATAGCGAGCTCGCTTAAAAATGAGTTCTACATACAGTCGGCAGAAGTTACCGGAGCAAGCACATTTCACATCCTCTTCAAGGAGATACTCCCCAACTGCTACGGTCCCGTTTTCACCAAGGTGAGCCTGGACATGGGGTGGGTCATTCTCCTGGCCTCTGCCCTGAGCTTTGTGGGGCTGGGCGCCCAGCCGCCGACGCCGGATCTGGGGACCATGGTTGCAGACGGAGGAAAATACCTGCCGGACCAGTGGTGGATCGCCGTGTTTCCAGCCATCGCCATTATGTTTGTGGTTTTCGGTTTCAATATCCTGGGTGATGGTATCCGCGACATGCTGGATGTGGAGAAAACCTGATGGCAAAGCGACTGCTGGACATTGAGAACCTGGAGGTAGGGTTCACTGTATACGGCGGATACCTCAAGGTACTTAACGGCGTATTATTCACCATGGATGAAGGAGAAAAGGTTGGCCTGGTGGGTGAAACCGGATGCGGGAAGACCACCACAGCCAAGTCGGTGCTCAAGATCCTGCCCGACCCTCCTTCCCGGACCACCGGCGGCAGGATTCTCTTTAAGGGCAGGGACATTCTCACCATGAGGAAGAACGAGATCCGGGAGATCCATGCCCGTGAGATCTCCATGATTTTCCAGGACCCTACCGCCGCATTGAATCCGGTTTTCACCATCGGCGACCAGCTCATGACCGCTATCAAGTACTCCAATCTCCATGACAACATGACCAGAAAAGAGATCAGGGAAAGGGCGGTGCAGGCCTTGAAGGAAGTACGGCTGCCCGATGCAGAGCGGATACTGGAGAGTTACCCCATACAGCTGAGCGGGGGGATGCGGCAGCGTATCTGCATTGCCATGGCCCTGGCGACCCGGTCGACCCTGCTTGTGGCAGATGAACCGACCACATCCCTCGATGTGACCATACAGGACCAGGTCCTGCGGCTCCTGGGCACTCTGATTCAGGAAAAGGATACCTCCACAATACTCATTACCCATTCACTGGGACTGGTTAGGGAGTGGACGGAGCGGGTGTACGTCATGTATGCCGGTGTTATGGTGGAGACTGCGGACACTGCTGAGCTGTTCAAAAACCCTTTACACCCCTACACCAGGGGACTGATGGCCGCGGTACCGAAGCTCACCGGTGAGGGGATTGCCACAGGCATTGCAGGCCGTATACCCGAATATCTGAATCCCCCTTCGGGATGCAGGTTTCATCCGAGGTGTCCTGCAGTGATGGCCATCTGCAGGAAGGAGAAGCCGATCAATTTCAATTGCGGTGACAATCACAAGACAGCTTGCTTTTTATACAGGGAATAGGATTTATGGACAGCATAATTGTCAGGGCAGATGATCTGAAAAAACATTTCCACACCAAGCGAGGAATCGTACGAGCCGCCGACGGCGTGAGTTTTACGATCAGCGAGCAGGAGACCCTCGGGCTTGTGGGAGAATCGGGTTCAGGGAAAAGCACCGTTGCCTACACAGTCATGGGGATCTATCCCGCCACCTCCGGTGAGCTCCTCTTCAAGAACCAGGACATTACAGGCGCGACCAAGAAGCGATCGAAAGCGCTGAAGCAGGACATACAGATCGTGTTTCAGGACCCGGGATCTTCACTGAATCCCCGGCATACGATCCGGCAGATCCTCGAGCTCCCTCTCCGGGTGCATGACACGGTATCGAAAAAGGAGCGTGTGGACCGTGTAGCAAAACTGATGGAAATGGTGGAGCTGCCCGTTGATTTCATGTACAAGTCCCCGCCTGCCATCGGGGGAGGCGAGCGCCAGATGATTGCCATTGCCCGCGCCCTGGCAACGGACCCCTCCTTTATCGTTCTCGACGAACCCACCTCTGCACTGGATGTGTCGGTACAGGCAAAAATCATACACAAACTGATGGAGCTGCAGAAGGAACTCAATCTCACCTATATGTTCATCACCCATGACCTGAGCCTGATGCGAAACATGGCCTCCAGGGTGGCCATCATGTATCTGGGAAAGATCTGCGAGATCGCTCCCACGGCCGAGTTTTTCAGCAGACCCCTGCATCCCTATACACAGATGCTCCTCTCCTCCATACCGGTGGTGTCGGAAGGGGAAGAGGAGTTGAAGCCGAAGAAGATCGTGTCTACCGGAGAGATCCCATCGCCCGTCAATATTCCTCCAGGATGCAGTTTTCACCTGCGATGCCCCAAACGCATG
>CBFDDP010000210.1:0-3655 GCA_965603595.1 uncultured bacterium
ACGACTTCATTCGTGAACCATTTATCGTACTCTTCAAAGCGGGTAGCTTTGATTTCTATGTTATTAACATCCATTCCATTTACGGTGATAGTGTCAGTGAAAGAAGAGATGAAGCGAAGAAACTTGCAGGAGTGTATGCAGTCGTTCAGAGACAGGATAGTGAGAATGACGTATTACTAATGGGTGACTTTAACCTCGGACCGGATGATAGTGGATTCGAAAGCCTAAAGGCTATTCCCAATATGGTCTATGTGAACGGCAAGCTTCCCACCTCTATTAAAGATAAGCTCTACGATAATATCTGGTTTCAATCACATTTCACCAAAGAGTTCACTGGCACGTACGGCATCATCAAGTTTGATGAAGTGCTGTTTGGGAATGATGATAAGAAGGCAAGCCTCATGATATCCGATCACAGGCCTTTATGGGCTGAGTTTGAAACGAGTGCGGATGATGATTAATACTGACTTAGATTCACCCGGGCTTTCCTGAAAGCACTCCGGGTTTTCGGTGGACAACTCTGTCCCGATTCCAGCCTCAAGCCGGAAAGCTCGGGTGAACCTGAGCCAGCATATCATCAGGTATCCCGTCTCTCTACAGAGGATTTTATACGCTCGTTCAAACGGTACAATCGTTTACAAGACGAAATACAATGCATACTGGAAAGAGAACATCAAGCTCTTCAAAGCGAACGATTTTATCACCGAGTTGACGCAGCACATCCCGCCCAAGCACAAACACCTCATACGCTATTATGGTCTGTTTTCCAGCAGGACAAAAGGTAAGGCTCATAAAGACGGCAGCCTTGCAAAATATGGGTACAGAGCCAGACCCAAAAAGACAATTGATAAACTCCCCGATATTGAGATGCAGAGCGTATCAACGAAAACGTCAAGACGGAGCTGGGCGAGGCTGACACAAGTCTATGAGGTGGATCCGAGGTGCAGGGATGCACAAGAGTCGGAAGAGCCAGGAGTGCGGCAGCCGACCTTTGGTATGTCCGAAATGTGGGAGCGAAATATCGAAGATGCCACTGGTACCGGAGGTGCCTGTGGTAAAAGTTATCGCAGTGATAACAGATCCGTTTGAGGTGAACAAAATACTTGAATGCCTGAAAAGAAACAATACTCCACCCTTCGATAAGGGTGCACTGAAGGCCTCCTGATTCTCATTTCCTTTCACAGCTATGGAAGAAGAAATACCCGGGGGTAAGCAGTGCCTATCCCCAGTTTCAGGAATACCCTGTGAAACTATGAGGAATCTTTATTCTGGACAAAATATCCTGGTTTGGGTAACATGTTTACAAGAAGGCTGACGTTTTCCATCGGGAAGAGTAGTCGGAAATAAATGATGGGAAAATCGGGGGCTTTCTGCGGGGAGTTTTTTTAAAACCGACGAATCCTGATTTATAAAAATTACTATCAATAATATATCGCCCATAATCTTTACCTTCCTATCACTTTAGATCGGCTGATTCATGTATGTCAAGATAATCGAGTCAGTAGTTATAAATCAGGTGTTGGCTGAAATGTCGATTTATTGTAAATTTTAAATCACATGCAGGTATATCGGAACGGTAGTTTACAGACCTGGAGGTGATACAATGCGAAATGCCATTACAATGTTCCTGATACTGGGGATCGTGCTCACCGGCTGTACGTCAGCGAGAAAGGTAAAGAGAATCGAGGAGACTGAGACGATCGATTTGAGCGGCAGGTGGAACGATACAGATTCACGTCTTGTTGCCGAGGAGATGATTCAAGATGTCCTGTCCCGTGAATGGCTGAGCGAGTATTCGAAAAAACAGGGGCGCAGACCGGTCCTTGTGGTAGGGCTTGTTCGGAACAAAAGCCACGAGCACATAAGCACAGATACCTTCATCAAGGACATTGAGAGGGAGCTTATCAACTCCGGCAGGGTGCGAGTGGTGCAGGCGGGAGAAGCCAGGGAACAGCTACGAAAGGAAAGGGGGCAGCAACAGGAGTTTGCTTCACCTGAAACTGTAAAAAGATGGGGGCAGGAGATCGGGGCTGATTTCATCCTTCAGGGTGTATTGAACTCAATCGTGGACACGAGCGGGAGGAAAAGGGTCGTTTTCTATCAGGTGGACCTGGAGCTGGGCGATATCGAGACAGGTGAGACGATCTGGATTGGGAGTAAAAAGATCAAGAAGTTAGTGAAGAATTAATCCACGCTGGACGGTGCAGATGTCGCGAGGTTTCTTCAGTATAAGCCTTGCTCTGTCCCTCCTTCTGTTTAGCGCAGGGTGTGCCACATACTACCAGCGAAACCGCGAGTTTCACGAGTCCTTTGTGCAGCGAGAGTTCAGGAGGGCATCAGAGCTTCTCGATAAAAACAGACGGGCGCCTCTCGGCAAGGACAGGCTGCTCCACTTTCTCCACAAAGGGGTGGTACTTCAGTTGATGGGCAAGTATGAGGAGAGCAACCGCTTCTTCGAGAAAGCATATCTGTATTCCGAGGACCTTCAAAAGAACTATGCCGTTGAGGCGTTCAGCCTCGTTTCGAACCCACAGGTTTTGCCCTACAGAGGGGAAGATTTCGAGCTTGTGCAGATTCACTATTATAAGGCCCTGAATTTCCTGAGCCTGGGAGCCATGGAGGAGGCGTTGGTAGAGTGCAGGAGGCTGAACATACAGCTGAACCAGCTGAACGATCGCTACGGTCATCGCAAAAACCGATACAAACGGGACGCCTTCGCCCACAATTTGATGGGGATCATCTACGAGGCAAGCGGAGAGCACAACGACGCATTCATCGCCTACCGTAACGCATACGAGGCTTACAGGGAGGACTATTGCACCGCTTTCGGCGTTGAACCTCCAGACCAGCTCAAACGGGACCTGCTCAAATCGGCCTATCTAAACGGGTTCACGGAAGAGCTCGAAGGATACGAGCGGGAGTTCGGCTTCACCCATAAACCTCAGGAGAGCAGCGGAGGAGAGCTTGTTTTTTTCTGGAATACAGGTCTGGGGCCTGTGAAGGGCTCCTGGAGCATCAACTTCTTCATTGTCAGGGGATCGGGGGAAGGGGTGCTTTTCGTCAATGAGGAGCTGGGTCTCAGCTTCCCCTTCGTGCTAGGCACTGACAGCGTAGGGTCCTCCGGTTTGGGTGATCTCCGTATCGTTCGTGTTGCCTTTGCACGTTATCTGGAGCGAAAACCCTATTATCGCAGTGCCGATCTAATGGTCGTAAGCGGGGTGTATCCCCTGGAGCTCGCGCAGAACATAAACGAAATCGCCTTCAAGAGCCTGGAGGACAGGATGCTGCGGGAGTTCGGCACCTCCCTGCTGCGTGTTGCGCTGAAGCAGGCGGGAGAGGAGCTGTTGCGGCGAAAAAACCAGAATCTCGGCACCCTTTTCACCGTTACCAACGCTCTCACCGAGAGGGCTGACACCCGTAACTGGCAGACTCTCCCCTACAGCATCGCTTACGCCCGGGTTCCGCTGCCCACCGGCATGAACGAGGTGGAGCTTCGCGTTTATTCTGACGAAAAAAGCAGGGTTAAATCTGAACGGTTTCAGATGGATGTCTCCACCGGAGAAACCGTCTTCCTTTTTCACCACACCCTGGACAGCCTCCCCCTGGAGCAATGACCGTAGATAAGAGAAGAGACCGCTTTTCGTACTTCATGAGG
>CBFDDP010000211.1:0-3585 GCA_965603595.1 uncultured bacterium
GATATGCCTGCATGCTTATAGTCAGGTGCCCTCGGGATCACGGTTCCCTTTCTCAGGAAACCATTGGTATCTGGCACAAACATATGCAAACACAGGAACAAATCGGTGCCTGGCACAGACATACGAGACGATTATTTATTTTGCATTAATACCCGACATGTGCTAGAATCACACGGAATTTTATTCCGTGATCGGGGAATATGCCTGTTGTGCTTGAAATCCATCTACGAAAACAGAAATATGTTCTTTTCTGTATTGTCGGGAGGTATATTGTCAATTCATATAAAAATAATACGGTTCATAAGGTAAAAAAGATTGAGGAGGAAACCCATGAAAATAGTTATTGCTCTCTTTGCGCTGGCAATGGCATTTTACGCGTTTTCCGCCTTTGCCCAGGAGGAACTCACCGAGGTGGCACTTGCCGAGTACCTCGATATGGTGAAGACGAATCACCCCTACTTCAACAAGGAGCAGCTCTCCGTTGATATCGAAGAGAAGCAGGCACAGAGTCTGCTTGGAACACAGGACTGGTTGCTGAGCGTTGTCCCGGCCTATTCCTATCTTGGGAAGGGCAGTGCGCCGGAATACAGTGCCAATGAACTGCATCGTGCCGGTGTTGAGGCTGGCCTGGATAAAGCCATGTGGAATACGGGAGGACGGCTGGGTTTTTCAATGACTACAGGATATACACGTTTGCACACAGATGTGGGGACAAACAATGTCTACCGACATGGCTTTGTTGCCTCCTATACCCACCCGTTACTTCAGAACCGGGCAGGAAAACTCGACCGGCTGGAGTATGAGCTGAGCGATTACACCATCGACTTCACGCAGGTGCAGGCCTATGAGAATCAGGAGAACTTCCTGCTCGACGTATCGATACGGTTTCTCGACTGGGCGTATTATGCGAGGGAAGTGGCCATCAGGCAGGAGCGGCTTGAGATTGCCAAACGCGGGCTCGATGATGTGAACAAGCGGTACAAGGCAAACCTGGTTGACAAGGTGGATGTGCTCCGCTCAGAGGATGCGGTGCGGCTCTCCGAGCAGGGGCTGGTGCTTGCCCAGTCACAGTGGAAAGCAAAGCAGGCTGAGCTCGCCGTTATTGCGGGCAGTGACGAGATATTCCAACGGAGACCGATGTACGATATTTACAAGCTCGAGGAGCTGCCTGAAAATGAGGACGTAATAGCACAGATGAAATCTCAATCCCGCCTTCTGTCAACATTCGATATACTGAAAAGACAGCTTCAGTATCAGCGTGGAGGTGTGGAGGATCAGGAGCGTGCACAGCTTGACCTGAGTGTAGCTGCAGGTTTGTATGGGAGAGATGAGACATTCGGCGAGTCCCTCGCGATATACCATCCAGATGCTACTATTTCTCTTGTTTTCGCCAAGCCTCTGGGCGGTAATACGGCGAAGGGGCAACTCGAGAAGCTCGATAAACAGGTAGCTCAGATCGACGAGGAGAAGAAAAGCCTTGAATGGGACCTCGAAGCATCCATGATCAACCTGCTGATACAGATTCATGACATGGAGGATGTGCTTGATCTGAACAAGAAACAGATCGAGTCGGCGCAGGAGAAGACCAAGGAAGAGCTCAAGCTCTACAACCAGGGTAGAAGCCAGCTTACCTTTGTGATTCAGAGTGAGGACAATGAGGCGGCGGCAAGGCTCACCTATGCAGGCAACGCCTATCTCTACCACACCCTGATACTGCAGTCTCTGGCGCTTCTCGACGAAATTCTCGTCACTGAGTGATAAGGGGGAACAGATGAAAAAACTATTCGAATTCTTCGCCAGACGTCATATCCTGGCCACCCTGTTTACCATCGGTATCGTGATGCTCGGTCTCAACTCGCTGCGGACCTTGAAGCGTGATCAGTTTCCCGAGGTGGACTTGGGAGAAGTGGTGATCACCACGGTATATCCCGGTGCCTCACCTGAGGATGTGGAACTCAACGTGACAAACAAGCTCGAGGATGAGTTGCAGAACGTCACCGGCATCGACGAGGTTTCCTCCACCTCCATGGAAAACCTCTCTGTTATCGGTGTGACCATTGATCCTGATGCCAAAGACTCCGACAAGGTAAAATCCGATATACGCGAGGCTGTGGGACGGGTGACCGATTTTCCCGATGAGGTGACCGACTCTCCCCTGGTTACGGAAATAACCACGTCCATATTCTCTATTATCGAGGTCGGCATTACGGGGGATGTGGAGTACAGCGAGCTTCGAGAGATAGCGAAGCAGTTCGAGAAGAAGCTCAAAGAGGTTCCCGGCGTATCGAGTGTGGACAAGTACGGCTATCGCGCCCGGGAGATCAAGGTCGAAGTCAACCCCCGGAGGATGGAACAGTATCAGATACCTCTCAGAGAGATCATACAGGCCATTCAGGCACGCAACATACGGTTGACAGGCGGGACCTTTGAGTCATTCACCAGCGAGAAAAACGTGGTTACGCTGGCGCAGTTTGAGGAGCCTGTGGAGGTTGGCGATGTCATCGTACGGTCGACCTTTGACGGACCGCTCATCAAAGTGAAGGACCTCGCCATTATCAGGGACGACTTCGAGGACGAGGACATCATATCCCGCGTTAATGGGAAAAATGCGATCTCCTTTTTGGTCAACAAGACGGAGAACGCCGATGTTCTCCGAACCGTGAAAGCCATCAAGAAGCTTATGCGGGAGGAGGCTTCCAGGGGCAGAGTAGGGGGATACGTCGAATTTCCTGAAGAGGCTGCGGAGAAACCGGGTTTTTTTGCTTCCATCAAATCCGTATTTACTGGTGAGCCTACCCTGCCTGAAATCTACCGCTACGGGCCTGTGCAGCTTACAACGGCCAATGACGTTTCCGGGTATGTGCGTGATAGCTTTCAGACCGTTCTCGTCAACGGCGCCATCGGCCTTGTGCTCGTGGTCATCATGCTCACCATATTTCTCAATATCAGGACCGCGTTCTGGGTGGCCATGGGTATTCCAGTCGCCATGACAGGAGTGTTTTTCCTTATGCCCTTTTTTGGCACCTTTCTGGACAGCATCTCCCTCGCATCGCTCATTCTGGTCATCGGCATTATCGTGGACGATGGGATCATCATATCTGAGAACATCATGTTCCGACGACATCTGGGCGAATCGCCCCTCGAGGCGGCGGTGAATGGCGTGAACGAGGTATTCTTCCCCGTCTTGACTACCGTTCTCACCACCTTTCTCGCCTTTGCACCTATCTTCTTTATCAAGGGTATGCTCGGCAAGTTCATTTTCGTGATACCCCTTACGGTTAGCCTGGCGCTCTTCATTTCCCTCTTTGAGGCTGTGTTTGCGCTGCCGTCCCACCTGAAGCGCGGCATGGAAAAACGGTCCATGAAAGCCGAACGTGCGACCATCGGCGTGTGGTTCGAGGGACTCAAGAAGATCTACAACAAGTTCGCGCTTGGATTTCTCAGGTTGCGGTATCTCATATTTGCCGTGTTTATAGGTGTGATTGTACTGGCCATGGGTTATATGCAAAAAAACATGGATTTCATACTCTTCCCGCAGAGAGGGGCGGAGCAGTTCTGGATGCTCGTGGAGCTTCCCATGGGTTC
>CBFDDP010000212.1:0-3580 GCA_965603595.1 uncultured bacterium
GCCTTCGTGGTGAACATCATATGGGGGGTTAGTTTCTTTAAAATCAGCAATCTTTTCAATGTGGTCCGCACATCCCCAATACTGGGGGTCGTTTCATTGGGACAGGCCATGGTCATTATTTCCGGCGGGCTCGATTTATCAGTAGGATCGCTGATTTCAACTTCAGACGTGGTCGCGGTTTCGATTATAGACGGGGTGGATCAGGCATACAGGCTGCATTGAGGGGAAGAGAGAAAGCCATGATACGGGAAATTGATTATGCTGCACTGAATAATCCCTGTATCGGTATCGGTGTTATCGGGTACGGATTCATGGGCAAGGTGCACTCTAACGCCTATGTGAAGATTCCCTATACCTATCAGAAACCTGTGGCCTATCCGCTTCTCATCTCCATGTGCGGGAGAAATGAAAAGGGCGTAATCGACACCGCACGGCGGTTCGGATACCAGCACGTGTGTACCGACTGGCGGGAGCTCATTGAGGACCCTTCAGTGCAGATCGTGGACAACTGCACACCGGATAGCATGCATGCAGAACCCTCTGTCGCCGCTGTCAGGGCGGGAAAGCATGTGATCTGTGAGAAGCCCCTCGCCATGAACGTGGAAGATGCGAAGGAGATGCGTGATGAAGCGGTGAAGGCGGGGGTGAAGCACATGCTCTGCCACAATTACCGGTTCATGCCTGCGGTGCGGCTTGCGAAAAAGCTCATCGAAGTGGGGGAGCTGGGTAGGATCTATCAGTTCAGGGGGGTCTATCTTCAGGAGGTCGGGCATGAGCCCTCCGAGGTGCTGGAGAATGTCTGGTATGCAACGGGTACTCGCTCGGGAGTGCTGCTTGGAATCGGTTGTCATATCATCGATATGGCGCGTTTTCTCCTGGGAGAGATGAAGGCAGTCGCCGGTATGGTTCGCACCTTCAACACTTCACGCAAAGACAGTTTGGGTAAGACCGAGAGCGTCACGGCTGATGAGGTGAATGGTGCGCTCGTCGAGTTCGCAAGCGGGGCGGTTGGCACCATTGAATCTGCGGGTGTGAGTACGGGAAGGAAGAATCAGCTCAGCTGGGAGATAAACGGTTCAAAGGGGAGCCTTCGTTTTGACCTGGAAGACCTGAATCACCTCCACGTGTGCCTCGACAAAACGGCAGTGCAGGATGTGCGAGGGTTCACAAATATATCCGTTACCGATTTCAGCCACCCTCTGCAGTCGATGATTCTCCCGCCCGGACACAACACGGGATGGGAATACGGGCATGTGCATGCCCTCAATCATTTTATCGAGTGCATTGCTGCTGATAGGGATGTTTCGCCCTATGGTGCGACATTTGAGGACGGGTACCGGATACAGGTAATCATGGACGCGATCGTGAGTTCGGCCGAAAAGGGCAAAAAGATGGAGCTGCACTTCTAATATGTTTGACATCCATACATATTTTTGTATATTTAAGAAATAAAATTTTATCCTAAATAGATGTGTAAAAATAATTTTTATTTGAGGATAGCTCTCCATGGACAAGATTCGATTCTGTCTCATTGGCGCAGGAAGGGCTGGCATGGTTCATGCGCGGAACCTGGCATCTAATATCAAAAACGCCGATCTTACAGCGATTGTTGACAGCGACAGCAAGGTTGCGGGTGAACGGGGCGAGGAGCTGGGAGTCACCAATCTGTTCACAGACCTGGACGAGGCGCTTTCGAGTGACCTCTTTGATGCCGTGGTGGTCGTGACACCTACCTTTACACACCGGGATATCGTGGTGAAATGTGCCGAAGCGAAGAAACATGTGTTCTGCGAAAAGCCCATGTCCATCAGGCCTGAAGAGGCACGGGCCATGATCGAAGCCACATCGAAAAACAACGTCAAGCTTCAGGTCGGTTTTATGCGCCGTTTCGATCCACCCTTTCTGCACGCGAAGGAGGTGATCGATTCGGGCGAACTCGGGGAGGTGATGATTGTCAAATCGGTGGGCAGAGGACCAGGGCTTCCCCCACCCTGGACCTACAATGTTGTGGAGAGCAACGGCCTGCTCGGCGAGGTGAATAGCCACGATTTTGATTCCACACGATGGTTCGCTGGAAGTGAGTACCGACGGGTGTACGCTGAGGCGGTAAACCGTAAGGTTAAAAAGCTCGAAAAGGAATATCCGGATTTCTACGACAACGTGGTGTGCACCGTGCGGTTCGACAACGCTGTCATTGGAACCATAGACGGGACCTGCCCCGTGGATTACGGCTATGACGCCCGAACGGAGATCGTGCTCACCGGCGGTCTCATATCCATTGGTGAGATCAGGGAACAGGCCTACTTCTCCTGCGATGTGCATGGTGTGATCAGGGAGAATGCGTGGGGAAACTGGCGGAGCCGTTTCAAAGATGCGTACCTCGATGAGATGCGAAGCTTTATCACCAGTGTCATTGATTATAGGCCGACGCTGGTCACAGGCCAGGACGGGATGGCGGCGGTACAGGCCGTTGTGGCCGCCAACAGATCGTTAAAGTCGGGGGCTGCCGAGGAGGTCGGTTCATGAAGATGCGGGCTGCTGTTTACAGCGGAATCGGAAAGATAGAATTCAAAGAGGTTGACCGTCCTGATATTGGGGAGGATGAGCTGCTACTTCGTGTCCATACTGCGGCAATATGCGGTACAGACATCAAGATTCTGAGGAGCGGCTACCGCAAAATGCAGGCTGGAGAGGAGAGAATACTCGGCCATGAGATCGCCGGCGAGGTCTGGGAGAAGGGTTCCCTGGTTGATGGATACGAGAAGGGCATGCGCGTCAGCATCGCTCCAAACATAGGATGCGGCCACTGCAAATACTGTAGAATAGGCCACACAGAGCTCTGCGCCGACTTCCAGGCCTTTGGCATACACATTGACGGGGGCTTTGCTGAGTACATGAAGGTGCCGGCCAGGGCACTTCACATGGGCAATCTCATACCCTTTACCGAAAAGACCCCCTTTGATCAAGCCGTGCTTGCGGAGCCTCTTGCGTGCTGCTACAATGCCCTCAGGTCTGTCTACACCTCACCGGGCGACGCGGTGCTCATCGTTGGCGCAGGACCCATGGGTGCCCTGCACATGCAGGTTCAGAAGCTTGCCGGTGCAAGCCCGCTCATGGTTGCGGATATCGTACAGAAGCGGCTCGATCTTGTGAGGCCTCTGGGAGCTGATGTACTGATCAATTCCGCTGAAAAGGATCTTCTCTCAACGGTCATGGAACTCACGGAAGGTGAAGGTGCCGATGTCATCATAACAGCGGTTCCCGTTCCCGAGATCCAGCAGCTCTCCCTAGAGATGGCTGCCAAGCTCGGCAGGATAAACTTCTTCGGTGGACTGCCTCAGGGCAGGGACAGGGTGGAGATGAACACGAACCTTCTCCATTACAACGACATCGTTGCAACAGGCACCACCGGTGCTGCTCTTGCAGACTACGAGCTTGCACTTAACCTCATCGCCCAAGGGAAAATCGACACAGAGACCATGATCAGCAAACGGTTCAAGGTCGAAGAGGTCCATGAGGCCTTTGAGTATGCCATGAGCGGACAGGGGCTGAAGACCCTGATCGAATTCTGAGGCGCGGA
>CBFDDP010000213.1:0-3577 GCA_965603595.1 uncultured bacterium
CTGGCAAAAATCATCCTTCCTGCCGGTGTCTGCAGAACACTTGTAACCGTCACGAAGATCTCTTCGCCCACATACTTCTTGCCAGAGTCGACCACAACCATTGTGCCATCATCGAGATATCCAATGCCCTGACCCGGGTCCTTCCCCTCCTTGATGACCACTATTTTCATCTTTTCACCCGGAAGCACCACAGGCTTGAGCGCATTGGTCAGCAGGTTGATGTTGAGTACCGTTACCCCCTGTATCTCGGCCACTTTGAACAGATTGAAATCATTGGTGATCACCTTTGCATCGAGTAACTTGCCCAGCTTCACAAGCTTTGAGTCGACATCGGATATTTCGGGAAAATCCTGATCGGTGATGCGCAGGAGTGTATCACGGTCCTTCTTGAGCCTGTTCAGAACATCGAGTCCCCGCCTTCCCCGCGCCCGTTTGACGGAATCCGAGGAATCGGCAATCTGCTGAAGCTCATCGAGCACGAATTTCGGTACCACGAGCACGCCTTCAATGAACTTCGTTTCGACAATGTCGGCGATCCTGCCGTCGATAATGACGCTCGTATCGAGTATCTTCAGGCACTCTTCAGATGTCCCCTTTGGAGATGACTGCCGGATGAGGCCGAATCCTACATCGAGCTGCGATATGATGGCTATACCGATATACAGAGCACAGAGATAAATCATGAGCCTGTACAACCATGTAAGCTCGAAACCGAAGGAACGGACTATGGCCGAGAACCCAGCTCCGAGCAGAAGGCCGATGATGAAACCCTTGAATATCTTGGTAACATTTTCCCTGTTGAAACGCTTTATGTACGCTTCGAGCAGAACGACACCGACCGATATGAGCAGGATTGCAGCGGGGTATATATAGAAGTTATCACGGCCAATACTGAACACCAGGGACAGCGACGTTGTAATAAGTACAAACAGTATTCGTATTATCACTCGTTGTTCTCCATCCATTGAACCGGGATACTAAGGATGTCTATTCCCGGTTGTCAACTGAAATTTGATATTAAAGAGCATGCGCGGGAAAATTAAACGTTTTCCAATCCCTGAGCAACAAGGTTCTGCACCTGCTCCCGCTCAAGGCCCTTCACATAGGAAATCTCATCCACCAGGAGCCTGTACGCATTCTCATACAATTTTTTCTCCATAATAGAGAGTTCCTTGACCTTATTTCTGTGGAAGAGGTTTCTCACCACCTCTGCCACGTTGAGGATTGAACCGCTTTTGATCTTCTCGAAGTTCTGTTGATAGCGGGATTTCCAATCCTCCTCCATCTCTGTCGTTTCAGAACCAATAATTTTAAGTGCCTTGGTGGCAACCCTGTCGGAAACAACGAGGCGTAGACCGAGATCCTCCGACTTATTGGTGGGGATCATGACGGTCATATCAGAAATCGAGAGTTTGATGACATAATAGGATCGTTTTTCTCCCAGGACCGTCTTGTCCTCGATGGAATTGATGACACCCACCCCGTGTACAGGATAAACGACCTTGTCCCCCAAAGAATACATAAACAACCCCTTTTTGATTTAATAATGTATGCTATTCCTCTGTAACTTTCGTCCCGCAGGTATTTCCTGCGGTGCGACCAACGAGAGTGCCCTTGGTGCGAAAAGCTTTAATAAAGTGCAGCGCGGCAAGCGCTGTTATAACTTTGTGTTAGTTGCGGCCAAAGGCCGCGCTGTGTTATAATATACCTGATTTTGACAATTAAGTCAATATCGATATACAATCATAAAGGGATTTCACGCACAATTTTGGAGAAAAGTATATAAAAATAGCTTGAATAGATAATATAAATAATTACAGAGCAATTCTGCCAAGGAATGATGAATGCAGACACTCATCGCAGTTATCGGAGGGAGTACGGAACCGCAGTCCGTGCTCGATGCCGCATTTGATACGGGAGCAGAGATCATGAAGATTGGCTTCGCGCTCATATGCGGCGGCCTCGGCGGTGTCATGGAGGCTTCATGCCGGGGAGCAGCTTCAGTGGTCGGAAGCGGTTCGGGCCGCATAATCGGTGTTTTGCCCGGATACGACAAAGGGGCAGCAAATCCCTACGTTGACCTGGTCATTGCCACAGGTATCGGTTATGCACGAAACAGCATTATTGTCAGCTCTGCTGACGCGATCATTGCCATTGGAGGCGGAAGCGGCACATTGAGTGAAGTCGCACTTGCCTGGCAGTACGGCAAGCCAATAGTCACACTCCGTGGTATTCCAGGTATCACAAACCAATTTATCGATGAGGCTCTTGATAGGAGGAGGAACGACCGGATTCTTGGTGCAGACAATCCAAAGGATGCGGTTGCAACTATCAGGGCTATACTGAGTCCCTGATCCTTTCTGAACCAAGCGCTGTAAGAAAGTATGGTAACCTGCCGAAATATGTACTATACAAAGATTAAATACAGTATCAGCTTTCGAAATACCTGGTGCGTGTATCGAGCACACATGAAAGGGGTTGCGGTACATGAACAGATACAGCTATCTTGGAAGATTTTTGGAATGTCTGCTCTTCATACTCATCATACTGGTCATATTCGAGACGTACAGTGAAGACCTTGCGGTGTTTATGAATGTCAATGCAGACATACGGAAGCTCCTTCTCCTGGCAGGCTTCTGTTTCGACGCTATTTTCAGTCTCGAATTCATAACGCGGCTCATCATGTCCGGCAAGAGAGGCAGGGTGGGACAGTATATTATGAGGGAGGGTGGAATCATCGATTTCATCGCCTCACTGCCGCTCCTCGTCTTCAGCTCCGGCCCACTCCTGTTCATGACCTATCTTTCCGAGGGAACCGGATTCACCCTTCCCGTCGTGGGCAGTGTTGGTCTGATGGCCATAGGGAACCTCCGGTTTCTCAAGATCGTGAAAACCATACGAATCATCCGTATATTCCGATTCATCAGAGCGATGAAGCTTTTCGGCAAGGTGAAGACACGTTATGTAATGACGCCGCGATACGTGGCGGCACCGATCCTTATCGTCATTACCATCGCCGTTGTTGCCCTCATGGGCTTTTCCTATCTCGAGAACGAAAAAATAATCCAGCCGCGGGCTGAGGAGGTAAAGAGAATCGTATCGGCCTATGTAGCCATGGAGGACAAGGAGGATTTTAACCTTCTCTTCGCTGATGCCGGCTCTCTCCTTATGATCAAATCCGATGGAAACACCATCTACCGCAATATCGACGAGGCAATGTTCAAGGAGAGCTATTTAAATGACGATTTCTTCACCGAGGTAGTGGATGAATATGTACTGTATCTGGACAACAAAGACGTGAAGCGTTCCCACGCCCTCATAAACATGATGGTGTTCGATATCATCATTGCGGTCATAATCGTCATGACAACCATTTACCGGCGTTACTTCAACAGGCATATCGCAAGCCCCGTGAACGTGATGTTTAAAGGGTTCAAAACAACCGACTATTCGACGCCGGTCCGTATACAGGAAAACCGCAAAGATCTCGAGATGTATCAACTGGCCGAGCAGTACAATACAAAGTGGCTGCCTATCAAACGTAGAATTATGGAGATAAAGCGCGAGAAAGAATAGC
>CBFDDP010000214.1:0-3480 GCA_965603595.1 uncultured bacterium
TCGAGCTCCCTGGCGGCCTCTTTGAGAAGGTCGAGGTCGTCCGCGTAGAGCAACAGCGTGTCATGAGACCGGTCCTGCCGTATATCGGTGACGCGTATGATCTCCTGAAACATGCTCGTTGCCTCCAGATTCCGTACCTCGAGAACATATCTCTCCATATACTGCTCAAGGAGCTCCTGCGGATTGCCCTCGAGAAGCTTCTCGCCCTGATTGATGATCAGAATCTGATCGGCAAGCTGAAAGGCCTCCTCCATGTAATGTGTCGTGAGAAGGATGGTGGTACCGGCCGTTTTGAGCTGCCGAAGCTTGTTCCATATGAGATGCCGAACCTGCGGATCGAGACCTGTTGTGGGCTCGTCCAAAACGAGAAGCTTCGGATTATTGAGTAGCGCCCTGGCGATGAGCAGACGCCGTTTCATGCCACCTGAAAGCTCCCTGATTCTCGATTTTTTCTTATTAGTGAGCTCCATGAAATCGAGCAGCTCATCGATTCTCCGCTCAGCCTCTCTCGAAGACAGACCGTAGAACTTCGAATAGATCATCAAATTCTTCCGAACATCGAGCTCCACGTCGAGATTGTTCTCCTGGGGCACCACTCCGCAGAGATACTTTATCTCGAGCTCCTTCCGAGCAGGGTCAGACCCGAAGATCTCAATGCTGCTGTCCCCATGGGTGTCCCGCAGGGTCCGGCCGTATATCATGTTCATCATGGTAGTCTTTCCGGCACCATTGGGACCCAAAAATCCGAAGCAGGCTGAACGAAGTACATCGAAGCTGAGACCCGCGACGGCATGTAATTTTCCATAACTCTTGTGTACGTTGCGGACCCGTATGACCTTCTCCTGCTGCATCTTCTCCCCTTCCAAAATCATGGGCACAAATATATCATCTTTCTACCATTTTCTGCAAGATCTCGGGGATTATATTCTATAGGAGAGATATGAGCATAAAAATGTTCAATACTATATAATGAAAACAGGATGGGACAATGACCCTACACAATCATTCAGGAAAAGGGCTGGTGAAATGTAAACGTCCATTTTTCCGGCCGCTGCCGATTCTCATGCTTTTCATCGCTGTTCTCTTTGTTCTCGCATCGTGCACACGCTCCGTACAGACCGGGAATCGGACAAGAAGCACGGCGGGTACCGATACAGGCCACATAGCTTTTACCGGTATGGACGGTAATATATACATCCTGAATCCCCTTCAGGGAAGGGCCTATCAGCTTACGGATGACGCATCACCAAGTGACGAGAACAGGACGGAGTATCGCTATCCTTCCTGGTCCTTTGATGGTGAAATGCTGGCCTTCGTCGGTTACCGTGCCGACAATTCAGGGAATGTCGAATCAACCCTCTATATCTCAAATATTGAGGGCAGTGACAAGAAGACTCTTTTGACCACAGGAGAAATTGCACCCTTCTACCTTTACTGGAGCCCCGACTCACGCAATATCAGTTTCCTGAGTGCACTGCACAGTGCACAGGACCTTCTCCTGCAGGTACTCCCCACTGAGGGCGGGAAGCCGGCTTTCATTGACATGGGGCAGCCCTTCTACTGGTCATGGAGTGCAGACAGCAGTACCATTCTCACGCACACGGATGGTTCAATGGCAGAGCAGCCTGACAAAGCCGCCATCAAGCTCTTCGATCTTACCGAAGAGGAATATGCGTACAAGACACTCAACTACTTCCCGGCTTTCTTTCAGGCGCCGGCGTACTCACCGGATGGAAGCCGTCTGCTTATCGCCGCAGAGATGTTACAACGTCACAGCACCCTGGTCATCGCACAAAATGACGGCGAGCCGCAGGACCTCCTTGTGGACTGGCAGGGACCTCTCACCTTCAGCTGGTCACCAGACGGCAAACAGATTGCCTATGTCACCGGCAGGCGTTCGCCCATTGGCGGGAGTATAGGAACACTGAATATTCTGAACATGACCGATGGGGAAGATAGGTCCGCCTATCAGGTTCCTTCGAGCAATGTGCTTGCCTTTTTCTGGTCGCCGGACAGCACAAAGATCGCCCTTTTCGAACCTCAGATCATAACGGGGGATGACAATCGAGAGGTATTTGTGCTCGCTGTTTCGGTCCTGAACGTTGCAGAAGGGACAGTTCAAGCCCTCGCCACTATTCGCCCGACTCGCGCGTTCCTCGGGCAGGTGATCCCATACTACGATCAGTACCAACGCTCCCATACAATATGGTCGCCGGACAGCAGTCATATCGTGGTGAACGGAACTACCGATGACGACCTGCCGGGTATATACGCAGTCTCAACCGAAGGCAGGGGGTCCACCACGTTTCTCGCCCACGGTATCTTTCCATTCTGGTCGTGGCAATAACATCCCCGGGGATGTTGCAAACCCGGCTTATGCGTGAGACATGGTCCGATCCTTCATTAAACCATTTACATACACACGGGGTGGTTTATAATCTGAGTGTCCATGCTGTAAAGGGGGGACCCATAAAATGGCCTCTGGAAAAAAACGGGTGGCACTTGTTACCGGGTCATCGCGGGGAATCGGACGGGGCATCGCCTTAGGCCTCGCACAGGAGGGTTTCGACCTCATCATTAACGGGGTTCAGGAAGATCCATCCGTTACCCGCAGTAATGCATTGAAGGTGAAGGAACAGGTCGAAGGAGAGGGTGTTCGAGCCGAAGTGTGTATCGCTGACATCTCTTCCGCCGAACACCGGCAACATCTGCTCTTATTCATTGAGGATCAGTTCGGCCAACTGGACCTGCTCGTAAACAATGCGGGAATCGAACCTGAACCGCTCGATCTCCTCGAGTCCGATGAAGAACGGTTTCAGCGTGTTATGTCGATCAACCTGCAGGGGCCCTACTTCCTCACCCAGCAGGTGGCACGGCGCATGATGCAATGGATGGAAAAGGGTGTCATCGAGCGGGGCCGCATTGCCTTCATCACCTCTGTTCAGGGTCATATGACAAATCCCATGGGCGCAGAATACTGCATGACCAAAGCCGCACTTGGTATGGCTGCAAGGCTTTTTGCCCACCGCCTCGGTGACCACGGTATTCCGGTCATTGAGGTGCGCCCTGGCATCGTGGAGTCGGACATGTCCCTCGTGCACCGTGAGAAAATCGACCGGATGATTGGTGAGGGAAAGCTGGTCACCCCGCGGTGGGGTGTTCCCAATGATGTCGCACGGGTCATACGAGCCTTTGCACGCGGTGACTTCGATTACTCAACAGGGCAGACAATAGAGATAGACGGCGGTCTCGGCATGAGACGGTTGTAACCGAGCAGACAGAGCTCCTGTCATTAGTCACTGGTTTTGAGCCTCACAATGGTTGCACCCCATCCGCCCGCCGACTCCCCTGCAAGTGAAAAGGATTCGACACAGTCCAGCCGCTTCAGTATGGAGTGGACTCTCCCTCTGAGTATGCCCGTTCCCTTTCCATGTACAATGCGCACCTGAAATATGCCGCGCTCCATGCTTGCCTCGAGAT
>CBFDDP010000215.1:0-3445 GCA_965603595.1 uncultured bacterium
CCGGCCGTCAATCCGCGTATGAACTGGTTCTGCAGAATGAAGAAGAGGAGGAGCACCGGCAGTATCGATATGACCACACCAGAGCCGATAAGCTGCCAGGGAGCTGAGTATTGGCCCACAAATACCGACATGCCAAGGGGGAGCGTGTGAAGCTTTTTGTCCTGCAGGAAGATAACGGCAAGCAGGAACTCGTTCCAGTTTGCCATGAAGGTGAATATCGTCACCGTCGCAAGGGCTGGCTTAATAATGGGCAGGAGAATACGCAGGAATATGCGTAATTCGCCGCAGCCGTCGATACGCGCAGCGTCGAGTATGTCGTTGTCCAAGTTCTGAATGTAGGTCTTGAAGATGAGGGTTGCAATGGGCAGTCCGAACACGATGTAGGGAAAGATGATGGACGGGTAGCTGTTGAACAGGCCAAGCCTCCGCATGAACACGAAGAGCGGTATGACGATGGCAATGGGAGGAACCATGATACCGGAGAGTATCAAATGAAAGAGAAAGTTAGAGGCCCGCAGCCTGAACTTTGCAAAGCCGTACCCCGCCAAGGCCGACACGAACACGGTCACCACTACAGAGGTGAAGGTTATCACAATACTGTTCTTGAAGAGCATCGTAAAATCGAACTTGACCCACGCATCGATGTAGTTGCGAAGCCTTACATGCTCGGGAAACAGTATGGCGGTAAAAACCTCTTTCTCTATCCTCAGGCTCAGGGACACCACCCAGGCAAAGGGAAAGAGAGTAACAATCAATCCGATGCCGATAAAAATCCACACAACGCCCCTGGCGATGTAGTCCTTCCTCATGCTGTTCCCCATCCTATTGATATGTCTGTTACACCTTTCACCTTCACTATCGCTCCCTCATAATGCGGTTTCTGAAATAGGCAAACAGAAGTGAGATCACCAGAATGATGACCGCGATGACCGAGGCATACCCCATCTTGTTGAACCAGAACGCCACCGTGTACAGGTGGGTGGCCAGCACCTCGGTGTTGTGATTGGGACCACCCCGGGTCATAACATACACGATGTCAAATATCCTGACTCCACCGATCAGATTCAGCAGTATGACCATGGTTGCGATGCCCTTGAGCAGGGGCAATGTTATGTGGCGGAACAGATGCCAGTTGTTCGCCCCGTCGATTTTCGCTGCCTCGTACAGTTCGTTGGGGATCTGCTGAAGCCCCGTAAGATACAGTATCATATCGTACCCCACCCATTGCCACACCGTTGCTCCCACTATGGACCACAGGGCGATTCTCTTATCGCCCAGCCAGAAAACGGGAGTGCTTATGATACCCATCCCCTCGAGGATCTGATTCAGGGCACCGAAGGGATCGAAGATACGCGACCACATGACGCCCACAATAACTGGAGAGAGAAGCACCGGTATGAAGATGAGTGTTCGAACAAGTCTGGTGATTCTCAGTTCATTGTTGAGAAACAGTGCCAGGGCAAGTCCAAATAGATTCAGGAAAACCGTTGTTCCGAACACAAATATCATGGTGTTCCGAAGAGCCTTCCAGAATATCCAGTCTGGAATGATGAGCTTGAAGTTGCGGAAGCCCACAAAGGTAATCTTACTGAGATCAAATCCAGCCCATTTAGTAAGGCTCAAGTATATGGTATGCAGCAGGGGATAAATAAGAAACAGTACAAAGATGAGAAGGGCTGGTAGTATGAACAGATAGCCGCTCAGTCGGGTCCTGTGCATGGTGCTTTGAGCTCACTGATGGTTGAGAAATGTCCTTCGATTATACCATGAATAGAGGGGACCCCGCCACTATTTAGGCGAGGTCCCTGAGGTTTTACTCATTGATTGGTTTTTACTCGAAAACTCCCCGCATCATCTACATGCGGTGACTGGGGAACATCCACCGCATGTACTGGACTACTCCTGTGCTGCCTCTGTCCATTACCTCTGCAGGGTCGATTCGACCTGGTCGAGGGCTTCGACAAATTCAGCTGCGCTGAGCTCACCCGATAGCAGCCCCTGTACACCGGACATGACCTGGCTGTGAAGCTCGGGTGTAAACACAAACCTTGTCTGTGCAATTGCCTGCGCATCGATCATGTCTGCCAGGAGCTCTCGTTCAGCCTTTATAGCGACCTCGAATGGCGGAATCATGAAGTGATCGACCAGGATCTTTGCCGACTCCATGTCAGCGCACAGCCGGTAGAACTCGAGCACAAGGTCCTGATGTTTTGCCTTCTTCAGAATACCCCAGTTTGTGGCAACACCACCGGTAGTATAGGAGTCCTGGAACTCTGATATCTTCGGGAAGGGGAACAAGCCGTACTGGACGCCTTCTGGGAACTGGGTATCGAAACCGCCCACGATCCAGGATCCGGCCGGGTAGAACATCGCCGCCTTCTGCTGGGAAAAAAGCTGTACAGCGCCCGTGAAGTAGTCGAGGGACACGGTGCCGGGCGGAAACACGCCGTTCTCGTTCATCCTCTGTATATTGAGCGCCGCGTCGATGAACTCGGGACGGTTCCAACTGAGCTGGCCGAAATCAGCCTTCCGCAGCATGGTGTGGGACCCGTCGGTATAGGCCAGCATCTGAAAATATAGGTCACCTGCTGGCCAGCCGTCCTTGGCCCCGTGCGCGATGCCGAGATAGCCGTTGTCCTTCAGTACGCCGCACACATCGATGAGATTATCGATGGTCTCCGGCACCTCGAGGCCCAGTTCATTGAAGATGGTCTTGTTGTAGAAGATGGTGAGGTTGTTCACATCCAGAGGAATACTGTATACCTCGCCATCGAAGGTCAGATCGGCCAGTGCGGATGGGAAGTAGTCTGGGAAACCGGTCTTGAGGTCTTCGCTGAGGGAGCGCAACTCCCCTGCCTGATAGAGGCTGTACATGGGAGAGCCGGGGTGGATTTCTGGAATCTCGGGATAGTCGCCCGCCACGATACTCGCCTTGAGCTTCTCGTTGTACTCGGTGTAGGGCACCCACACAAGCTCGATCTCCACGTCCGGATGCATCTCTTCGAAACGCGCAATGATCAACTCAAAGACCTTTGGATAGTCACCCTCATTGTTCCATGACCACATTCTCAGTACGGTCTTTTCTCCAGGTGCAGCGGCTTCGTCATCCGGTGCACCATCCTCTCTGCCGCCGTACAGCGACGTGGCCATGATCACGGATACACAGATGATAAAAACAATGATCAAAAGTAAAGACTTTCGCATACACTCCTCCTTTCTCTCCCTGTTTGGTGACAGGGATTCTCTCCCATCCATTATATTTATGGACTCAAACCAGGTCAATCATAATTAGTGCGCGGCGAATAATTCGCATTTTCACCGTATGTAATCACTGTCATTACAATAAATACTTGAAAGTTAATACGTTAAGCACTAATGATTGAGCTGGTGAATGATAAACAATGTATAAAAATGAATTGTTCACCAGCGACTAATTAGTGCGCGG
>CBFDDP010000216.1:0-3416 GCA_965603595.1 uncultured bacterium
TCCCTATATCACACTTGATTGTTTTCTATTAAAAATCCTGCCAATATCGTAGAAGATCATGTACAGGCAGGGAACGAGAATAAGGGTTATCGGGGTTGCAAACAGAAGCCCGTAACCGAGCGTCAGCGCCATAGGGGACATGAATAAACTCTTTCCTCCGAGTCCATAAGCAAGCGGCAGAAGACCAGCGACCGTTGTGAGTGTGGTCAGTACAATCGCCCGCAGTCGGTTGGAAGCTCCCATTGCCACCAGCTCCCTCATGGGCATGTCGGGAAACAGTTTTCTCTGTTCGTTGAGATGGCTCACCAGTACCAGCGAGTCATTTACCACAACTCCCATCAATCCAATCGCTCCGATAAGCGCAAAGAAGCCAAGCTGCTCGCCATGAATGGCCAGGGCTAAAATGACCCCGACAAATCCGAAGGGTATGGCGATCATGACTAAAAAGGGCTGTGTAAAGGAGTTAAAGAGCAACACCAGCAGGAAGTAAATGCCGATAAATGCAATCAAAAACGTTGTTATGAGATTGGTTATAGCCTTACTGCTCTCCTCCGCCTCACCCCCTATCTGCAGCCTGAGCTCAGGATACCTCTCCTCTATATCAGCAAACTGTGCAATCACCGCGGTGGTAACCTCAAGGGAGGTGGTAATGTCCGTGTCCACATCGGCTCCAACGGTCGTCGAACGCTCACCATCAAAATGCCGGTAGGCGCTGGGCCCGGGCCCTGTCTTGAGTCGGGCCACCTCACGCAATTTAATCAGACGCCCCTGAATGTTGGGGATCGACAGACTCTGCAGATACCGCATGTCTTTGCGGGCCCTCTCGGCAAGTTGCACCCTGAACTCCACATCTTCATCGCCGTCCCGTAATGAGGTAACCACCTGACCGTCAAAGGCGATGCGAACATTCTGTGCGACATCAGCAACGGTGAGCCCAAGCCTCGCGAGCTGGTCATACTTTATCTGGATCTCTATCTGCTCTTTTCCCAGCTTATCGTTCCGGTCGATATCCTTGACGCCATCGATCGACGAGAGAAACTCCACAATCTCATCCCCCAATGCCCTCCGCCTGTCATCCTCCTGTCCAAGGATTCTCAGACTTATTGCTTTGCCAACTGGCAAACCTTCCGTAATCTCATAGGTTATCTTTTCAAATCCCTCGAGCTCATTCGACTTCCGCCTGATCTCCTCGATGATCTCATCTGCGGTTTTCGTTCTTTCCGAATAGGGAGTGAGTCCAACGAAAACTTGCGCGTAATTCTCTCCTCGGCCAATCTCGCCGATGACACCAATTCTGGTGATATAAGTATCGAGCTCATCATCCGGAATTTCCTCGACAATGGCCTCTATCTCTTTTACCTTCTCCGATGTTGATTGCAGGGAAGTTCCCATGGGGCACTCCACGTAAATGGCAAAGCGTTCCGCCCCCTTTGTAGGCATGAGAACGAAGTCCATATTATTCTTCATATAGGTAAAGGCAAGGAAGAATACCCCGATGAAAATCAAGAAAATGGGATGCCTGGCCCTGAGAAATCCTCGTGCGAGTGTATTATAAACTTTCTTCAGCCCTTCAAACCATGTTCCGATAGCCTCTCTCTGTGCACCTTTTGTGAATCTTCTCTCAAGCCCTCTCTTCAAGTGGGAGGGGAGTGCAACTAGCGCTTCAAAGAGGGAGACGAACAGGGCCAGACTCACGATAAGCGGGATGACATAGATGAACTTCCCGACTATACCCTTTATGAAGAATATTGGAGCAAAGGCAAGGAATGTGGTGAGTACCGTAGTAAGGACAGGGAAGAATACCTCATGCACGCCGTTTACCGCCGCATCCAGAGGCGACTCTCCCAGATGACGTCTAAAGGAGATGTTTTCGGAAATAATAATACCATCATCCACAATTAAACCGATGACGAGAATCAGTGATGCAAGGGAGAGACTGTCGAGGTAGGTACCGAAAAGGGGCATGAGAAAAAATACTCCAAGTATGGAGACCGGTATGCCCATGGCAACCCAAAAGGCTGTTCTGAAATTGAGAAAGATGGTGAGCATGAGTACCACGAGAACGAGACCAATCGCCATATTTGTCAGAACGGTTTGAAAGCTGTCCTTTACGTACACCGAGACATCGTTTACCGTAATTATCTGTACGGGCCCATACCTGTAGATTTCCTCGTCCATGGGTTCCCTTTTAAAGAATCCTTTAAGGGTATCCATAAACCCTACTTCTTCGATAGTTTCACCCTTATACTCGATGTAGCCGCCCATTATCCCCTTCGAACTTTCCTCTCTGATGAGTTTCTTTATGGCCTTGACCGTCCGGATGATGTCTGCACCCTCCGTCTTGTACACAATAAAGGAGATGGCCGATCTACCCTCCAGGCGGGAGATAACCTCCTCATCCTCGAAATCATCCTTTACAATTGCCAGGTCCCTCACCTTGATGAGCGGTCCATCAAAGGTAGAGCGCACAATGACATCGCCTACTTCCTGAGGTTTTCGGAACTGCGCAAGGGTAACCACATTCTTCTCACTGGTGAAGGACTCGAAGGTGCCACCGGTAAGGCGGATGTTCCGAGCCTCTATTGCCTGTATGATCTCCCTGAGCGGTATCTGATACCGGTCCATTGCTCTGGGACTCACCTCCACTTTTATCTCTCGAGCACGGTAGCCGTATTTATCGAGCCTCGATACACCAGGCATGTCTTTGAGCTTTTTCTCAAACTGTTTCGCAATTTCTCGCAGCTCCCGGTAGGGAATATCTCCGGTAATACCGACCTCAATTATGGGAAAGATTGCGGAGGTAATCTCCGTAACCATTGGAGATTCGGTCACCTCCTCGGGAAAATCCGTCACTCGTCCAACCGCTTCACGGATATCGGATTTGACCTTCTCCGGATCCTTTGCATCGGGATCGATGATCACGTCCAGAACGGACAAATTTTCCATGGAAGTAGAAAATATCTTGTCGATGCCGGTCACACTCTGCAGCTCATCCTCGAGGTTGTTCGTTACATTCAGCTCAACATCCTCAGGGGAAGCTCCGGGATAGACGGTGGTGATGACAACCTCACCTAAGTCTGCTTCCGGAGTTTCGTCACGCTTCAAGGTCCTGAGAGAGTTGAGACCAAGCATGATGATGCCGAGCGTAAAAAGTGTGGCAAGTATATGACGCCTTGTAAAAAATTCGAATATTGCTTTCATTAACGATTACCCCCTCTTTATGAGTCACACTTCGCAAGTAACTCTTCCTTCTTTTATCAAGCATATTACTTCAGAACGATATGTTGTCAAGAAAACTTGAATAATCAGAGAGAATAAACCACTTTCTGGGGCTATAAAGAGCACACCTCACCAGGTGAAATTATCATATCTTGACTTTCAGAAAAAGGAGCAGATCAGGAGACTTTTGTTGCTAT
>CBFDDP010000217.1:0-3384 GCA_965603595.1 uncultured bacterium
AGGGAATCCCCGATTCAGACAGAGACTTCCTCACACGTAAAGGCATCAAAATAGTGTAATTTAAGAATCACATCCATCCCTCACTTGCCAATCTCTGTTAGAGTTATGGTGACAGCTCACCCGCGAAAAACTATGGCGGTGAATCTTATGATATGCCATTATGAATGTGAGTTGTCAATCAATGATTAAGAAGATCTTTCATAAAAGTAATTTGAGATCTCCTCAGAGTCCCACAAATGATATGAAGTACTGGTTGTCAAAAACCCCAGAAGAGCGGGTGGCTGCAGTTGAATACCTTCGAAGGCAACAGGATGGAAATACAGCAAGACTTCAAAGAACTGTTCGTGTTATTAAACGATCACAAAGTTGAGTATATGATCGTGGGCGGCTACGCGTTGGCCTTTCACGGGGCTCCACAATATACTGGTGACCTTGATATTTATGTAAAACCGGATCAAAAAAACGCTCAACATCTCCTGGCAGCTCTCGATGATTTCGGATTCGCTTCAGTCAACTTGAAACAATCTGGTTTCCAATCGCCCGAAGCAGTGACATGTTAACCACCAGGAATTTTCCTAAAGAAGGAGAATGCAATGGCAAATCAAGAACATCTGCAGGACCAGGACCTGGAGTATAACTGGCATCCCTTCACACAGATGCAGGAGCAGAAAAGCTGGGGGAGCAAGGTCATTGTTGAGGCAAAGGGCATGATGCTCAAGGATGTCAACGGCAGGGAATACATGGATGCTATGGGTGGGTTGTTCACCACTGCAGTAGGCCATGGTCGCAGGGAAATCATCGATGCAATGCGGCAGCAGGGAGAAAAACTCGATTTCGTTTCCCTTTTCGATTTCTTCACCAATGAGCCGGCAATAGAGCTTTCAAAGAAACTGGCTGACATAACCCCCGGTGACCTGCAGTATGTGCAGTACGGCTGCAGCGGCTCCGATGTTGTGGAAATTGCACTTAAAATGGCCCGTCAGTATCAGAGGAGGAGAGGATTTTCCAACAGATACAAGATAATCGCACGGATCAGCTCCTTCCATGGTGTTTCCATGGGGGCTCTGAGCGCCAACGGAGTGACCGCATTCAGAGAGCCCTTTGAGCCTCTGGTTCCCGGATTCAGACACATTGCTCCTGCAAATTGCTACCACTGTCCCTTTGGCAGGACATACCCCGACTGTGCTATTGACTGTGCACGGGCACTGGAAAAACAGATCCTGTTTGAAGGACCTGAAACAGTAGCCGCCTTTATCACTGAGCCTGTACCCTCTGCTGGAGGAGTTTTTGAGCCTGCCCCTGAATACTGGCCCGCCATACAGGAGATCTGCCGGAAATATGACGTGCTGCTGATCGCCGATGAGATACTGAACGGTTTCGGTAAAGTGGGAGCACTCTTTGCCTGTGAACTCTACAATATCGATCCTGATATTCTCTTGCTGGCAAAGGCAATAACAAGCGGTTACTTTCCCCTCTCCGCTGTGATCGTGAAGCCAGCCATATACGAGGCATTTCTGGGACCCACCAATAGAGAGGCCTTTCTCCATGGGCAGACCTTCCAGGGCCACCCCGTTGGATGCGCCGCTGCGCTGAAAAACATAGAAATCATTGAGGATGAGAAATTGGTGGACAATGCCAGAGAGGTCGGGAAATATTTTGGAGAACAGCTCCAGAGCCTGCTGGAATTCAAGATCGCTGCCAATGTCACCGGTGTGGGATTGCTGAGAAGTGTGGGTCTCAAACATCCCACCGAGGAGAGAGAAGTCCCCTATGAGATAGGCGTGAAGATACGGGAGAAGGCATATGAAATGGGGCTCATTTGCCGGTTTCAGGTAAACGCCCTGGTAATGTCGCCGCCAATCATCATGACTAGAGAGGATGTCGATAAAGCCGTTGACATACTGAAACGTACCCTTGCCGAAGCAGAGAAGAGTTATTTTTAAAGTAACTTTATTGCTTTTCCTCAATGCTGAACAAAAACCCTCTAGGGAATGCAAGCCGGCAGAGTACGGGAGGAGGATGGAGGAATGGCAGAAAACAGTATGCATCGTGAATCAGCACTGATACGCAAGACGGTGGATACGAGGAAAGATGAGATTGTGGAGTTCTGCAGGAACCTCATCAGAATACCGAGTGTCACAGGGGATGAAGAGAAGGTACAGGAATTTGTAGCCCGGCACCTGAAGAAAATGGCATTGGAAACCCGGGTGTGGGAACCCAACATATCTAAGATGAAGGATCATCCCGAATACCTGGACACGGGAAAGGGATACAGGAACAGGCCCAATGTAGTTGGAATACACAGGGGAAAAGGGGGGAGGTCTCTCCTTCTCAATGGACACACCGACGTGGTCACACCAGAGCCGATACATAGGTGGACGCACGATCCGTGGGGAGCCGAGATCGTCGGGAACAGGATATACGGCCGGGGAGCATGCGACATGAAGGGCGGCGTCGCCTGCATGATCAAGGCACTCGAGATACTCCGTGATCTCGATCTGGCACCGCAGGGGGACGTCACCCTGGAGATTGTGGTGGATGAGGAATCTTCGGGAAACGGGTCACTTGCTTCCCTGTATGAAGGGTATAGCGCCGACGCGGCGATATTTACCGAACCCACCGGTTGTGCAATCATGCCTGCGCATAGGGGTGCCATGTTCTGGAGAATTCATGTGGAGGGAAAGGGCACCCACGCCGGTGTCAAGTACCGGGGAGTCAGTGCCGCAGAAAAGGGTATGCTCATCTACAGTGCCATTGCTGAGCTGGAGAAGAGGAGGCACGAGAGGGGTAAGAGCCATCCCCTGTACAGCCAGTATCCCCTGTCCACAATTATCTGTGTGGGCAAGTTCAACAGCGGAAAGTACACTTCGGCATTGCCGCAGGAGTGCACACTGGAGGGGACCATTGAATTCCTGCCCGGAGAAGAGGCGGAAACGGTACAGGAGGAAGTTGTACAGGCAATCAACGAGGCCAGTATCACTGATGACTGGTTGAAAGAACATCCGCCAAGAATCGAATGGTTCGGATTGAGAGTCCTGCCATCGGAGATTTCCCTCAATGAGCCTCTCATTAAAACATTCAAGAAAGCATACACCGAAATGAGTGGTGGAGACGCTCAAGTGATCGGCTTCCCCGCTGCATGCGACATGCGCATCAGGGTACTGTACGACGATACGCCATCTGTCCTATTCGGACCGGGCGACTTGGGCCAGGCCCACCGGGTAGATGAGTACATCGAGGTCGAGGAGTTGCTTTCATTCACGAAAATCCTTGCCCTGGGTATGCTCCAATGGAGCAGGCATTAGGTAAGGGGTATAGCTCACCTAATGCAGTCTCCCGGTGCTACTGAACCCGGATGTTGTCGATGAAGATGATGGTCGAATA
>CBFDDP010000218.1:0-3291 GCA_965603595.1 uncultured bacterium
ATACGCTCGAAGAGCTCCATACCTGGTGCAGCATCCCCTACAGCAAGATCGAGAAACATCCTGACCGGAAAATTCCTTTCCGGCTCGTCAATGATTCGAATGAGATGGGGAAGATCATGGCAGAGGAGCTCGTCGACCTGATCGATGAGAACAACCGGAAAGGCAACCAGACACGGGCGATTATCCCCTGTGGGCCGAGCTGCTGGTATGAACCCTTTACCGACCTGGTGAACACCAGAGGGGTGAGCCTGCAGCATTTCGTGGTGTTTCACATGGATGACTGCCTGGACTGGCAGGGAAGGTTCCTGCCTGAAAATCATCCCTACAACTTCAAAGCAGTCATGGAGCGTGTTTTTTACGGACCGGTGAAGGAGGAGCTCTCCGTTCCTGAGGAGAACCGAAACTGGCTGCGGCCTGATAATATCGAGGAAATCAGGGCGAAGATCTACACGGCGCAGCTCGACATTACCTACGGAGGGTGGGGCCAGGACGGCCACATTGCCTACAATCAGGCCCGGAGAGACCCCTTCAGCCAGCTTTCCATCGATGAGCTGCGAAACGCGAGCATTCGCGTACAGATGAACAACATTGACACCATTATCACCCTTGCACAGCGCTCCTTCGGCGTCGCCTATCAGTTCGTACCGCCCATGTCCGTTACCCTTGGTGTGAAGGAATGCCTGTCGGCGAAAAAGGTGCGGCTCTTCAGCGACACGGGTACCTGGAAACAGACCGCGCTCCGGGTCGCTCTCTTCGGACCCGTGACGCCGGAGTATCCTCTGACGCTGTTGCAGGAGCATCAGGATGCCCTGCTCACGGCAACGGTTGAGACGGCTCGGCATCCCATCGGTGAGCATCCGGAGTGGGACCTGGGAGTTTGACATGGGGTGATGATGAGAGTTTGGTATTGCTTGGATATGGTTTCTGTGGATGTTTAGATGATTCTTATGGAGGGAAGGTTTGTAAGGTGTGGAATACACGGCATCCTCTGCAATACGATCTCCTTAATGACATCCCTATACAACAATGAAGGAGTATGAGGTATCTGTTCGTTCTTTCTATATGGAAAACAGCAAAGCCCTTAACATAGACATCGATGCCTGCCGCTACCATGCGATGATCGGCACGGGCGGCATCGGCGCTGGCATGTTCTTTGTCCTCAACGGTGACCACACCCTCGGCAGGGAGGAGAGCCGCAGCGGACACTTCATCGATAGAAGGGACTACTGCAAGCTCCATATCGTTTCGCATTACGTGCAGACCCTGCTCGGTACTGGGTTTTCCACCTTCCCCATCGGCATGATCGGTGACGATGAACCGGGAAACACCCTGTACCGTGAGATGGAAGAGGCGGGTCTCGATCTCAGGTATGTCAAGAAACTTCAGGAGGCCCGGACCCTCTTCTCCTTCTGCTTTATCTACCCGGACGACTCGGGCGGAAACATGACCACCGATGATTCCGCGTCCTCACGGGTGAGCCCGGCATCAATAGGTCAGGCTGAAGAGGTCTTTAAGCGGTATGGTCCGAGGGGTGTGGGACTGGCCGTCCCCGAGGTACCTCTCGACGCCCGCTTTTCCCTGCTCGAACTTGCCACTCGATACACTCTCTACCGTGTCGCATCCTTCACCGCTGGAGAGATCAGGGAGATGGGAGATTCGGAGATTTTCAGGAAAATCGACCTGCTGGCCCTCAACCTGGAGGAACTGATGCAGTTCATCGGCGCGGGGGATCAGGAGTTCATGGATGACGATGCAGTGGACGAGGCGGTCGGCAGGGTGTCGGTGAGATATCCTTACCTGCATCTCACGGTGACTGCAGGGAGCAGGGGAAGCTGGTCATGGGACGGGGAGAGACTCGCCTTCTTTCCATCAGCCGACGCCGAGGTGGCGAGTACTGCTGGGGCAGGTGACGCATATCTGGCCGGGATCATTTCGGGACTGACGGCCGGTCTCACCCTGCATGAGGCGCAGCAGCTTGGCACCCTGGTGGGTTCGCTTTCCGTCACGTCACCCCATACCATTCATAAGGGTGTAAACCGCCATTCACTTTCCCGGTTTCTCCAGGGGAGCGGGTATGAGGTTTCACCGGCAGTTGCACGGCTCATTAAGGTGGAGGGGTGATTATGTTTGGGTATACTTTGTCTCTTTAATGGTATCTGTCATGGCCCAGAAGTTTTCCATGGGTGTGTCGAGCTGCACATGATGCGTGGGGCCGAGAATGAGACCGCCTCCCCTCCCCAGGGTACGAAGCCGAGTCAGCACTTCCTGCCGCACATCTTCGGGGCTGCCGAAGGGGAGGGACTGCTGCTCGTCGATTGATCCCCAGAAGCAGAGCCTTTCACCATACTCATCCTTGAGTTTTGCCGGGTCCATGCTTGCCGGCTGCACGGGGTTCAGCACGTCGAGCCCGATTTCGATGAGTTCGGGAATGATGGGGTATATGTTGCCGTCAGAATGATAGGCGATCTTGACATCAGGATTCATCTCCTTCAGGGTGGTGATGAATTCCGCAATCCTGGGCTTCAGAAACTTTTGCCAGTGATCGGGCGAGATGACCATGCCGTGCTGCCCGCCCACATCGTCGCCGATCCAGATCATATCAACCCCCATCTGTACGAGATGTTTTGCAGCTGTGAAATGGTACTGATAGGGAATATCGAGGATACGGTCTGCCAGTTCAGGGTCCACAACGAAGTCCATGAGCAGCTTCTCGAGCCCGCGCAGTGCCCAGGCGGTTTCAAATATGGTGGTGACCGTGACGCCGACGATCCAGTATTCATCCCGGAAGGTCTTGAGCGTCCACTCAGCCTCGCGGTACAACTCATCCCGCTGGGGGTCGGGTGGTGTGTAACGGTCTATCGCATGATCTTCGGCAAGGGGATGGTGAGCGATCTCTGTGTACCGTCCTGTTCCAAACTTCGTTTCATACTCGATCGATCGCCAGCCGATACCCCACTCGTCCGTATAGTTACTTTGCTCCTGATAGTAGGAGTTTGCCCATCCGACGGAGGTGAGGATGAGATCGCTGTCGATAGTACGCTCCAGTTCATAGGTGTTTCCGCCGCCGTGGGGGTTGTGCTCCCGAACCCCATCGAGAGGGGTTTCCAGCATACCCCGCTGCTCCAGGTCATGTCTGAGGCGTACCGCAAACTCAGGGGTAAAGCTGACCTGCATGGGGCAGCGATCGGGGATTTCATGTGCCAGGGCCATGGCGACCCGTTCCCGGTGCTTCATGAAGACCTCCTGCGTATCGCATACGTGTGCCAGTAAACATACTGTCAGAAACCTAAA
>CBFDDP010000219.1:0-3283 GCA_965603595.1 uncultured bacterium
GGATGGACAGAAAGGTATTCGACAACTGGATGGCCGACGGGGGCATGGATATGTATGCACGACTGAATGACGAGGCGAGGCACATTCTCGAAACCCACCGCGTCCCCGAGTTGGGTGACCCTGTTGAAAAGACGATAGAACTATTTATCAAGAAAATATCGTGAGTACAACCCGGAGTTCCCGTTCCACCTATTTTACAAATACTGCAGCAAGAGAGTGCTTCAGGGCTGAATGGGGATGAATATCATGCCGAACGGGTACACGGGCAGATTGTTGCGTGTAGATTTGAGTACGGGATGCGTTGAAGTGAACTCACTCGATGAGGAGGTGTACGAGACCTACATAGGCGGAAGCGGTCTGGCTGCCTGGATCATTTCCACGGAAATCCCTGTACAGACCCCTGCCCTTTCACCGGATAATCTCCTGGTATTTACTACCGGTCCCTATACGGGAACGCCGATACCGACCTCCGGGCGGCACTCCGTAGCCGCAAAATCACCCCTGACCGGTATCTGGGGTGAAAGTGACGTGGGTGGAACCTGGGGTTATGCCCTGAAAAGAGCCGGATTCGACGGAATCGTGATAACAGGAGCCTCCCCAAGCCCCGTGTATCTCTGGATTCATAATCGAACCGCGGAGATACGTGATGCCAGTCTTCTCTGGGGAAGAGACACCTATGAGGTCGATGTTCTCGTCAGGGAGCAAACCGATGAGGAAGCATCGGTTTCATGTATCGGTCCGTCCGGGGAATCACTGGTCAAACTTTCCGCTATCATGCATGATGGACGGAATGCACGGGCTGCAGGTCGATGTGGGCTCGGTGCAGTGATGGGATACAAGAAACTCAAGGCGATAGCGGTGAAGGGTGATGAGGAGCCGCCAATCGCTGCCAAGAATGCCTTGATGGGCGCGATACGACAGCTCGTGCCGAATATGGTGAAACACACCAAGGATCTCAGGGGATTTGGTACAAGCGGATCGGTCGAAGCCCTGGAGGAGATAGGTGACCTGCCCATTAAAAACTGGCTTCAGGGAAGATGGCAACGGGGGGCAGAGAGGATCTCTGGGACCGCCATGAAGGAAAGTATATACAGTGGCGACTACTTTTGTAAAACCTGCGTGATTGGATGTGGCAAAGAGGTGAAGATCACTCAAGGGAGATATGCAGGAGTGGATGGTGCGGCAGCGGAGCACGAGACCGTGGGTATGCTTGGAGCGCTCTGCCTGATCGATGATCTCGAGGCAATAACGTTTGCCAACGATCTGTGCAACCGCCTGGGGATGGATACAATCTCAGTCGGTGGGGCGATTGCCTTTGCCATGGAGGCGTTTGAAAAAGGACTTATAGACAGAAATGAAACTAAGGGTGTTGATCTCTCATGGGGTAATGCAGAGGCGATGGTGGAGATGGTACGGCGGATCGGTACTCGCACTGGATTATTAGGAAGACTCCTCGGTGAAGGTGTGCGAATCGCGGCTGAGGGGATTGGAGGACGCGCATGGGAGTTTGCGATGCACGTGAAGGGTCTCGAGCTTCCAGCCCACGATCCTCGCGCCTTCGGAAGCCTGGCCCTGGGTTACGCTACCTCCAACAGAGGGGCCTGCCATCTACAGGCATACTCCCATCCTCTGGAAGGATGGATAAGCATGCCGGAGCTCGGATACGACGTCTGTGCAGACCCCCATGTGGACGAAGGCAAGGGACCACTGGTTGCGAAAATGCAGAATCTCATGGCCTTGTTCGATTCCCTGAAAATCTGCAAGTTCAGCATCTACGGGGGGATTCGAGCCCACCACCTGGTGGAGTTCCTCACCAGTGTTACCGGCTGGGATGTGGACCTAAGCGGGTTCATGAAAATCGGTGATCGTAGATTCACACTCAAACGTCTGTTCAACTGCCGATGCGGTATCGGAAGAAAGGACGATACCCTCCCTCCCAGACTGCTTACCTCCACGAAAGATGAAGGTGCCTCGAGGGGGTATCTCCCCCATCTTGGGAGGATGCTGAACGAGTATTATCGATACCGGGGGTGGGATGAGGAAGGAATTCCCACAAAGAGGAAATTGAGAGAGGTTGGGTTGCATGAGCTATGAGTTCAGTATGCAAACCCGCGTGGTCTTCGGCCTGCATGCAGCTCGAAGGACCTCCGAGGAGATCATGAAGTCGGGTATCGAGATGCCCAAAAGCGTGCTTATCGTGACCACCGGGGAGACGTGGAATGCTGGGACAGTGGAGATGATCGGTGATGCGCTCCGTGCGAGTGGCAGCGAACGGGTGGAGGTCTTTGACAGTGTTGTTCCTAATCCTGACATGCATTGCGTACGGAAATGCGTACTCATGTGCAGGGAGTTTCACAGTGATGCTGTTGTCGCCTTGGGTGGTGGATCAACGATAGATGTAGCAAAAACAGCCGCCCAGGAGGCTCGTATCGGCTTTCTTGTCACCATACCAACCACTGCGGGAACAGGAAGTGAGATATCACCGTGGGCTGTTATTACGGACAGTGAAAAACACAGAAAAGAGAGTAACATAAGAAAAACCCCCGATCTTGCAATCCTCGATCCGATGCTGACCATCACTATGCCCCCCCAGCTGACCCTCTATAGCGGACTCGACGCCTTTGCCCATGCTCTGGAGGCATACGTTTCAAAATCTGCTCATGCCTTCACCGATGCGCTGGCGCTGCACGCGCTCAGGTTAATCGTAAAAAATCTACATACTGCTGTGGAAGATGGATATGATGTGCATGCGCGGAGCAGCATGCTCGAGGGAAGCCTTCTCGCTGGTATGGCCATGTTATACGCAGGTCTGGGACTCATGCATGCCATCGCAAATACACTGGGGGGGATGTATCATGAGCTCCCCCATGGATTGATCATCTCCAAGCTCATCGAAGACGTAATGCGGTACAACGGGGAAGCAATTCCACAGATCAAGTATCAAGATATCGAGAGGCACATGGAAGAGATACTGAGCATTATTCGCGAGCGGGTTTCTTCGACCCTGAAGTTGCCGGAGGTGGAAGTTCTTGAAGAGGATGTTAAAATTATTGTTACCAGGAGCATGGAAAATGTGAACGCTTCCACCAACCCGAAAGAAATTACTCCCAGCGCAGTCGAAGCAATCATACGGCGAAGCTTTAATCTACAGATTGCATGAGGTGTGTGCACCCACTGATACATGCACCCTGCAAATGGATTCTCTCATTCGGATGCGTGCACGTTCTATTTAATCACTGCTGCCACTGCGCAGTTTTGAGCACTTTGAGACCGCGAGGTGTAA
>CBFDDP010000220.1:0-3281 GCA_965603595.1 uncultured bacterium
TCTAATACAACGTGCAAAATATTAGATCGTTGTGCCAAAATGTTGGTCAGCGTGTTTTAATCAGAACAACGTCTCACTTTTTGGTAAGATAATCATGAAAGCCTCTTGATCCTCATGTGCACACACAGTAACTGAGAGGAGAAACGCCAAGGGGTGAACAGAGCACGTCCTTATGTTAAGAATGCCATTCAATTAAATAAATTGGGACAGCCTTCTTGAGCGCTTCTATAACATGAGCAGTTCGAGTATTTTACGACATACCACATGAGTCAATCCGCAAGGGTGTAACGGCGGAGGTATACCGTGTACCAGTGGCTACGCGAGGGATCCATCCTTTTTGGGTATCCGTCCAGTGACCAGGTGCACTCCATGGTCGTGCTGTCGCGGCTGATCTTCAGAAGCAGATAAGACAGAAGCCCCGCATCGGGATTGGAATCATAGACCTTGAACCAGATGTTTCCCCTCCGGTCCGTCCAGTGGTCATCAATTCGATAGTTGCCACCGAGGAGAGGGGTGTCGTCGATGACGGCCCAGAAACAGCGGTACCTCCCGTCTTCACAGTGGACGATCTTCTCATACTCGTGGGAGAACCCGCAGTCCGGTTCCGCCGAGGTGCGGTCGATGTAGCCTCTCTTCACGAGGGCGAGCCCTCTTCCTGATGGAACGCAGCAGTCCCGGTTAATCCACGTTCCGCAGAGGATCTCTCGCGCATTCCCGATCGATATCTCGGGTGGTTGGATGTTCCCGTAGAGGAAGACCGAGAAGGTCAGGATCAGGATGCAGTTGAAGATGACGACACGGGTGTACATGTCACCTCACTCCCGGTACCATACGGCGTAGTTGTCCGGACTCCTGGGGTCGGGAGTCGGGTAGATCTTCTCGGGAGAATAGTTTTTTTTATCGAACTATGCGTCCTGCACTGGTGGCGGACCGCCTGCGAATGTGCCATCAGGACGCGCTTCATCTTCGAGAACTTGTTTCGATAACAGTGCGTCTTCCTCACCCCGGTAATATATCCAGTAATAAATATGGCTGGCGGAGGCAAGGCTCGGGTCGACCCTATCGGGAAACTCGTCCTGAGTCCCGTTTATGAACACAAGCTCCAGCACCGTGCCGGATTGATCGAGCCGCCACAGCTCAGTGGTAATACCGGGTGAACTAGACGTCCGTTTTCTGATCACCTGGCAATAGAGACATCCCTCCGACCCGATCCAGCACTTTTCGAACTCGTAGCATAGCCGACAACACGGTCCCATGGCATCAATCCTGGCCCAGAGCTCAGCACTCCCATCACCCGACAACACGAACTTCTGCCCTTTTCGGTAGGAGGTTTTACATATGTTTTCATACTCCTCGTTGATCCATGAGCCCGCGATACTCTCGAAGGCTTCTGCCGGGTCAACCAGTACGCGTTGCACCGAGGTGTCGCCTCCCGAAGCATCTTGTAGCGACGCCGCGCCACTTTCGAGAGATTTTGAAACAGCGGGTGCGCGATTCGCCCCACCAGACAGAGGGTTGAGGAGCAGCAGGGGCAGTGCGCAAAGGAGGCAGAAAACGAAGAGCCTGAAGAAATGCACGGCCCTCGAGTGCCCTGCCCCGCTCCTCATGCGCATTATGGCAACAACCCTCTTCTCCAGGGAACTCTTTCGGTTACCAGGGGAAAGAAGCCCCGCGAGCAGGGGGTCCGGCCGTTTCAGTATCCGTGCGAGCTCTAGAAGGTAGCGGGCGTATTCGGAGGGCCTCGTTCCCGCACTCACCGTAAAGGCGTCGGCGGCCTTCTCCTGCTCCATGTGGAGGCGTGAGTGGGCCACCCACAGGTGTGGGGCAAACCAGAGGAGTGCGCAGACGGTCCGAGAAACGAGCTGTGTGAGGTAGTCCATTCTCCTCACGTGGGCGAGCTCGTGGATCAGCACGGCGCGCAACTGCTCTTCGGGCCAGTGTATTGACACAGAGGGGAACAGGATAACTGGCCTGAACACTCCGCAGGTGAAGGGGACATTGCACCTGCAGTTCGTCAGAATTCGAACCTTCCTTTCCCAGGCAGTACCACTCACGAGTGACTTGAGCGCCCGAGAGAAGAACGGTGTCTCCAGAGGACGGGCTCCTCGAATAAGTTTTCTCAGTTTCACCACCCCGACGAGGATGGAGGACAGGAAGAATGCCGCACCAGCGGCCCATGCGAAAACCGCCCAGCATGCAAACGACAGCCGTGGCAACCTCCACTCTCCGGCAGTGACGGCAGCTGAAGCCGCGACGCTTCGCATCGCCCCCTGAGCCATGAAGGAATGATAGGTCTCAACAAGCTGAAGCGGATTTTCGATGGTGAGCACCTTTTGGGATACTACGGTGGAAAGGGCCCTGAGCGTCTTGCTCTGTGCCTCGAAGAGAGGCGAGCCCACGACGCGCAGGGGAAGAGATATCAGCGAGAGAGGCGGGATCAGGAGGCAGATCACCACCGTAAAGAACCAGAACAGGTGCCTGTGGGCAGGGGAAAGACCCCTGGCTTTCACCACGAACAGGCGTACAATGGCGAAGATGAAAAATCCTTTGACAAGTGTGGCGATCAAAAGCATCGATATCTGCGATAAAATCTGGTTCACGCTATAAGTGTCGTGTAAAAGTGCCATGTTATGTTTCTCCCTCCCTTTTTATTCTCTCTATCAGGACCGAGAGCCTGTCCAGCTCCTCCTCAGTCACCTGATCGTTGTGTATCTCGAGGATGGCGGTGACGGCCTTCTCGATCGAGTCGCCGAAGTGCGTCTTCATGAGGTGCTGAACGGCGGCTTTCATCGCCGTTTTCGGGTGTATCGAGGGGGAGTAGACATACTTGTGCCCCTCCCTTTTGTGCTTGAGAAAGCCCTTCGACTCGAGGATGTTCACCACGGACCTGACCGCCGAGTAGCTGGGGGGATCGGGGAGGTCCCGTCTGATGTCCCATACTGACACGTTCTTCCTCTTGTACACGACAGCCATCACCTGGCGTTCTCTCCTGCTCAGCTCTGTCTTCAATTTCTGTCCCATTTTCATCCTCCACCTATATATTGCTAATATTTCAGCGTCTTTTTCAGATTTTGTCAAGCTTTATTTGTCGATTTTTCGACATTTTTTTGTTGATTTTTCAGCATTTTTTCTGAATGGGATCCCTTATGGTCGTTTTCTGCCTAAACTAGGTTGGTTGGAAAATACCAGGGGAACGCATACATACTCGCGGATAAGTCACTCGTCATCTTTTACACGGACGGTGTTCTCGTCGACTCATTAGGGATCTGAAGTTCCTTACA
>CBFDDP010000221.1:0-3267 GCA_965603595.1 uncultured bacterium
GGAATCCTCACTGCAAGCATAGATACGGGTATGGACGTCATCCTTGCCTGGGAGATGATGATTGGCTCGGTGTGGCACATCGCCGTGAAGGGTGACAGTCCAATGAAGAGCCCGATGGAGCTTGCCGGGAAAACCATATCACTTGCTGATATCGGGTGGAGAGTCATCGTCGATCCGCTCCTGGTGGAGCTGGATATCGATCCTGCCAGTGTTGAGTATGTTGCTGCCGGTCAACAGTGGGGACAGATGGTTGCACAGGGAAAAGCCGATGCTGCTCTGTGCTGGCTCGCCCTGGACGTGCAGTGGAATGCGGTCGGACTGGACCTCAAGTACTTCAGGGGTACTGATTTTTCGATCATGCCGTCAAATGGATATGCCGTGAGAAAGGCCGATATGCAGGATTCGATGAAGAGGGATGCTCTGATGCGGTTCATGAAGGGTGCAGCCATGGGCATGCATTTTGGTGTCCATAACCCGCAGGCTGCTGCCCAGATCGTGTACGATCAGTTCCCGTCAGTACGTGAACAGATGACTCCGGATATCGCACTCGAATCCATGCGGCAGCTTGCATACTCCTACGTTGAAGGTGAGAGACGAGGGCTCGGGTACGGTGCCTTTGTTGATGAAGGCTGGGAGAAGTTCCTTCAGATCATCGCTGACCTGGGGCAGACATCCCGAAAGTTGAGCCTTGATGAAACCATCAGCCATGACCTGGTCAAGGATGCGAACAAGTTCAACCACAAGCGGGTCGAAGAGGATGCCAAGGCCTTCAAGCTCAACGACACGTGGAAAAACATAAAGACCCAGGGCCCGTTTATCTAATCAGTACCTGTAGAATTGAAGATCTGCATAATGCAGCATCGTTTTGTCGAGCATAGTGTAAGGGGTACATAAAAATAATGGCTCCATAGTGACTATGGGGCCATTATATTATTATGGCGAAAAGGTGCCAGGCACGTATGTATATAATCGCTTTACAAGCATTTGCAAGGAGATGACATGGAGCATGTAATCGATGTGCAGAAGGTAACAAAGGTCTATGCAAGTGAGAGGGGACCTGTTCACGCGGTTGAAAAATTTTCCATGCAAGTCGAGGACAGAGACTTCGTCGCTATAGTCGGACCGAGCGGATGTGGAAAGACCACACTACTCTGGGGACTCACGGGGCTTCATCCCTTCACGGCCGGGAAGGCCTCCATACTCGGCAAGGGAGTGGACAAGCCCCGGCGGGACGTGGGCATCATCTTTCAGCAGGCCAACCTCCTCCCATGGCGGAATTTGATGAGGAATATCACCTTTCCCCTGGAGGTTATGAAGGAAAACCTGAAAGATTATGAGGAACGGATACGGGATCTCATAGACAGTGTGGAGCTCTCGGGTTTTGAGAATCACTACCCGAGGGAACTGTCAGGAGGTATGCAGCAGCGTGCATCCATTGTGCGGGCGCTCTCCTATGATCCCCAGGTGCTCCTCATGGATGAGCCCTTCGGGGCGCTCGATGCCTATACGAGAGATGAGATGGACACGCTCCTGCTCGGTCTGTGGAAGAAGACGAAAAAGACAATCGCCTTTGTGACGCACCGTATCGAGGAGGCGGTGTACCTGGCAAACAGGGTGTATGTGATGACCCCGAGGCCAGGGACAAACTCGGCATATTTCGATATCGATCTGCCGAGACCGCGGCCTGAAGGCATTACCATGGAGAAGAAATACTTCGATATTGTCGCAGAGATCAAGCGAAAAATAGTACAGGACGTGGAAAAGCAGAAGGAAGAGGGTGTGTATCAGAGTCAGGCCTTCAGTACGGTGACCTGAGCGCCTCTTTTATTTCAACATATTTCGAGAGGGAGATTGTGTCATGGCAGATGTATACGAGAAACAGCTGGAGGATGAGGTTCCTGATTTTGAAGAACATGCACCGGAAATGCACGGTGATTTCGATATATCAGCAACCGTGTCTGCAGTGAGGGTGCACGGCTGGAAGCAGGTACTGGGTATTCTCGGTGTAGCAGTTCTCATCCTCGGCGGATTGGAGGTGCTCATCAGATTGTTCCAGGTCCCTGAGTTTGTCTTTCCCGCACCGAGTGCAATATTCAAGGCGCTTGTAACCTCCTTTCCCAATAACGCTCCGCACTTTCTCATTACATTAAGTGAGCTTATATCGGGTTATGTGGTTGGAGCTTCCATCGGACTGGCACTGGCAGCGGTCCTGACCCAGCTACCATTTATGGAGAAGATCATCACGCCCTATATACTGCTGCTCATCACCACACCCACGCTGGCCCTGGTACCCCTCCTCATGCTCAAGCTGGGGTTTAACATATGGCCGAGGATTATCGCCGTGTCCATGGCCTCCGGCCCCATGGTGATGATAAACGCGGCAACCGGTTTCAGACGAACAGACCTGGCCAAAATAGCACTCGCCAAATCCTACGGCGCGAGCACCTTTCAGATGTTCAAGATGATACGTTTTCCGCTGGCCCTACCCATGATCATTGTGGGGCTCCTCGTGGGCGGTATTTTCGGCCTCATTACTGCTGTTGGTGCGGACATGGTGGGCGGCAAGATGGGTCTGGGAAACAAGCTGGCGTACTACTCCTCCCTTGCCCGCATGGCGCACTTTTTCGCCATCATCATCCTCGTTGCGACAATTGGTATATCCATCTGGATACTCTTCTCGCGCATGGGGAAGAAATGGGCAAGCTGGACGGAGTAAGGGAGCATACGTTAACTCATCATTGACGAGAAATTAAAAGGAGAACGGATATGAAGACATACAAAGTCGGAATCGTGGGACTGGGATGGGTGGCCGGCTCCCACATCATGAACTTCAATGCCATGCCCAACTTCGAGGTCACGGCGATTCAATCGAGGAGGGACCTCGATCCGAAACAGATCAAAGCCCAGCACAACGTGGATGTAAAGGTCTACAATGACTATGACAAGATGCTCGAGGACAAGGAGATCGACATCATCGATATCTGCACCCCCCATCCCTTTCATCCCGCGCAGACGATAAAGGCCGCCAATGCAGGCAAGGACCTGATCATCGAAAAGCCTATAGGCATCAACTTCGAGGACACGATAAAAATGCTCGAGGCGGTGGAGAAGAACAAGGTAAAGACCTCGGTCTGCTTCGAGGTCCGTTTTATGGGTGTGACCAAGGCCATGGAGTCGATTATCAAGGAGGATCTGATTGGCGACATCTACTATACCGAGTGCGATTACTTCCACGGCATCGGGCCATGGTACGGCCAGTTCGTATGG
>CBFDDP010000222.1:0-2915 GCA_965603595.1 uncultured bacterium
CTATAAACCGGAGTGCGGTCAGCCTTCCAAGTTCGGGGAAGCTCGGCACCACGATACTGCCAATTCTCTCGCTCTCATATCTGAGTTTCATACCGGTAGCGCACAAGAACTGATCTTCCACATTTGATACCATAGTCGGCCCCCTATCTGGTCTGAAATCTATTGTAACAGAATGAATTTTTCGGAGCAAATGAAAAGGTGGTTTAAGAATCCCTTCTTTATCAGTATCTTTAACTCACCGGCATTGTGAAAACGTAACCGGTACGTGAGTGAGGCAATGACCTTTACCTACAGGCTTGATGATAAACCTATACTCGAGGATATACAGATCCCACTTGAGCCGGGAACCTTTATAATTCTCACCGGAGTCGAAAACCAGGCTTTCAGTCTGATAGGAGGTATTGTTGCCGGCATGTTTCCCTTCGGGCATGACGAGCAGGTGCCGCGACTGGAAGAGCTTATACGGATCTTTAAGGGGACTCTCGAGCTTTCCGAGGGTTCACTTCCAGGGAGCGCTACTTATCTGGGACCTGATCCTGAGAAGCATCTCCTCTTTTCAAGGGTTGACGAGGAGGTGGGGGCCCGTCTAGGTCTCCTGGAAAGGCCTGAGGCAGTACTCGCTCTCTTTCATCTTCCCCAAAGTTTCCTGGAGCGACGGATATCGAGCCTCTCGGGTGGAGAGAAGATGCGGCTTGCGCTGGCAATCACCTTCAGCAAAAGAGCTGACTGCACCGTGCTGCACGGAGTTGTCCCCTGGCTTGACGGTGACGGCAAGGAGTGCCTTATAGAGGAAATTGAGACTGCAAGGGGAGACGGCCGTCTTGTACTTCTTCTGGAGCAGGAGATCGACAGCCTGCAGAAATATGCGGACGGAGTGTTATTTTTTGATGGGCAATCCCTTCACGGCTCGAAGACAGCCCCTCCCCACCGGCTCAGTGAACAGATACAGCAGGTTTCACAAGTGGTCAAAGGGCAATTCAGTGCGAAGGAAAGGGGTGAAAGTGCAGTTGAGTTCAAGTCTGTTGATTTCAGGTATGATGGAACAGGACAGGAAGGCTTTCAACTTAAGAATCTCTCCTTCGAGTTGAAGGGTTCCAGGATATACGGGCTCATCGGTGACAACGGGACAGGCAAATCCACTATAGCGAATCTTATACTTCGCCTGGAAAAACCGATGGACGGCGAGATCTATCTCCATGGAAGGCCACTCGGTTCTATGTCCAGAAAAGATATTATGGAGCAGGTCTGCTACGTCTCACAGTTTCCCGAGCAGAATATCACGCTCAGCAGTGTACAGCAGTACCGTCAGAGAATGGAAAAGCGGGGCAATACACTTTCCCTGGACCTGCTCGACAGATATTTTGACAGGTCACGAGCCTATCCTCTCTCGCTTTTATCGCCCCTTGAATTGAAAATACTTTCCCTTGCATCCTCTATATCTGAGCGGACGGGAATCATTATACTCGATGAACCTACATGGGGTATCGATTCGGACGGCCTGACAACGCTTCTCAGGTTTATGGATCGGATACTGCAGGTCCTCACATCAGCGACCCTTCTTATCATCACGCATGATTATACATTTATCAAGCTCCTTGACGCCCAAGTACTGTGGTTGAACGAAGAGGGCCTGCTACGTGAGGAATCGGCAGGTGCAGGTATTGGGTATGCATCGGGGGGGTATGCGTAATGGATTTGTCGCGAAGCACAACTGAAGCGCTTCGGAGCATGCACCTGGTACTGAAGCTGCTGTTCCTCATATCCGGTGCAGCCGTTTTTTTTATCCTTTTCCCCTTTCTACTCCGATATGGAATCCCCGTGTATAGTGTACTTGCCGTCCTTCTCATCTGTGTCGGCATACTGTTCCGAATTGTCACAGGAAAACGCACCTTCCGTATCACCATGCTGCTCTGGGCGGGCGGTTCGATCATCTACATGGTGATCGCAGCTGTACTCATCATGCGGGATGTCCAGCCTATCCCGTACATGCACCTTAACCGGATACATCTTATCCTCTACTATCTCAGCTACCCGCTCAGGGTGCTGGGAATATTCTTCACAGGGCTGATATTTGCGGGTGTGACATCACCTGCTGAGTTTCTTCGCTGGGGCGAACTGGGCATGCGTATCGCGCTTCTGTATCGGGCCTTTGAGTTTTCCGTTCTTTCGATCAAGGATATTCGAAAGGCACTGATACTGCAGGGGGAGTGGCCCGAGCGTGCCGGAGGTTACAGGGCTGGACAGAATATCGGTATGTTTGTAAGGGGAGCACCTGTTCTTGTGGCAACTATTTTCAGAAATATTATTCTCTGGTTTCCATGGGCGTGGATATGTTACACTAATCTGAGAGAGGAAATCAAAGGGGGCCAAAAAAGATGAAAACTTTCCTCATCATACTTCTTGCAGGTGCAACGGCGGCACTTACCATTGTTGTCCGTGTGCCAATACCTGGAACAGGTGGCTACCTGAACTTTGGTGATATCGCTGTCATATTCTGTGGTCTGTTTCTTGGGAAAAAGTACGGTGCAGTTGCCGGGGGTGTGGGGAGTGCACTTGCGGACATCATCGGCGGTTTCTTCATTTTCGCTCCGATTACACTGGTGGCAAAGGGGTTAGAGGGAATGCTTGCCGGGATTATCGGTGAGACTAAAATACCGGTGGTTCTCCTTCCTCTGGCCGGATTGACGATGGTAGCCGTTTACTTCGTCGCCGAGTGGTTGCTTCCCGGCTGGGGGCTCGGTGCAGCGCTGAGTGAAGTACCCTTCAATCTGATTCAGGCCTTTGTCGGATCCTTCGGAGGGTTCCTCGTCTACAAAGCGGTCATGCGGGCGCTGCCCCAGAAAGATAAATGACTGGTGTGTCAACATGCGCAGGGAACCTGTTTCCTTTCAGCGAGGAATGAGGATCATCGGGAA
>CBFDDP010000223.1:0-2900 GCA_965603595.1 uncultured bacterium
TTGGAGGCGGCGGGAATCGAACCCGCGTCCTGCAGTGAGGCTACCTGAACATCTACATAGCTTAGCCTGAAATTAGGGTTTCAGTCCTCTTTAGCATTCAGGCACGCATTGAAGACCTATCCCGAAAAGTTAACTGTGCGGCCCCTCGGGAGCAGACCGTACAGTTTCCCCTGTAGTCGGCGTCTCTCTCCTCTCCAGGGGGAAGAATGAGAGAGACGGTAGCGGCATTATGCCGCTACTGGTAATGCCTCATAATCGGCAAATAAAAATTGGTGCTCTTTTTAACGAGGCCAGAGCTCCTCGGCATGCAATTCAGGCTCCTTGCACCCCAGTCGAATCCGTATCGCCCCCTTTCATATATAATATACATCGGCTATGCAGCGGTGTAAACGAGTTTATAGGGCAGGAGAGGCATCTCCATCCAGCTCAAAGTGCTGAATATGCTAAAGCAGTTGCTCTTTGAAGACCAGTTGTATATCTTTGAATAACTTTCATGCAGGGTAACTTCAATGGCAGAGAACGCCAAGCAATCAAAATATGAGGCATTAGAGAAGACACTAAGCTATGCTTCAAAGAATATCTGGAGCGAAGCAGATACAAAAACGGTTGATGCTATTCATGCATATGCGGAGCTCTATAAAACCTTTCTTGACAGATCGAAAAGTGAGAGGCTGACCGTACAGTGGATAGTTGCTGAGGCTGAAAAGAGGGGTTACAAGCAGCTCTCAAAAGTCACGAAAGTCAAACCGGGTGACCTTCTTTACGCGCTGAACAGAGACAAGAACATCGTGCTCATCAAAGTGGGTTCAAAGCCCATTCAGGAGGGAATCAACTTCATCGTTGCACATGCTGATGCACCGCGTCTCGATTTGAAGCAGATTCCGCTCATTGAGGATACGGAGATTGCACTTCTCAAGACCCATTACTATGGTGGTGTAAAGAAGTATCAATGGCTGAACATTCCCCTTGCCCTTACCGGTGTTGTGGTCACGAAGGACGGGAAGAGGGTAGAGATTTCCATAGGATTCGAGGATGATGATCCCATCTTTGTCATTCCGGACCTCCTACCCCATCTTGCGAAAAAGGTGCAGGGAGAAAAGAAATCCGGAGAGTTCATACAGGGCGAGACGCTCAATCTTATGTTCGGCACCGTCCCGGTGAAGGATGAAAAGATCAAGGAAAAAGTTAAGCTTGCCGTTCTGCAGCGCCTGAACGAACAGTATGGCTTCGTGGAGGAGGATTTTATATCGGCGGAGCTTCAGGCGGTACCAGCTGTTAAACCCCGCGATGCCGGCATTGACAGGGCAGTTATAGCCGGATATGGACATGATGACCGCGTGAGCACCTTCGCCGCGGTTACGGCACTTTTCGATGCTGAGAAGATAGAGCGAACAGCCGTGGCCTTCATTGTCGATAAGGAGGAAATAGGCTCTGACGGCCCGACAGGGGCCAAGTCATTGTTTATCTTCAATACCATCGGCGAGATCATCGAAAAGACCACGGGTGAGTGCACAGACTCACCACTGCGGAGGGCCATGGAACGGTCGACATGCATCTCTGCGGATGTCAATGCGGGCATCAACCCGATGTACAAGTCGGTGCACGATGAGAAAAACGCGGCAAAGATATCGCATGGTGTGGTCATCACCAAGTATACCGGTCACGGCGGAAAATACATGGCCAATGATGCCGATGCCGAGCTTGTCGGCAAGATAAGGAATCTCTTCAACCGAAACGGTATCTTCTGGCAGTACGGTGGCATGGGTAAGATTGATGAGGGCGGCGGCGGAACCATTGCCAAGTACTTTGCCTTCTACAACGCTTCGGTGATCGACTGCGGTATCCCCGTCATTGGAATGCATTCGCCCTATGAGCTGATCTCGAAGGCAGACCTCTACTACTCCTATCGGGGCTACAGGGTTTTTCTAGAGCAGTGTTGATGACTGGGGAGGAATGCAGCCCGGATGAGTGACGTACTGAAACCTGACTTCACAGGCACAGATCTCACCACACGCCAGGAAGCGTTAATCCGCTATGTACAGCAACATCCGCGCAAGGGTGCGAATGGTCATATCAATCTACATGTGCATACCAATGAGTCCTTTTCATTTTTTCAAAACTCCACAGAAGCCGTATGGTACGCCTATGTGGAGGATATCGAGTATTTCGGCATCAACGATCACTACACCATCAGCGGCCATGGGGAATTCAGGTCCGCCTGCCGTATTGCATCCCTGAAATCGATATACAGTATCGAAGCCATCGCCGTGGATGACGAATCACTTCGGCAGGGCGGGAGATACAACGATCCGGACAACCCGGGACGGTGCTATATCGTGGGTAAAGGGGTGGTGCGTGACCTCCAGCCCGGCAGCAGGGGTAGCCGTATTCTGCGGACCATGAGACGCTCACTGCGTGATCGAAATATTAACATCGTGAATCGTCTGAACGGATATGTACAGAGCAGAGGATTTGACCTCGGTCTGCTGTATGAAGCGGTAGAAGCCCTGACACCCAGGAGCAACACCACAGAACGGCATGTGGTACAGGCTTTCTGTGAAAGAATGGCTGTCCTGTTCCCCAACATGGACGAGCGGGCAGAAGTATACAGAAAAATCCTGGGCAATGGTGTCGCAATGGACACACTATCTGATCTTGCAGAGCTCCAGACACTTGTAAGAGCCCGCCTTGTAAAAAGTGGCATGCCCTGTTATGTTGAAGAGGAACGTAAGGCCTTCACCACGGTTGAGAACCTTGTGGACCTGTACCTCGAATACGGGGCAATCCCTATTTATCCCCTCATGGGAAACCCGATCACCGAGGAGGAGGAGGATCTGGAAGCGCTTTTCAGGAAAATGAAGCGTTATCGGCTCAATGCGCTTGAAATCATCGATTACAGG
>CBFDDP010000224.1:0-2883 GCA_965603595.1 uncultured bacterium
AGCCGCTCGAGCAGATCGAGTGCTCTGTTCTTCAGTGCCTTTCTTGTTTCATTCCCGAACAGGTTCGGGGTAAGTATATTCTCGAGAACAGTGAGGTCCCTGATGAGCAGCATCTCCTGCGGTATGTACCCGATATGCTCTTCGCGGAAGCGTGTAATATCACAGTCGTTCGCCCGGCTCGTATGGATGCTGTTGAGTACAACCTCACCGTAGGTGGGCCTGAGTATACCGCTCATGAGCTGTATGAGCGTTGTCTTCCCGCTTCCGGTAGGTCCATAAAAAATGGTGGTACTGCCCTCGTTGATGTCGAGGTTGATGTTGTTCAGCGCCCTGACAGTTCTTCCCGTTTCCTGTTCGCTTCTATAGTGTTTGGACAGTCTGATTATCTTTATGCTCACACCGAACCTCTCGTAAGCCGGGTGATGTCTCTGTGAAGGAGTATTGCCAGAAGGATGATCGATACTGCTACCTCGATGAGCACGACCAGAAAGATTGTCTGACCGGCCATGCCGACAAGCTTCAACGTGTCGATGCGCTCCATCCCCTGGAAGAAGTGGGGGAGATAGAGAACGTTGATCTTAATGAGAAGCACCATGCAGGTAATGCCGGCCGCGGCGCCTGTTATGGAGAGCAGCACAATCTCAAGGCAGGCAACGGTGAATATCTCGGATTTACGGGCCCCGAAAATCCTTAAAATCCCGAGTTCCCGTTTCCTCGAATTCATATAGAGAAGTGTTAATGCGATGAGCAGCAGTATGCTCAGGACAAGTACGGATAAAACGATGGTACTGAAGAATGTCCTGATGTCGCTGAAATCGGAGAGTGTGATGAAGCTTCGGGTGAGACTGATGAGGAACAGGGATTGTGATATGAAGAAGGCAATCACGAAGAAGAGGATCGACCCAAACTTCTTTCGTCTGATATTGGTGACTGCCAGCCAGAGATTGTTTCCAAGCATGAGCGTAAAGTACGATGCCCTTTTATACACTATGAGGCCCCGGCGGTTCCAACCGGGGCCTTTTTGGGCGATACAGGATTTGAACCTGTGACTTCTACCATGTGAGGGTAGCACTCTACCGCTGAGTTAATCGCCCATCCGAAGCAATTATAATATGATCACAGAATGAAAAACAAGTACATTTTAATTAAATGATACTTGACTTTCGGTAAACTTTCGGTTATTGTAATCGTATCCATATCAGTGACATGGAGGAAGATATGGAGACGATCGTCAAGGCCGAATATATTCAGAAAAAGCTGTGCCAGAAATGTCTGCTTGCCGACCATGAGGAGCGCTATGTACGCAATCCATTTAGAAAAGTAGTTCAGGATATGAGGGGTGTGTTTACCTGTGCGAACTGCGGTAAAAGGGTGAGTGGGGGATATATGGTGATTTACGAATATACGGGCAAACAGGCGAGTTAAGAAATAAGGATTCCCATTGCAATCGGATCTGCTATCTACAGGCTACTATTAAACAGCGTATGTATTAAAAATAGGCCGAAATGCCGAAGGTGTGCACAAACCCGTAATCGGGAATGGGCTGAAAGGTGTAATCCACCGAAAAATCCGTAAATCCGACAGGTATAAGGGCACCCGCGCCAGCAGAAAAACTCTTGTACGGTGTCAGGAAGGTGTACCCTGCGCGTACAAAGACCATATGGAGAAATCCGTACTCCGCGCCCACGCCGAGAGCGAGCTCGTCGTGAAAGGGTATGTCCAGTTGTACGCCGAGGCGAATTGAGTGCTTGTTCGTATTGAGGACTGCATAACCTGCACCTATGTGCGCAGCTGTAGGCAGGGGGTATCCCTCCTGGACGAACTTCACCTTTGATCCAAAGTTGGTGAGAGATGCGTGCAGCGATGTGTTTCGATAGGGGTCGTCTGTCTGCAGGTAAATGAGGCGGGTCAGCTTCTTCTGCCACTCGAGCTCTTCCAAGCTCTTTTCATATTCGGATTGTTCGTCTGCAAGCAGCTGCTTCTGCTTTTTTTCCAGTTCATTAATCTCGGTATTGTAAGCGTTCTTTTTATTCTCGAGCTCCTCCTTCAGAGAGGCGAGCTCGTTTGCAGCTGTCTCTCCGCCTTCGTCAGCCTTCACCTTTTTTTCCTGCTCTGAGATCTTGTTTGACAGGTAGCGTTCCTGGAATGCAAACTCGTCTTCTATCCTCTCATGTTCCTTCTGGTATTGCGTCTCTAAATCGTACCGCCTGTTATCGTAATCCAGGTCCAGCGCGTCAGCCCGTGCATTGATGAGCTTTTCTTCGTTTGTATACTTCGCCGATAGCAGGTCGGTGTAGATCTTGTTTTCCTTCTTTTCATAGGTGGTAATCGCCTTCTCTTCTTGTTTCTCTTTTTTAACCTTCAATAGGTCGAGCTCCCTTTTGAGCATCGCCTTCTTGAGCTCGCGGTTGAGGTCTTCACGAATGATGTTGAAACCCTCAGTGTCCTTCCGAACTGATTTTTTAAGCTCTTCGATGGTTTTTGTTGTTTCCTCGTTTTTTGCAGTTATAGCTTCATTGAGCTCATTAATCTCTTTTTTCTTGTCCTCTACACGTTTATCGAGCCGCTTGATCCAGGGATCGCTCTTTGCCGTCTCGAGCTCCTTTTCGGTCTCGCTTATCTGCTTATTGAGAGCCTGAATACGATCCTTCGTATCCTCTGCTTCAGAGTTTTCCAGTTCTTGCTTCTCTGCCTCCAGCGAATTGAGTTTTTCCTGGAGGTTGCTGATCTCCGGTCCCGTCTCCTCCTCGATCTTCTGCATGTACTCAATGATCTCCTCTGATATTTCATCGATTCGTTGCTGTCTGATCTCAATGTAGGCATCTTTTTGACTGTTTAGTGATTCAGATCTGTCAATGAAAAAATCCCTTGTCTTATCGATAT
>CBFDDP010000225.1:0-2813 GCA_965603595.1 uncultured bacterium
AACAGGCTTGTCCCAGTTGCGCATAATCAGAGATGCATCGTACACCGTATTGATGCCCGATAGATAGAGGATGCCGAACACGAAGAGAATGAACAGGCCGGTCCATGTGCAGATCTTCATGGTCCGTGCGAATGTCATACTGGCCGTTACATCACTGTTTTTCATCCCCTGCATGAAATGCTCCTCTTTACAGAAAACCGATGCCCCGAAGCCCCTTGATAATATCGATGACTGCCGCAAAAAGCATAACCGCCATGATGAGGTACTTGATGAACAGCGGTTTTGTTTTTACCGCCAGTTTCGCACCTATGCGCGCACCAATGCTCATGCCCAGCACAGAGGGGACGCAGATAAGGGGAAGAACAGCCCCACTGGCAATATATACCCAGGATGCTGCGGCACTATTGACCGTAATCAAGGCCATACTCGTCGCCGCTGCAACTTTGATCGGTACTCCCATCACCAGATTGAACACCGGAACACTTGCCCACCCTGCACCAAGCCCGAACATACCGGCAATGAAACCCACCGCAGCAAAAGACAGTAAGGCGTACGGCAGGTTGGTGGTCTGATAGGAAACCATCCGCCTAAGAGACGGCTCATGCCAGCTTCCCTGCAGCCCGAGCTTTGCCGACAGTGGATCGGATCTCCGCACATCCGGAAATTCGATCCTCTTGGAGAAAATCATCACCACAAATATGAAGAGGAGTAGAAATCCAAGGCACACGGAGAAGTAGGAATCACCTGCCGGAAAGCGGTTCGTAAGCCACAGCCCAGCGACGCTCCCGCCGATCGACGTGACGAGTGACACGATGACGAGAGGGATAACGATACGTAAGTTTGCAAGCCCCTTCTCCATGAAAACCGGAGTTGACGAGAGTGAGCTCGTGAGTGCCATTATCAATCCGGCGCCGCGGATGAAATCAACGTGGAATGGAAGAAAGGCTGTGGCCAAGGGGACGAATAGAACGCCGCCTCCCACGCCTCCGATGGGCGCGATCACACCGATTGCAAGGGTGAAGAAGAACAGAATCACAACCCATTGGAGCATGTAAAGCGATTCCATTGCGTGTCAACCGATCACTTCAGGGATTTGCCAGGAATTCCGCTGCAACATCCGTGCTTTGCATCTTGATGACAAGCTCGAACAGCCTGTCCTTCACCTGGGGAGGGAGGAGTTCAATACTTTTCGTTGTAGCAGAGTCATACTTTGCACCAGGATTCAGCCGCAGAAACTCGTCCTTCTGAGATTCGGTGCAGTACACCTTGATGACCCGCATACCGGCAAGAACGTCCTCTGATGCGTCTGCAAGACCCGCATTACTCAACCTATCGTACCGTTCATCGTTTATCCATATGTTGATGGGATACTCAGTACCCATGATATCCTCCCCGGTCCGATGCCCATGCCGGTCGCCGCAGTGCACATGCCTCATCAGACAATCTGTATTCGTCACTCACTCACCGTTTAGGCCCGGCAGCTTGAACACGGGCCCGCGCTGTGAAAGGTAACGCTCGGTACAGAAGGGGCTCCCGAACCCGTATTGCTCTGCACACTCCATGACCAGGTCGTAGACCTCCGGCCTGAATATGAGTTTCGTCGGCTTCACCCTGTCGGTGAGCATGCTCCTGATGAGCGTGCCGCTGAAGCTCTGTTTCTGCTGCTCATGCCCGCAGAGCCCCGAATAGGTCACCTCCCCGCATACAGGACAGTACCACCACTCGAGTACCCGGATTGGCCTTATGCGCAGCTTCTCCTCGTCAAACTGTTCGAAAATGCGGTGGGCATCGTAGGGGTCATAGTAGCTGCCGACACCCGCATGATCACGGCCGAACATGTGATGGGAGCAGCCCAGATTTGTTCTCAGAATGGCGTGAAACACCGCCTCCCGGGGTCCCGCGTAACGCATGTCCCACAGAGCAATGGAGACCAAGTGTATATCGTTGCGAAAATACCCGGACTTTCTGAGCTGGTCGTGACACAGGACAATGGCCTCATCGATGTAGTCACCCACGCGTTTGGGGCCGATGATACAGCTGACCAGCACACCTGTCTGCAGCTCTTCCACCGGGAGTTCCCCGTGTGCAGAGAACCACGCGCCCTTCATGAGCCACTCATGCCCGCTGTGCGGCACATTTCTGGTCTGATGTGCAACGATACGCTTCCACCCCCTCTTCTCAACGATACTCCTGAGCCTTCTCGGTGTATACCAGAAAGTATCAAAGGGCGGTTGAAACACCGGCTCACACACGAGGTGTACCTTGCCCGCAAGAAATCGATCCTTCAGCCCCTTCATCATCTTCACACCGGGATGCTGGTCATCCTCCGTTCCGAGTACTGCTTTAGCAAGTTTCAGGTGAGCGTAGGAGTATATCTCCTCCACTTCCATGCTTGCCAGGGGTTTGCCCTCAAAGGTGAGCAGTATCTCCTCGCCCTCCTTCACGCCACTCTCCTTCAGGAAACTGTCTTCCACATCGAGCAGAATGGGTATGGGCCAGAGCGTACCGTCGGTCAGAGTCATTGCATCGCAGACTGCATCCACATCCTCCTTCCCCTGAAAGCCGATGAGGGGTGTAAAGAAGCCATAGGCGATATCGATACACTCCCGTGCCGCGCGGCCGCCGAGGGGGATACGCTTCAGGCTGCTTATACGAGCGGCAGCATCACCCGGAGACAGCACCTGCTCGACGATGGATTGTTTGCCGTGACCGATGTATTCCATGATCCACTCCTCGGAATATCCAAGCCCTCATGACTTGTTACCTGTCACGAGTTTGACAGATAGGTCACCATACCGTTTGTGGCGATAATG
>CBFDDP010000226.1:0-2809 GCA_965603595.1 uncultured bacterium
ATCATGGCGAAGTAACGAATGAGCCAAAAGCGTCCCATGAGCCGCACCATGCCAAGTTTCGGGGCAAGACGCCTACCCAGGAATATTGCAACGTAGCTTGCGTAGCTGATTGCCGAGAGCACACCGATTAATATGCTGCCTGCACCCAGCCGAAGGGCAAAGAGGGTAATGATGTTTCCGCTGAGAAGAACAAAGGATATGACATTGAGGAAATTGTATTGCGACAGGACCTTCCGTGCCCGTGCTTTCTCTCCGGGTGTCAGGTGCGTTTTATTCATAAGAGGAGCTACACACAGATATTAAACTACAACCGCTATCTCTTACTTTGTCCTCAATAGTATACCGGGGAGCGGAGAATGACAAACACATTTGGAGAACAATGACCGCGGGAGAAAGATGACGGGATGAGCACCGTATTATAACATTTCGTATACGGTCGACACATGCTATATTGACATCATATCGATTTGGAGGTACAAGATACATGAAGATTACGATCTGGGGATGCCGCGGCTCCCTGCCTGTACCCGGGCAGGACACTTTGAGATATGGGGGCAATACCACCTGTGTTGAGCTCAGACTCGACGATGGCTCGGCAGTGGTGATCGATGCTGGAACAGGTATACGGAATCTTGGAAAAAAATTGGTGGAAGAGCAGAACCTGAAAGATATTTATCTCCTGCTCACGCACTCGCACTGGGATCATCTCATGGGGTTTCCCTTCTTCAGGCCGGCCTATTTCGACCGGTTTACTATTCATGTACGTGGAGGTCCCATAGCCAAGGACACCTTGAGGCGATACCTCGAGCATCAGATGGATCCGCCGTATTTTCCGGCACGAATGGATGCCATGAGGGCAGAGTTCGACATATCCCATGGCATACCTGTGGTGAAGCGGATCGGCCGGGCTGAAATACAGCCTGTACCTCTCAGTCACCCGAATGGCGGGTTTGGGTTCAGGATTGAGGAATCCGGCAAGAGTTTCGTGTTTCTGACCGACAACGAGCTGGAGTATCAGCATTCCCGCGGTCTGTCATACACCGAGTATGTTTCATTCTGCAGGGATGCTGACCTCCTTTTACACGATGCGCAGTTCACAGACGAACAGTATGAAAAGGTAAAATCCTGGGGCCATAGTACGGTAAATGCTGCTATCAATCTTGCCATGGATGCCCGCGTAAAGCGTCTCCTCCTCTTTCATCATGATCCGGACCGAACGGACAGTGAAATCGACGGTATCCTTGCGCAGTGTCAGACGGTGATTCAGAAGCGGAAGAACAAACTGCACTGCACGGCAGCGAGCGAGGGAAGGGAAATCGTGATGTAATACCGGGCGGTAGTCGGTGTCCACGATTCGTCAGCAGGAGTATACTTCGATCTATGTGTATGCTGTAACAAAACTCATTGTCTTTTGGAATACCAGTTCGTGAAAAAGCAACGTGAAAAACCAAATCTGTTTGTTTCTGTTGTGCTCATCCTGGGTGTTGCCTCCCTGTTCATTGAGTTCAGCAGGCTGAAGTCACCATTGACCGGGTATCTTACAAACATGATCGATTATATCATACTGTTTCTCTTCATACTTGAAGTTGTGAACGGAATCGCGCGCTCCCCCCGAAGGCTCGACTACCTGCGGCAGCACATACCGGAACTCGTTTTTCTCGGTATTTTTCTTATCCTTTTCCTTTTCAGCAAGTACATGGGATACGTCATGAAGGCACGTGATCTCGCTTCCATGGGGAAATATGTGATCATTCTGCGCAACATTTTCATCGTGGTGAAGATTGGGGGAAGAATTCGAAGTATCAACACCCTGATCAGGTGGATCTCCAGCCATCCCGCCCAGGCGGTGCTGTTCAGCTTTATCGCCGTGATCATCGTGGGTACGCTCCTTCTTATGCTGCCTTACTCAACGGCCGACAGGGCCCGGCTTGGTTTCATCGATTCCTTTTTCACCGCAACGTCTGCGGTATGTGTAACGGGGCTCATCGTAGTGGATGCGGCAACGCGATTTTCTGTGATCGGGAAGACGGTGATTCTCCTCCTCATACAGATCGGCGGCCTCGGCATCATGGTCTTTTCATACTTCATGATGTTTCTGTTCAGGAAGAAACTCTCGCTCGAACGAACACTCATTGTGTCTTACGTGCTTAATGAGGATGATGCAACCTCACTTCAGGGCGTGCTGCGCAGCATAGTGAGCTCAACTCTGGTCATCGAGTTCATCGGATTCCTGCTCCTCATGATCGCATTTATCAGGGTGTTCGGGGTGGATAAAAAAACGGTGTATGTTTCGTTGTTTCATTCGGTGTCTGCATTCTGTAATGCGGGCTTCTCCCTGTTCTCGGACAACCTGACGGCCTACCGTTCTAATCTTCTGGTCAACAGCATCATACCTGCGCTCATCATACTGGGAGGACTCAGTATCAACCTGCTGCAAAACGTGTACAGGGTGTTTGGAGACAGGCTCAACCGTTTATTCGGGCACAGGGAAAAGAGACGGAATGAACTCTCCCTCAACTCCAGGGCCGTGTGTACCGTGAGCGGCATACCCATTTTATCCGGGACGCTGATCTTCTACGCTTTTGAGCACAGGAACAGTCTTTTAAGTCCGAATATGGGAACCCAGTATCTTGCCTCCTTTTTTTTTACCAATCAGTGACCCTTCGGACAGCCGGATTCAATACCATCGACATCGCCGCCCTGAACCGTTTCACCTATCTTTTCCTGATACTCTTCATGCTCATAAGGGGGGCATCGGGCTCGACGGCTGGGGGCGTTAAGGTTAATACCGTCGCCGTTATCGGTGGAT
>CBFDDP010000227.1:0-2805 GCA_965603595.1 uncultured bacterium
AATCACCGGACTATCCGTACAGGTAACAGTGGTGCAGTGGAAGAGTATGATTCTCCCCATTTATAAGGATGGAGATATGTTAATAATAACTGCTATGTGGAGGAAGCTGTGGCCCTGAGAGGTTTTTTAAGAAGGTTCAAACCGTTTGAGATAGTAACTGAAGAGCAGGTAGGACAGATTCATGAGGGCACGCTTGATGTTCTTGCAGAAGCAGGGGTCAAGATATACAATGACGAGGCACTGAAAGTTTATAAAAAAGGTGGATGCAAGGTTGATTTTGACTCAAAGCTGGTACAATTCCCCCCTGCTCTGGTTGAGGAATGCTTGCGGAAGTGCCCGAGCAGTTTTCGGGTAAAATCCAGAAGCCCTGACCATGATTTGATTCTTGGACTGGATAACGTAGTGTTTTTTAATTTTCCCGGAAGGGATATTGTTGATTTAACGACGTGGGAATCAAGACCCCCTACCAGGAAAGAGCACATTGATCTGGTCACTGTGCTTGATGCTCTGCCTACCGTTCACTTCATTAATAACTACCCTTACTTCGGGTATCAGGGAATTCCGGAAAATATGAAAGAGATGGAGGGGGCAGCTCTCAGGCTTGCCCATTCAACAAAAGTGACCATGGAAATTGCAAATAATGATATAGACCGATTTACCTTCAGGATGGCGAATGCAATCGGGACTGAGATTTTTGCCAACCCGAACACTTCTTCCCCTCTCACCTGCTACACCGATCAAACGAATGCCTGCTTTCTTGCTGCCGAGTATGATCTGCCCAGCATGATATGGGATGGAGCTACAGTGGGAAGCACTGCACCGGCAAGCATCGCGGGAGCGATCATTTCCAGCAATGCGGAGGTTATACCCTACATTGTGCTTTTACAGCTGCTGAAACCGGGAGCACGGGTTGCTGTGGCAAATCTCGTGCTCCCCCAGAACATGAAGACAGGTGCCCCCGCCTTTGGCGATATCTGTATTTCGCTCCACCTTGCGGCTTATAATCAGGTATGGCGAAAGTACGGCATACCCATGGTTGCCTCTTCCTCCGGCGTGAGTAACTCCAAGATCGTGGGGTTTCAGCTCGCCTATGAGAAAACTATTCCCAGCCTCATTGCCGCTCTTTCCGGCTCAAGTGCTGTGCAGATCCACAGCAGCGTGTACGGGGAAATTACGGCTCATCCTGTGCAGGCAATCCTCGATGACGATATCGCTCAAATGATAGGGAGATTTATGGAAGGTATAGAGGTAAGCGACGATTCCCTTGCCGTTGATCTTATCAATAGGGTGGGGCCGATCCCGGGCCACTTTCTCAGCGAGGCGCATACGAGGAGGTGGTGGAACAGAGAACAATACGTAACAGAGAGCGCAGACCGATTAACCTATCCGGAATGGAAAAACGGGGGCAAGAAAAACGACATGGATTATGCAAAGGAAAAAATGGAGGAAATTCTATCCGGGCACACGGTAAAACCACCACTCACGGCAAGTGAGGAAGAAGAAATAGAAAAAATTCTAAAAGAAGCACGCGAATATTTTAAAAATAACGGTTTCATATCATCTTCGGAATGGCAGGAATATATGAAAACATTAAAGGAAGAGGGCAGGGTATATGAGTAGTATTTTTTCTTTTCTCTCATACCCTACTACCGTGGCCAGACATGTTCATGACAATGAGCCACGGTATATGGGAAAATAAGCCTAATCCTTGTGGGTACGTCGTATACTTTTCCATCGTAATAGAGCTCTTTTTCGAGCTTTTTGAATTGATACAGATCGAAGGGCAAATTTCTCAAAAGCCAGTGAAAGTCGTAAGAATTAGTGCTATACATCGCCCCTTTTAAATCACATTTTAAAGTGGTTGATTTCTTTTTCTCATTAAATTCGTACTCCATATTAGTGATGATAGGCAAGACCACCTACCTGAGCCCTGATATCCGTTGATGGATCTATGACGAGGAAAATTCCAAAAATGACAGTGGTGGTGAAAAACAACACACTGTATCGATGCGCTGGCCAGCGTTGAAGAAAGAAAATATCAGAGGGAAAAAAGTCATTCGGCTTACTCCTGGATGGATACTGTAGAGGAAATTCTCGACTTTTCTGATTGGATGGAAATTCCCATACATGTTCACCCCATTTCTTTACAGAGACTGAAAAAGCTTCTCTCGGATTGCACAACAACTGCGAACAGCATAAGTTCTCAGAAAGGAAACCAAACCCTTTGACAAATAAGAACAGGATGTTATGTATAGGTATAGCATGTATACTAAAATACAGAGGTGGCTGAAACAGGAAGGGGTGCTCTTTTTCAAGGACATTGGCTTTCAGCCCGGAAACAGGGTGTTAGATTTCGGCTGTGGAAAGGGAAACTATACGATTCCAGCTGCAGAGGTCGTCAAGGGTAACGGGCTCGTCTATGCTCTTGATAAAGACCGCTTCGTCTTGGGAAATCTTATGGATAAAGCCTCCTCTCTGGGAATCTTCAATATCGTGCCCGTACACAATCTAAAAGAGCTGAGGCGGTCCTTAAGGAACGATCTTCTGGATGCGGTGCTCTTCTACGATGTGATCCATTCGTACTACTTTGCAGCGGATGAGAGGGAGCACCTGCTGACATCGATCAGCACTATGGTGAAGCGAAACGGCCTCATTTCCATTTTTCCGAGACACATGGACCGCTATGAGATAAGCGCCATCTTGGATACATTGGTAAAGTTAGGGTTCTATCTGGAAAAAGAACAATCGACCAACCTCATACATGATGACAGATATGAGGTTGGGTACACGATGAATTTCCGAAAA
>CBFDDP010000228.1:0-2794 GCA_965603595.1 uncultured bacterium
GGGAGCATACTCGCGTCGCACTATATCGAATACCCCCTTCACACCCCCGAGCCCGACCAGTGCGAACTGAACCCTAACGAGGTGTGGTCAGCTGTTAAGGAGACCATCACCGCCTCAGCCGCGGGTACCGCGACCAGCGACCCGGTAGGGGCGATCGGGATCTCAACCCTGGGCGACTCACTGACGCTCATCGACCGGCACGGTGCGGCATTGAGCAACACGGTTGTCGGTGCGGCAGACCGGAGGGCGGTCCCCCAGACCGCAAAGATCATGGAACGCTTCGACAGGGTTTCACTCTTCGAACAGACAGGGGAGCCGCTTAACGCGGTGTGTGTCATCCCCAAGATACTCTGGTTCAGGGAGAACAGACCTGAAATCTATAAGAAGACCGCACGGTTCACCGGCTGGCAGGAAATCGTACATCTCAGACTGGGACTTGCACCATCCATGGACTACTCCCTGGCGAGTAAAACCATGCTCATGGATATACATCACCGGGACTGGGCCAAAGATCTGCTGGAAGCATGCGGGCTTTCACCTGATCAGTTCTATCCCCTGTCCCCCTCCCATGCAATCGTCGGTACACTGGAGGGCAGATACGCGCATCCGCTTGGACTTGACCCAGGCACTCCGGTGGTGGCAGGAGGATTTGACCAGTGCTGCTGTGCCCTCGGAGCAGGTGTGCTCACAGCCGGTAAAGTGGCGAACACCATTGGCACGCTGGAAGCAATGACCGTAATATCCGATTCACCCCGCCTGCAGCGCACACTCCTTGAGGGCAATTACGGTTGTGGATTTCACGTGATACAGGACAGCTACTTCTCACTGGGATACGTTACCACATCAGGCGGGGTACTCAGATGGTACCGTAATACACTTGGTACTGAGGAGAGCAGCAGGGCCAGGGAGCTTAATCTGGACCCCTATGAAACCATCATTAACTCCACGGACGATAGACCCTCACCCCTGTACATACTGCCCTCCTTTGCAGGTGCGGGCACCCCCTGGCTCGATGAACGGGAGAAGGGAAGCATATTCGGCCTGACGCTGGGCACTGAGAAGCGAGATATTGTCAAGGGTATTCTTGACGGCATCTGTTACGAGTTACGGCTGAACCTGGAAACCCTTGCAGCATCCGGAATCACGGTTGAGAGCCTGAGGGCCGTAGGCGGGGGGACTCGGTCTGACAGATGGATGCAGCTCAAGGCGGACATCACCGGCATTCCCGTTGAGGTCACCGGCGTGTCAGAAGCGGGATGCCTCGGTGCCGCCTTTCTGGCAGGACTCGGTGCGGGGCTTTATTCCACTCCCGGCGATATAGACCATATCGTGAAGGTGAACAGGGTTTTCGAGCCAAGGTGTCAGTACCGGGCACAGTACGATGCAGGCTATGAAAAATATGTCGAGCTTCGAAAAGCTGTCCATGGGTTTGTCATCTGAAAGCTTCCAGAGACTGGACAATCCTTCCTATCTGCTCGGGTTCGGGTTCGGATGTTATGTCGCCCTTCACTCCATATGCCGTGATGCGTTTCGCCTCCCCAAGAAGGGAAGATACGAAGGCATCGGTACCGCCTAAACGGGCGATTTCATCCTCAAACAGGGTACGCGGCGGATGATTGATAAACAAGGTGTCGGGCATCCACCGGGTGCAGGTGTGCCAGACCCTCCTCTGCCTGTGGGGCTGCGCCACGAGTATAATGCTCTCCACCCCTGTGTTGGTGCGATGTAGCACGTCTCTGCTGAAGAGTACATTCTCCAGGGTGTTCGTCGATCGCGGTTCTGTTATAATGGCGGATGACGGTACGCCGCCTTTCAACGCCCTTTCCCTGAAAAAGAGGGCCTCGGGCTGACTGAGCGATCCGCTTCCCCTCCCGTGCCCTCCGGAAAAGAGGATGAAGGGGGCCAAACCCGCACAGTAGAGCTCTGCGCAGTGTTCGGGTACACGTCTATCGTATACACCGAAACCCATAATCAGATCGGCATGCTGAAGCTCATCTCGGACCGCAAGATAGTGGAAGAGTGTCTCGATATCATTCATGAAGTCACATAATATCCCGTGAAAAGGGTGCCAGCAATTCTGAGCCCTCATCAGTTACGAGTACGGCATCCTCAATACGTATGCCCCCGAAATCTTTAACGTAAATCCCGGGTTCGACCGTGTGCACCATGCCCGGCCAAAGGACATCGGAACCCTCGGGACAGATACATGGCTCCCTTTCGTGATAGGCGAACCCTAAACCATGGCCTGTTATATGCATGAAGTCTCTATCGTGTCCTGCATCCTGAATGACCTTCCGTGCAGCCCTGTCCACAACACCGGATAGTGAACCCGGCTGTACTGCCCCGATTCCAGCCACTATTGAGAACGATGCGATTCAGCGCCTTTCTTATCTCTTCGTACTGGTCCCCTGCATGGACGGTCCCGAATTGGTAGGTCACACACTCTGCATCCCATAACTCAGAGAGGGCCTCCTCTTCCTCAGTGTTTGGAAGTATGCAGACAGGTCTTCCATCAACCGGGAAGAGATAAAACACCCATCCGCAAAGGGGCCAGTAACCGGAGAGAAGGAGAACGTTTTCCGGCAGCCTGCACAGAAGCGCATCGAACCCCTGCTTCTCCATTGCCGCCCGCATGCTTTCCGTTCTTTCAGGGTTCATGAACACTCCGTATATACTTGTAGTAAATATAACTATGGAAGGGGACGGAATAACAGCAAATTGCATTTATTGACAAAAGCCAAAAGATGATTATGCTATTCCTCTGTGATTACCCTGTTTCACTTTTCTAAATGGT
>CBFDDP010000229.1:0-2789 GCA_965603595.1 uncultured bacterium
TCGGTCTCGACAAGGAGGCTGTGAAGGGGAAGCTGCCGGACGAGCTTCTGTTTCTGCGTCGAACGAATCACCGAAGGCGGAATAGAAAAGTAGTACCCAGCCTCTACAGCCCGGAGGGCATAGGATGCCTTGCCATCGAAGGCGTGAAGCTGCACCTTCTTCGCATTGTGGCGGAGGAGCATATCGATGACATGGCGGCCGGCTGACCGGGAGTGCACGTTGAGTGGAAGGTCAAGCTCGATAGAGAGGTTGATGAAGTTCTGAAAGATCTCCCGCTGTATTTCCCGCTCCTTCTCCTCCTTCACAATCCAGTAGTCGAGCCCGACCTCACCGATTGCCCGCAAGTCTTCCCTTTCCCGTTGTATGAAAGATAGCATTTCATCTGCCCTGCGAGAATCGAGGACCGAGGGATAGAGGCCGGCCGCGGGCAGCATCATGCTTTTTATCTTCGAGAGCTCGAGGTTTTTCTCAGCGTCCTCGATCGATTCACTCACGCTTATCACAGCGGCCACACCTGCTGAGCGCGCTCTTTGAAGGACCTCATCACGATCGGAATCAAAGGCATCATCGGCCAAATGCGCATGCGTGTCGACAAGTAGAGTATCCATCATGGCACTCCGCTCTTCGGTTTGATCCATGAACCCAATGAACGTAGGGCTCAATAGAGATGATTTCATGCACTCTATAGGATAAAATTGCCTTTGCATTTTAGCAGCTTATGCAATACTGTACAATGATGAAATATGCAATGTTTACCACCGGCATGCAACACACCGAAAGGTAGTAGAACCATGAGAACAAACCTCACTCCTTCACGGGCAGAACATTCAGGATGGCCACGATATCACAGGGGCCGAAAGACTCAGGCTTCTATTGCCGCCTTGTTGTTCATCTGCCTCTCTTTCACGGGTACCGGGCTGTTCGCCGATATCATTTCGGCCTCATTGATACAGAGTACCGTATTAGAGGAGGGTGACGCGTACATACACGGTCTTGTTTATTTCGAGGGGTATCTTTGGGCTTCAACTCGAACAAAACCCTGTCGGGTACTGCGTATCGATCCGAAGACCCTCTGCTACGAGAGGATTCTTCTCGACGAAGATGCTGTCGAGGGGGAGGACCTGATCACTGCAGCTGGCTCTATCTGGATCATACTTTACGGGCCTCCCACCAAGATCGTGCGTCTCGATCCTGAAACGCTTCGTCTGGATACGGTTGTTGAGTTCGGGCAGGATGAGTTGACCCGGGGCGGAGCCCTCGAGCATGCCTTCGGTGCACTATGGGCCGGTGGGGGAAATGGGAAAATCGCCCGAATTGACCTCACCGATTTCAGCTACGAAGTCTTTGACTATGCAACGGCCCTGGGACGCCTTCAGATCCATGCACTGACAGACGGAGGCGGATATCTCTGGGCATCCTCTCCCCTGTACAGGAAATCCGATGCGATGGGCAACGAGAGTATCGTACTAAGGATAAATCCCCGATGCCCCACGGAATACGCAGCAGTCTTCCTCCGGAACATGTCAATAAGCGATGACATGGCGTATCGGGAAGGACAGCTGTACACCGGAAGCGAGGAAGGGGGGCCCTCCCTCATCAGCATAGCGCATGATCTGACCTACCGTGTCATGGGAGAAAGTGAAACAGGCTGTAACGGAATATTTGGCCAGGGGAAGATTCTCTGGGGAGCCTTCAGCGGAAAACCAGGCAGGCTCCTTCGCTATAATCCGGAATCGGCGTCATATGATACGCTCACACTGCCGGAAGGATTCAATCATGCCAATGAGGTCGTATTCGACCCCCGTGGGGGCAGCATCTACATCTCCTGCTGGGAGAGCCCTGCAAAGATCGTGAGAGTCGACCTCTCCCCGGCTGAAGATCCCAATCTCATCTCACTGGTGCACAGATAATCTTATAGTGCTTTTTATACAGTTCCGGGAAGTCGCCAGCCTTACTGGCGCCGCTTCTTCAGAAAATCCGCGAGAAACCGTGCCGTGTAGGACCCGTTTCCTTTTCCCACAATGAGATCGGGAGGCCCTGCAGCAACGATATCTCCGCCACCCTCGCCCCCCTCCGGACCAAGATCAATGATCCAGTCAGCCTCGGCAATGATGTCCAGGTTGTGCTCGATAATGACCACCGTGTTTCCAGCATCCACGAGCCGGTGCAGCATGCGTATGAGCTTCTCCACATCGGCCATATGCAGGCCGATGGTCGGCTCATCGAGAACATAGAGGGTGTGGCCTGATCGTCGCGGCCCTTCGGCCGAGCCTCTTCCGGCAGCATTTCCCGGCTTTGTTTTCGAAAGCTCGGTAACAAGCTTAACACGCTGGGCCTCCCCGCCGCTCAGCGTTGGGCTCTGCTGACCCAGATGCAGGTACCCGAGCCCTATCTCCTGCATCAGGCTGAGTGGGTGATAAATGGACGGCTGGGATTTAAAGAACTCCACAGCCTCTTCCACGCTCATCTCCAGTACGTCGGCGATACTACTGTCCTTAAAACGTATGGACAGCGTTTCCGGGTTGAACCGTTTTCCACTGCACTCCTCGCAGTGCACCGATACGTCGGGGAGGAAGCTCATTTCAATCCTCTTCAACCCCTGGCCCTTGCATTCCTCGCAGCGCCCGCCTGCCACATTGAAGGAGAAACGGGACGCATCATAACCCCTCATTCTTGCCTCGGGAAGCTGGGCAAAGAGTCGGCGCACACCATTCCAGAAGCCTACATAGGTGGCCGGGCAGGACCTGGGCGTCTTCCCTATAGGCGCCTGGTCGACCTCGAGTACCCTT
>CBFDDP010000230.1:0-2764 GCA_965603595.1 uncultured bacterium
CAGGATACGGGACGTCTCCCTCATGATACTCGAGAAGATAGGATTTGAAGTTGAGGAACGTAAGGCCTTGGGACTCTTCAAACAGGCGGGGGCAAGCGTTAATGATAGCCGTGTCAGGCTCACTTCCTCTTTCATAGAAGACGTGGTTAACAAGGCCCGGAAGAAAATCCTGCTCGCCGGACGAGAAGAGAAACACGACGTATTACTTGAGGTCGAGCGGGTTTATATCGGAACAGGAGGTGCTGCACTTTCTGTCATCGACATTGAAACAGGCGAAGTGCGGCGAGCCCATCTGCGCGATGTGGCACAGCTTGCACGGCTGGTCGACGGCTTGGATAACATCGACTTCTATCTGGTACCCGTGTACCCGACTGAGCTCGGAAGGGATGAGGTGGATGTCAGCACCTTCTACAATGCTCTGATGAACACCACGAAGCATGTCCAGGCAGGTGTGTACTCCATTGAGGGAATCCGGAATGTCATTGCCATGGGCGAGCTCATTGCCGGCGGCGATGAGGCGCTGAGAAAACGGCCCGTCATCTCCTTCATCACGAGCTGGATGATAAGTCCCCTCAAGTTCAATACAGAGGTTACGAAGCTTTTGATAGAGATATGTCGCAAAGGCATGCCGGTCGTTCTTTCCTGTGCACCGATAGCAGGGATTACTGCTCCGGTAACGATTGCAGGTATGCTGGCACAAACGACCGCCGAACTGCTTGCGGGCCTTTCGCTTGCACAGCTTGTATCTCCGGGAACACCGGTTATTCCGGGTCCCGTTCAGGGAATTGCGGATATGAGGACGGGCGTATATCTCGGAGGAGCTGCGGAAATAGGACTGACCAATGCAGCAATAGCACAGATTTTTCACTCCTATGGGCTTCCTGTGTACAATTCCTCCGGGATGACCGATAGCAAGCTTCCAGATATACAAGCTGGTGCGGAAAAGGCTATGAGCCTTGTGCTCGATGCACTCGCGGGCGCAAATTACATTCATCATGCAGCAGGCCTGCTTGAAAACATGAGCACGGTTGCTCCGGAGCAATTTGTTATTGATAACGAGATTATCGGTATGGCACTTCGTGTATTGAGAGGCCTGAGGGTTACTGATGAGACACTTGCAATTGACGCCATCGAAAGGGTTGGCCCGGGAGGGAATTACCTTACCGATGATCATACACTGAAGTGTATGAGGAAGGAGTTCTTCTACCCCTCTTCAATTATGAGCAGGGAGGGGAGAGAGTTGTGGGTGGAGGCTGGTGGCGAAGACGCTCGGCAGCGGGCTTGCAGAAGAGCGATCGATATTCTCACGAATCACAGGCCAAAGCCCATCGATGCACGCATCGATTTACTCATACGGGAACGGTTTAAACCCATCGTAGCTCTGACTGAGAGAGGTTCGGGATGAACACCACATAACATTGAGAAGGGATGGTGCCATGAAACAGATACGAATCGAACCAGTACACCCCTCCATGAGGATCCTGTCGGATGAGCAGATCTTTGCAATACATAGTGCAACCGTTGAGGTGTTGAGCAATATCGGGATGGTGATCAAGGACGAGGAGGCACTCAAGCTTTTAAAAGAGGCGGGGGCTGTGGTGGAGGGAGAGGTGGTGCGTATCCCTGAACAAATCCTCCGAATGGCGCTTGCGACAGCACCCTCTAGAATTCAGATGTATGACAGGCTCGGACAACAGGCGATGAGCCTTGAGCGGGGGAAAACCTATTTTGGAACGGGATCAGACACGATCTATACGATAGATGTGACCGATAAAAGCAGAAGAAAAACCGTTGTCGAGGACATCGGAAGGATAGCCCGCCTGACCGACGCGCTCCCAAATCTGGATTTTGTGATGTCCATGGGAAATCCAGGGGATGTGGAGCCACAGGTATCCTACATTCACGAGTTTGTCCAGATGATCCGGGGAACAACAAAGCCCATCGTGTTCACCGCGAACAATCTGGGCGATGTAGAGGCAATCCACAGAATTGCAAGCTCGATCGCGGGCAGCGCCGAGATGCTGCGTCAGAAACCCTTTCTCATTCTTTACACGGAACCAATCTCACCGAGGTTGCTCAATTTCGAATCAGTCCAGAAGCTCCTGTTCTGTGCAGGACACGGCATCCCGGCAGCATTCCCGCCGTCACCCAATGCGGGTGCGGGAGGACCGATAACGGTCGCCGGCGCCCTGGTCCTTGGAAACGCAGAATGCCTAACGGGGCTTATTCTCACCCAATTAAAGAGTCTCGGGGCTCCCTTCATCTTCGGATCGAATATCGCTGCACTTGACATGATGTCTGCTGTTGTCAGCTATGGAGCACCCGAGTGGATTCTTGGCTCCGCCGCAAACGTTGAGATGGCGCGCTTCTACAACCTTCCGGCATGGGGCACCTCGGGAGCAACGGATTCGAAGCTCATCGATGCTCAGGCGGGAATGGAGGCGATGCTCTCGGTGTATAACGCCCTGCTGAGCCGAAGCCAGTTGGTGCACGACAACGGCTATATTGAATCGGGTCTGACCTCCTCGATGGAGATGGTTGTACTGATCGATGAGGCGGTATCGATCGCACGGTACATCATGAACGGCATACCCGTTGATGACGAATCCCTTGCACTCGATGCCATACGCAGAGTTAAGCCGGGACGGGGGTTCCTCGATGATGATCATACCCTCAACAACTGGAAAAAGGTACAGTACCTCACGAAAAGGATGGACAGAAAGGTATTCGACAACTGGATGGCCGACGGGGGCATGGATATGTA
>CBFDDP010000231.1:0-2689 GCA_965603595.1 uncultured bacterium
CCTTCCGATTCTATAAGAGAGATACGTTGAAGGGGCATATCATGCGGTGGATCAAGGTCCTCATACTTATCCTTCTCTTCCTCCCTGCCTGCAGAACGACCCGCGACACGGTCGTCCCACGGCTGTCGAAAACCGGTTCTGAAACACACAAGCAGCCGTACAGCGAAGAGATTGCCATGAAGTTCCCGGATGATGAACCTGCTGAGGAGCCCTTACGCAGGGACGATCTTGAAAAGCCGGTGGTTGAAGAGGCTCCCGCAGATGAGACCGAGGACGTCGAGGTGGAACTTCAGGAAGTGGAGATGGAATCCGAAGCGACTGAGTGGGTTTCCGAATATTACATGAGGACTCTCACGATCGAGCAGAAGATCGGGCAGCGTTTCATCGCCCACATCAAGGGGACAAAGCTCACGAAACAAACAGCCAAGCTAATACGGGACGGGTACATTGCAGGTGTCATACTGTACCCCTGGAATGTGGAAGACTCAGCCCAGGTGAAAAAGCTGACCGCATCAATACAGCAAACCGCACATAAGAACGACCCGGCTGTGCAGCTCTTCATCTGTGTGGATCAGGAGGGAGGACGGGTTAACGCCTTTGACTTCATCGAGCTGTCCCATTTTCCCCCACCCTACTATTGGGCACAGTATGAAGACCCGCTGTTTATTGAATCGGCAGCCTATATCATCTGTCGGGAAATACTGGACCTGGGCTGCAACATGAACTTTGCGCCCGTACTCGACGTGTACGGTCTTCCTGACAAAACAATTATTGGGGACCGGTCCATGGGCGGTGACCCGGAGGCAATCGGTCGCTACGGCATTTCCTACCTACGGGGCGCTGGGCGGGCAGGCGTCATTGCGGTGGTAAAACACTTCCCCGGTCACGGGTACACAGACGTGGATTCTCACATCGACCTTCCCGTGGTCGATCTCGATGCAAGCGAGCTGCACGAATGGGACATGAAACCCTTCAAAATGGCCATTGAGAACGGTGCCGAAGCGGTCATGACCTCACACGTACTCTACAGTCAGCTCGATTCAGAATATCCTGCAACGCTCTCGTCGCAGATCCTACACGGAATTCTGAGGGAACAGTACGGTTTTCAGGGCGTCATCATCTCAGACGGCATTGCCATGGGAGCACTTTCGAACAACTACGACATCACGGAAACTCTGAGACTCTCCTTCAAGGCTGGAATCGATCTTATTCTCGTGCACAGCAAGTACGACCTCTCGGACCTGAAGAAAACTGTATATCGCCTCTACCGCAAGGGGGAGATCACCGAGGAAGAGATTGACGAAGGTGTGCGGCGCGTACTCGAGCTGAAACTCAAGTATGGACTGCTCCCAGACGCCTCCTGAATTATTTCTGAAACAGCCCGCTTGAAAGAGACTCAGCTCGACCCGCGATACCGGGCCACCCTCCTCTGATGAAGAGGCATGCCGTAACTGGAGCATGTACCATTTCCCCGCGAGATACATCCCGAACTGGCCCTTTTTTGATGGCACGGAATGCTCGACTGCGGACACCCGGAATTTTTCCTGTCAGCCTGTGTAACTATGTTGATCGAAAGGGTGCTCTAAGTATATATTTGGGTGATCATCATTTCACAGATTGATACCACAGACCCGTCCATGCCCACCGCAGGTTGTGGCCTGCTGCACGTGAATTGAAGGAGACCTTTGATGGACAAGCTGCTGCTCTCAGGTAATGAAGCGATTGCACTCGGTGCATTTGAGGCCGGTGTTCGGGTGGGAACTGGTTATCCGGGTACACCCTCTACAGAAATTCTCGAAAATCTCACTACCTATCCAGGTGTATATACGGAGTGGTCAGTCAACGAGAAGGTCGCCCTTGAAGTGGCAATTGGTGCCGCCATCTCGGGAGCCCGAAGCCTTGTGACCATGAAGCATGTGGGGCTGAATGTTGCCGCTGACCCACTGTTCACCGCATCATACATTGGGGTCAAGGCGGGACTTGTCATCGCATGCGCCGATGACCCAAACATGCACTCCTCGCAGAACGAACAGGACAACCGAAACTATGCCTCTGCCGCCAAGGTGCCGATGGTCGAACCATCTGATTCTCAAGAGGCAAAGGATTTTACCGCATTCGCCTTTGAAATCAGTGAACGATATGATACGCCCGTCATCCTGCGCTCAACCACGCGGATCTCGCACTCAATGAGCGTTGTAATACCGGCACAGGGTATAAAACGAAAGCACGATGATCCCGCTGTCTTCGAGAGGAATATCAAAAAGTATGTCATGATCCCTTCCTATGCCCGCATGCGGCACGTAGTTGTCGAAGAGAGGATGCGGCGGCTCGAGGAGGACGTGAACAGTTTCGACATCAACAGGATTGAGATGGGGGACAGGAAGCTCGGCATTATTACCTCGGGCATCAGCTATGAATATGTGAAGGAGGTGTGCCCGGATGCGTCCATACTGAAGCTCGGCATGGTGTACCCTCTGCCCGAAGAGGTAATCAGGGATTTCTGCAGCAGGGTTAAGAAGGTGTTCATCGTCGAGGAGCTCGATCCATTCATCGAGCTTCGGGTCAAGGCAATGGGCATCGAGGTCGAGGGAAAGAAACACTTTCCAATGACCGGCGAGCTCAATCCCGATGCTATACAGAAGCCCCTCGCAGCGCTGGGTTATCAGGGCAATGGAAAGGAAAAGGAGGG
>CBFDDP010000232.1:0-2583 GCA_965603595.1 uncultured bacterium
CAATCGGCAATGTGGGGGCTGCAGCAATGGGCGCCGTTGCGGAGAAGCCTGAGGTAGCAGGCCAGGCGCTCATATTTGTTGCACTCGCTGAAGGGCTTGTTATCTTCGGGTTCATCACAGCGCTCATGATACTCGGTAAGGTGTAGCTGGCAGATGAGGTACTACGTTATCGGTGACGAAGATACGGTGCTCGGCTTCGGCATGGTGGGTGTCAGGGGGACTGTCGTACGTGACAGGGCATCGGCTGAGGAGGCTTTCCGGCAGGCAATCGCTGAACGGGATATAGGTATTCTCATCATCACTGAAAAAATCGCAGACCACATCAGACCGGACGTCGAACGCTATCTCTTTTCCGAGAGGTTCCCCCTCATCCTGGAGATTCCAGATCGCGAAGGCCCGAAGGAGGGGCGGCCTGGAATCCGCAAAATGGTTAATACTGCCATTGGCATTAAGTTGTAGAGGATGATATGGCCCGAATGGATAAACATAGCGGTGCACCGGAGGAGAAATTATCCGGGAATATGCGTGTAAACGAGGATACTGGTAACAGTATGGAAGCCCTTGTGTCCGGTATAGAACAGGAAGCTCAGCAGGAGGCGGATAAGGTGATTGCCGGGGCCCAGAAAGAGGCGGAAAGAAAAATTTTGTATGCGGAGCGACAGGTCGAATCCATACTGAACGAGGCGGCGGAAAGAGCAGAAGCGCAGGCGGAGAAGATACGGCAACAGGCCCTTTCGGGTGTCGCTGTTGAGGCAAAACGTAGAGCCATGAATATTCAGGAGGATATGCACAGAGAGGTTCTGCGCAGGGCAGTTTCCAGACTCGAGATGCTTACAGATACCGACGGCCACCGGGAGGTATTGCTGGGTTACATTGTCGAAGCTGCCGTGGGGCTTGATGTCTCGGCAGCGCGTGTAAATGCTACTGAGCATGAACGCAAAATGATTACCAAAGCCCTGCTCGGAGAGGCAGAAAGAAAGGTGAAAAAAATCACCGGCAAGAATGTTCGGCTGACGCTCTCAGGAGAACCTCCACTGAGAAAACAGGGTGTTGTGCTCACCTCTGAGGATAACAGAACTGCCTACGACAATCGGATAGATACGCGGCTCATGCGGAAAGCGGTGGAGATCAGGCAGTACATACATGAGAGGCTGTTTGCCAGCTGAACCTCATACAGGAGTACCCGCGCTGTAGGGGAAGCGGATGAAGGGGTGATTGATTGGGTCAGAGTATAAAACAGGTTATAGGACAGGTTGATCGGGTGAACGGGCCGGTGATCGAGGCCTTTGGTGTCCGCGACGGCATGATGCTCGAGCTCGTCATGGTTGGAGATGAATACCTCGTCGGTGAAATCATCAAGCTCGAGGGTGACCGCGCTGTGATACAGGTCTATGAAGACACGACCGGTATTGCACCACTTGATCCGATCTATGGGTCAAGTATGCCCCTATCCGTTGAGCTCGGTCCCGGCCTCATCGGCACCATTTACGACGGCATACAGCGGCCCCTGGTGGAGATCAGAAGGATGTCCGGGCAGTACATACACCGCGGCATACAGGCCGCTTCGCTCAACCGTGAAACGGGCTGGCCGTTCACACCGATCCTGCGAGCGGGAGATCAGGTTTCCGGCGGCATCGTCATCGGCACGGTGCGTGAAACCGAGCGGATCGAGCAGAAAATCCTCGTGCCGCCGGATATGGAAGGAGTGCTTCAGTCAGTTGCATCTGCCGGGGAGTACAGGATCGACGAACCCGTTGCCCATGTTGAAACCACCAGGGGCGTCACCCCTCTGTATCTCATGCATCGCTGGCCCATACGGCGGCCCAGGCCCGTGATTCGTCGTCTTCCCTTCGAGTTCCCTCTAGTAACGGGGCAGCGGGTTATCGACACGCTCTTTCCCGTTGCCCGGGGAGGCACGGTGGCAATTCCAGGGGGCTTCGGAACCGGCAAGACCATGACGCAGCAGGCAGTTGCAAAATGGTGTGATGCGGACATCATTGTGTACATCGGCTGCGGCGAGCGGGGCAATGAAATGACCGGTGTGCTCACCGAATTCCCCGAGCTCGTTGATCCCCGTACCGGTAAATCACTCATGGAGCGTACCGTGCTCATCGCAAACACCTCGAACATGCCTGTTTCGGCACGTGAGGCGAGCATATACACCGGTGTTACCATTGCTGAGTACTTCCGTGATCAGGGTTTTCATGTGGCGATCATGGCGGATTCCACCTCCCGCTGGGCCGAGGCCCTCAGGGAGCTTTCCGGAAGAATGGGGGAGATGCCTGCGGAGGAGGGGTTTCCCGCCTATCTTCCGACTCGAATCGCCGAGTTCTATGAACGGGCCGGATACGTCGAGACCATGGCGGGGGAGAGAGGCTCGGTGAGCATTATAGGGGCAGTTTCACCCCCGGGGGGTGACTTTTCCGAACCGGTTACCCAGCATACGAAGCGTTTTGTGCGCTGCTTCTGGGCACTGGACCGCGGGCTTGCCAACGCACGTCATTATCCGTCCATATCCTGGCTTGACAGCTACAGCGAGTATCTACAGGAAATCTGCGGCTGGTGGGAGCAGAACATCAGCAC
>CBFDDP010000233.1:0-2510 GCA_965603595.1 uncultured bacterium
GGTTGCAGCTTCATCCTCCACCTCAACCGCATCCTCATTCTTCTCTTCGGCAGCATCTATCTCTTCTGCCGCAATCTTTTCGGCCTTTGTTTCAGATACAGATTCAGTGTCCGTTTCAGTTGACGCTTCTTCAGGAGCTTCAGTCTCCTCGTTTTTTTCTTCTTCAGCCATGAAAAACTCTCCTCCATGCATCAATGCAGATATCTATATGTGCAATAGATCAAAAGGGTATTTCATCATCATCGAGCTCGGAGAGGAAGGGGTCCCTCTCCTCGCCACCCTCATTGACGGTGAGCGGTGCCTCAGCCTCACTCGAACCACTGCCAGCACGTGCATTATCGCCAAAAGGCTCACCAGCCTGACTTTCAAACTGTCCCGATTGACCCCGTGCAGGCCCAAAAAACTGAACGTTGTTGGCCACGATCTCAACGGTATTTCTCTTAACACCGTCCGACCCTTCCCATCTTCTCTGCTGCAGTCGACCATCAATTGCCACCTGCCTTCCCTTGGACAGATACTGATTGCAGATCTCAGCAGTCTTGTTCCATGCGACGATGTTGAAAAAGTTTGCACTCCCTTCACCATCGCCCGTGGACCCTCGCGATGAACCCGATGACCTGTTCACTGCAATTGAGAACTTGCAAATGGCAGCCCCTGACTGCGTGTAGGTCAGTTCAGGATCCTTCGTGAGCCTGCCGACAAGTACGACATGATTAATATCCCAGCTCATGCCACACTCCTATTTGTTATACTGTTTTTGTTTTTACAATTTTCATTGTAACTTCAATTAACACGAAACTCAAGCTCTTTGTTCCCTTACAGCCCAAACAGCATGTTTTGACCGTCCATTTCGGTGTCACAACGCAGAAATTCCGGAAGGAATGACCTTCCCTCAGAGCTTCACTCTCATGAACCGAATCACGTCCTGGTTCAACTTCAGTTCCTTCTCGTAGTCTTCGAGCTTGGAAAGGTCATCGATTTCGATCTGGGTAACGTAGTAGAAACCATCGGTATTTTTGTTAATCTCATAGGCAAGCCGGCGCTTCCCCATCTCATCTTCCTTGACAAGGGTCAGGCCCATATTTTTGTAGTGCTGCTTTACCCACTCGATGGATTTCTTCGCTACATCTTCCTGAGGTTCAAAGATGTAAAGATACTCGTACTTTCTCAAAAGAAACCTCCCTCCGGTCTGTCGGTCCACTTCAGGTGTATAAACCCAAGCGAACAGAAAGGTTGATCAGCTGTGAATTTAGAAATAAAAAGGACTTCGGTCAAGAGTATTTGACAAACCGTGTTACCGTCTCAATATGCCTGGTACGCGGGAACATGTCGATCAACGATATGCCTTCGGGCCTGTATCCCCTTTGTACAAATTCCCTCACATCACGGGCAAAGGTTGCACTATTACAGGAAACGTAGACAATCACTACTGGTTCGAGCAGCGTTATGGAGTCTATAAGATGCCGGGCGAGTCCTGTTCTGGGAGGGCGATAGGATAGGCAGCAAGCGAATCTGCTGCCTATCCTATCGCCCTCCCCCTCCTAGACCAGCTACGGACATACTGCTACTCTCACAAAATAGAGATTCCATGCTTCCTCGAGGAATAGTTAGTTCGAGCCCAGCCCGGCTCCATATGTCAAAGACACGAACTATTATAATTTCCTTGCTCAATACAATTCATGTCTGCAGGAAGAAAAATCTGTACGAAGTATTGTAGACTGGCCGATTGCGTTACATAGCCTTCAACATCGATTAAGCTCTTATGCCAGTGCGAAAAACCAGATTTCAAAATGCACATGATTTTATAGCGGATGCCTCACCACATCTCCACCTTCCGGCATCCCTGCCGAAAGGTGGGTTTCAGGGGTGGCTCTTTCCTTCTTCACGACTTAGACATTTCTCCTTTTTTGGACATTTTCCCACCAATCATAAATCAAATCCCATAATCTCCTGGTTTATATAAGGCAAAAGGCTTTTGGAGGGCCGTTTGCCTGGTTATAAACCAAGGGAAAAGAATGTCATTCAAGAGATCCTTCAGAACCATTTCAAATCCTTTGAAAAAAACTACGACACCCAATACTCAGAGAAGTACGGCAAATACAGGATTATCCACATCAAGGAAGCAGTCAAGCGTTTCATTGAATGTGGAGACTACTCAAAAGGTATTGCCCGGATTAAGTGTACCAATACTCACTGCGGCCATGAATGTTTCCGTCCCTTCTCATGCAAGAGCTGGTACCTCTGCCCAACCTGTAACCAGAAAAGACTCCTGCTGTTCTCGGAGCACCTCTCAGAGAACGTGCTCCTGAAACTCCCTCATCGCCAGTTTGTATTCACCCTCCCAAAACTGCTTCGAGTGTATTTCAAATATAACAGGAACCTCTTCGAAGACGTTTCAAAGATCATTTTTTCTCTCATACACGACTTCTACAGCGAAACAGTAAAAACAAGAATCAAGACGGGAGTTGTCGTTTCCTATCAGTCGTTCGGCGACCTGATGAGATGGAACC
>CBFDDP010000234.1:0-2456 GCA_965603595.1 uncultured bacterium
GCCCAGCACTTGAACTGCTGCGCTGATGCTTCGCGCCGGCTCTGTGTAGGCGACCAGAGGGCCTTGAGATGCACCTGCGGATGGTTTTGATACACCCTTGCATGGACCTTTCCGTATGCGCCGCAGCCGATAAGACCAAATGTCAGGGTTTTGCTCATGGGCTTCCCGACTCCATTGAAGGCTTCCGATGCAATGCAGTACCTGTCATACTATGGGGTCGTACATGGAGTGTCAAGCGTGAAATCCCGTTGACGACAGCGGGGCACCACGTATAATCAACAGCAAGGGCTGTGGTACCTCTCTGCAGCCCATACTGCTAAGGACATTGAAGATGCGCTATCAGCCGTCGATAAAGCGTTCAGGAAGATGAAGAGCCTCTGAAATGAAACCAGCATTCAGCCTGCTCAGCAGCAGTGAGATTGAGAGGATTCGGGAATCGGCACTGAAAATCCTCGACCAAAAGGGCCTGCGGTTCACTGTACCTGAAGTACTCTCGGTTTTTCGAAAAGCGGGATTTACTATTACCGATTCGAACATCGTACACATATCAGAGGAGGAGCTCGAGCATGCCCTCCATAGGGCCCCAAGGAGTTTTACCCGTCATGGCGCAGCTGCTGACCGGGATGTTCCGATCGGCAGTGGAGACACGAAATTCGGCATTGGTTCCATACCGCTGTGGGTGATTGAAGGACCGCACGAAAGGCACCGACGGCCTGCGGGGATCGAGGATTTCAGGCATTTCACACTCCTCTCGGAGGCGCTCGAGTCCTACGAGATTGGAAATCCCGTGGTACAGCCCCAGGATATCCCTGCCGAAGTCATGCATCTGCTCTGGAACAGGAACGTGGCGGTACGCATGACAAAACCAGCCTGCTGCTGGTACGGAACAAGTTTCGAGACTGCGCGCCAAGGCCTCGAGATACTCCGCCTGGCCGCGGGAGGTATGGATCAACTCAGAGGATGCAGGCGGTGGGCAGTAACCATCTGTCCCGACAGCGCCCTGCAGTGGGGGAAGAGTGTCATCGGTGTGCTGATCATGGCGGAAGCCGAAATTCCCATTGACGTGCTTCCCATGCCTTTCCTGGGCTCAATGTACCCCGTCACACTTGCCGGTGCGCTCGTGCAGGCGACAGCTGAGGTGATGGCCATCGTAGTACTCTCACAGCTCCTGCGACCGGGATGCCCGGTGCTCTACGCAGCATCCTATGGCGGTATCATGGATATGTCAACCGGTGCCCACGCTCTCGGTGCTCCCGAGTCGGCCCTTTTTGCAGCGGCGGCAAGCGAAATTGGCCGGTCTTTCGGACTCCCGACAAATATGATGCAGGGCTCCTCTGACAGCAAGCTCCCCGACCAGCAGGCAGGGGTGGAAAAGATGCTCACCTATCTACTCAGTACCCTCGCCGGAGCCGACTGTGTTACCATGGCAGGGGCGCTGCTGGATTTCGCCCTCACCGCATCCTGTGAACAGCTCGTGGTCGAGGATGAGATGATACGATGGGTACGGCGCATTATGCGGGGCGCACCTGTCGATCGATCGACCCTGGCCGAGGAGGAGATACTCTCCCTCCCCTACGGGGGCAACTACATCGAAAGCGAACACACACTGCATTTTTTCCGGGATGAGCTCCTCGCAACGAAGCTATTCGACCGGCGAAGCTGGGAACGGTGGCAGGATGACGGTGCGAAAGATATCATCAAGCGTGCCGGTGATCGAGTGCGGGAAATTTTGGAGAGCACCTGCTTCGCACAGGGCATTCCCGATGTCAGGCAGCGAGAGGTAGATGTTTTCGTCACAGATACGTGTGAAAAACATGGCTTTGACCCAACTCCTCTCCTCTTTTGAGAATCCCCTGACATTTCCTGCTATGCAGAGGCACCGGGCACAGACATCTCAGGAGCACGGCTAAAAAATCAATATATCGCCGCAATTGCTGGAGCTGGTTTAAGCGATGTTTCATTGATATTGAGGTTTATATTTACCACTCGTTCCCCTGGAGGTGGATGTCCCCGGGAGGAAGAGTCTGCAATTTGAGAGGATAGTACATCGAAATGATATTCTCGCGCAGGGGGAGTTCTCTTCCCCCCACGACACGGGTTATGCGCCGACCGGTTATCTTTTCCCAGTCTCCATTTCGATAAACAGACTCGAGCCAGAATTTGCAGAAGAGAAGACCCATATCAAATCCCTGACGCTCAGCCTCCTCAAGAGCTGCCTGTATAACTTCAGTAGCGAGCCCTTGCTGCCTGTGCCCGGGGAGCACGAATACATTCATGATACCGGCGACACGAACCGCCCTGGTACCCACCCGTATTTCCGTATCAATTGCAGCGGCGTGGGCAACCACCTCTCCGTCCCGCTCCACGACCGCAGTGATAGAGGGGTCATATTGATTCCATGCCCTGGTCTTGGAGTAAAACTCAACATCGTCCGGAAAACAGATACAGAGCCCAAG
>CBFDDP010000235.1:0-2209 GCA_965603595.1 uncultured bacterium
GGGGTCGAGGTGGTATTCGGTCTGCCCGGCGTGCAGATCATGCACATCTACGATGCCTTCTACGACAATCCCGACATACGGATCCTGACCGTACGGCACGAGCAGACAGCGGCCTATATGGCCGATGGGTACGCCCGTGTCACGGGAATGCCGGGCGTTGCCCTCGTTGCCCCGGGACCGGGTGTTCAGAACGCCAGTGCTGCACTGGGAACTGCCTATGCTTCTTCATCCCCCCTGCTCCTGCTCACGGGTCAGGTCGAAAGGTCCGAGATCGGGAGAGATTATGGTGCCCTGCACGAGATAAACGATCAGCTGGACATCGTCCGGCCTGTGACAAAGTGGTGTCAGAGGGTCATGGATATTGGAGAGATTCCCAATGCTATTAACGAGGCCATGCGGCAGATGCGAAGCGACCGGCCCCGGCCCACAGAGGTGGAAATACCGCCCGATGTTTTGGACATGACTGGTGTGATACACCTCGCTGACAGGGCACCAGTGAAGCGCAAGAAACCTGATCCCCAGGAGGTGAGGCAGGCTGCCCAGCTCCTGAAAGGGGCTACAAGACCCTTTATCTGGGCTGGTGGTGGTGTACAGTTGGCAGATGCATCAGAGGACCTTGTGGCGTTGGCTGAAGCGCTTGGTGCACCGGTTGCCACAACTCCCGAAGGCAAGGGCTCGATACCCGAAGACCATCCCCTATCCCTGGGTTCCTGCTATTATGGACACGGTGCCTCGAGCTGGGCCGTACCAGAGTCCGATGTCATCCTGGCAGTGGGCACACGCATGTACGAACAGATGAAGGGACTCAACGCGCCACGAAAGCCGCAGAAGTTCATACAGCTGGATGTGGATCCAGCCGTCATTGGCAATCGCTACCCTGCTGAGATCGGTATCGTGTCCGATGCACGACTCGGTCTGCAGGCACTCCTCAAGGAGATTCGCAAAGGGGAACAATCGGTCCGGTGGCCCAGGAAAGAGATAGATGAAATAAAAAACAAACAGGAACGGTGGCTGGAGAAATACGCATCCCCTCAGTGCAGGATCATCCGTGACATGCAGGAGTCCCTAAGTGAGGATGCGGTCATTGTCAGTGGTGTAAACAATATTGCATACTGGAGCTACTTTTCCTATCAAGTGCGCAGACCGCGCAGCTACATCACCCCATCTTACTTTGCCACGCTCGGCTTCAGCTTCCCAACTGCCCTTGGCGCAAAGGTGGGAGCACCGGAGCGCCCGGTGGTTTCGCTCACGGGGGATGGAGGATGTATGTACGCCCTACCCGAGCTTGCCACTGCAGTGAAGTACAACATCAACGTGGTGGTGGTTGTGTTCGTGGACAACGCCTTCGGTGCATCAAAGGACGATCAGCGCACCCGTTACCATGGCCGCATGGTCGGCACTGATCTCAACAGTCCAAGCTTTGCAGAAATTGCCCGGCTGTTCGGTGCATACGGCAAAACAGTAGAACCCGACCAGATTGGAAATGCGCTCTCGGAAGCGATTGAACAGGAAAAGCCCGCACTCATCGAGGTTCCAATACCAACCTGGACCCCTCCCTTCCAGATCCCTCCCCGACAGCAATAACAGCTATCCTGCGTCAGGCTTCGGAGAAGAATCCTGACAGACCGAGGTCATCGAGGGCTTCTTTGGGAGGACGTCCGGTTGTTGCATCCCACCCCATCTCATCGAGATATTCCCTGATCAAGATGTCGAGGTTTACTGAGACATCTTGAAGATCACCGGTTGCAAGGGGCGGCTTGCCGAGTACCCGATCCGGAAAAGTGTATCGATCAAGCGTCCAGCCTGCAAGAATGTTAAATACCTGACGCGCCAGTGTAATCCTTGAACCCATGCGCTCCAGCTCACCTATATCCCACTCTTTTCCGTCTGCAGCATTGAGGAAATCGGGCAACGTTTTATAATCCAGTATATTGTAGCCAAACAGACACAGACCCGCGGCGTTGAGCACATGGGTCCAGGTGACATTCGCACTGTGATGGGGAGCACGTCCTCCCTCCTCATGTGCGTCGAATTCAGGCATGTCCACTCCAGCCACCGGAAAGGTGGTCGACCCCTGCGTATGTCGCGCAGGTGTCGGGTCGAAGTAGTAGGTGAGTGCTATTCCGGCGTTCCATCGCGGGTCGTGGGCGGGAAACCCCTCGTTACGAACCGCCATGGCATACTGGGCCGACTCAGGGCCGAAGGCCCC
>CBFDDP010000236.1:0-2189 GCA_965603595.1 uncultured bacterium
GAGGATATACACCACTATCCTGAGAGGTGAGCATCACTCTATAGAGGAACAAGATATATGAGAAAAGGGTATCTTAAACCCTGGGTCTTCGGTATCATTGCGGGGAGCATGATCGTACTGGCTGAGGCATTTGCCGGATTCTATCCTCCTGCAGCTTACTCCTTCTGTCTCACCTGCCACACACGCGATCTGGTCAATACATTCATGAACGGGATTTTTGGGGTACACTTTCAGACTACCATAGTTGCCCGCAGGATACTCATGCTGACCTCGCCGTCTGTACTGCTCGGTGCATTGATTGCAGCCCACGGATACGGTGAATACAGGAGGCAGAAAAGCACCCACCCTTTGCGGTATTTTCTCTATGGCTTGGTGATCATGATCTTCGGTATTCTGATCTTCGGATGCCCTACGCGGATTGTAATCAGGACGGGATACGGCGACTTCTTCGGTATGGCTGCCCTTGCAGGGATGGTGTTCGGTATCTGGCTTGGCACTCTCCTCATCAGACGAAGATGGAGCAGGAGTGTGTGAGCATGACTGTTTACGGTACCTTGATTCTCGTGTGCATGAGTATGCTGATGGGGTTCCTGGCCCAGCGTTCGAGGATGTGTTTCGTTGCCGGAGTGCGAGACTACATACTGGTCCGGGACAGGGAGCTACTCATAGGCATGTTTTCTTTCCTCATCACCCTCTGGATATTGACATCCCTGCTCTACGCCTTCAACATACTGCGAAGTGGTACACCCGAATATGGGGAACCGGCGATTCGAACGAGTGTTGAAAAAATCGGTACCTACAGTCTCAGTGTGGGAAATCTGAACACGCTCTTTCAGAAAGGCCCTACAGGGGGGATAGGTCTCCTGCTTACCAGTCGATTCCTCTACGTCACCCTGATCGGTGGTCTCGTCATCGGTCTCGTTTCCACACTGGCAGGCGGTTGTGTTCTCAGGCAGCATGTGCTATTGGCCCAGGGAAGTATGGACGCGCTGTTATTCATCCTGGGATTCTACTGTGCGGTTGTTATTTACTATGGTTTTTTGTACAGATTTTTTATAAGGTTATACTGAACAGGACCAGTTGTCGGAGACATATGATAGGGAGGGCATGAACCATGACCCACAAGGAACGGTTTCTTACAGCCATAAACCACGCGGAGCCCGATCGAGTGCCCATAGATGTCTGGTATACTCCGGAGGCAGAGCGGAAGATGCTCAAGTACCTCGGGGAGGACACTGAGAGGCTATCGCTCTACGCGGCCGACGGCGGCTATCTTCCACATGTAATGGGGCACGACTTTCTCATCACCTGGCTTGGACCATGCACCAGCTACTACTCGCAGGACACGGAGGAGTACGTGGATGAGTGGGGAATACGCTGGCGCTGGGTGGACACGGAGACGGGCAACCGCTATACAGAGATGATCGGTCACCCCATGGCTGTTACCGATGATCTCGATCAGCTGACGCTCCCCGATTTCAAGGATCCGTCCAGGTATGAGGCTTCGAAAGAGATGATCGACAAGCACGGTAAAGAGTACGGTATCATGGGAGGGCTCGCCTGCACGCTTTTCGAGCTTGCGTGGTACCTGCGTGGTATGGAAAAGGTACTCGAGGACATGGTGCTGAACAAGGAGTTCCTTCACGCCTATCTCGATAAGCTCCTCACCTGGGTGTGGGATGCGGGGACTGTGCTCGCCCGGATGGGAGTGGATGTCATCTGGATAGGCGACGACTTCGGTACACAGGACCGCCTGCTCATATCACCCGACCTGTTCAGGGAGTTCTTCAAACCCCGATACGACCGGCTCTTCTCGCACTTGAGGGGCATCAACCCCGATATTAAGTTTGCCTTTCACACCGACGGATACAACTGGCCCATCATGCAGGACCTGATAGACGTGGGTGTCAACATTCTCAACCCGGTACAGCCGAAGTCAATGGACCCCGGCGAACTGAAAGAGAAGTTCGGCAAGCAGCTTACCTTCTGGGGGACCATCGACAATCAGGAAACCATGCCCTTCGGGAGCGTGGAGGACGTGATCAATGAGACCAGAGAGAGGCTTCGAACAGTAGCACCGGGAGGAGGCCTCATTCTCGGCCCCGCTCACAACGTACAGCCCCAGGTACCTATCGAGAATATCATGGCTTTCTACGATACGGTGAAGGAGTACGGGAGCTACCCGATAA
>CBFDDP010000237.1:0-2158 GCA_965603595.1 uncultured bacterium
TGTACACGCGGTGGGGAGACTGGTTTCCCCGTGCCTGTGGGGCGACCCTGCTGCTCTATGTACTGTGGCTTGGTGTCAGATGGATGATTAGATCAACACTCCCCTGGGGAAGGGAACCAAAAGCAGCCGTGCAAAGAAGAGATAGAAGGAAACGGTCACAAGTGTTACGGTACCGATCCTGACTAGATAATAAACGGGTGTGCGCTTCTTACGGTCGAACAAAATGACCATGAGCGAGAAGAAGAGAGTGCTTGTGACCAGAAAACCGAGCAGCTGAATGATGAATACCCAGGCAATCATCAGCACCACTGCAATCATGACGGGCAGAAAAGAGATACCCTCTTCCTTTTTAAATGGCCTTTTTTGCTGAGGACGAACGAAGCTCACTACGAGAAGTGCAAGGGAGAGCAAACCGAGTATTATCACGATGACCTGTGGAAAGAGCTGCCCGAACTGGGTGAAGTCTCGCGATTCAGTCCAGAAGTATACGCAGATACCCAGTATAATGATCGAGGCGATACGGTCAACGTTTCGCATTCGTCCTCCCCGCACTGATCAGCCTGCGAATAAGCGGCCATGCCGCCGAGGTGATCGTCAGGATGATCAGTATGATGGAGATGGGCCGTGTGAAAAACATGGACAGCACCGATCCTGAAGCCCTGCCCATGAGAATGGACTGCACGAGCCCCTGCTCGCAGATCTTTCCCAGAATAATACCCAGCACTATGGGACCCGGGCCGAATCCCGCCTTTCTCCCTACATAGCCGATCAGTCCGAAGAAGAGCATGGTGTACACATCGAAGAGATTCTTGTGTATTGAATAGGATCCAATGATGCTGAGGAAGGTGACGAAAGGTGCGAGAAAGGAAACTGGAATATTGGTGATCAGTCTGGAGATGAGCTTGCCGCTGTATATGCCCATGGGAAGCATGAGCATATTCGAGAGCACAAGAGAAAAGATAAAGGTGTAGGTGATGCCGGCATGAACGGTGAACAGGTCTGCTCCGGGCCTCATCCCCTGGAGAAGCAGTGCCCCGAGCAGAACAGCCGCTGGCGGCGCACCCGGTATGCCAAGGGTGAGAAGTGGTATGAGCGAGCCTGACACCTCAGCATTGTTCGATGCTTCCGATGCGGCAACGCCTTCGATAATCCCCCTGCCGAATTTCTCAGGATGTTTGGATGCACGTACCGCCTCGTTGTAGGACACCATGGCTGCAATGTTACCGCCGGCCCCGGGTATGATACCCACGATAGTTCCGATAATGGCAGACCGAATGAGCAGCACCGGCTTCTTGAGCAGCTTCAGGGTTACGTTTTTAACCACATCCTTCTGCTGCTTGTAGGGGATAACTGTGTAGTGTTTTTCCTTGCGTTCGATCATACTGAGAACTTCCGGTATGCAGAAAATTCCGATAAGCGCGGGAATAAGCCCGATACCGCCCGAAAGGCTCACACTCCCGAAGGTGAACCTGACACTTCCCTCAATAGGGGCAATGCCGATAGTGCTGATGAGCAGTCCCAGAGCACCACCGATGAGCCCCTTGAGTATGGACTCCGACGCGAGAGTTGCAATAATGGTGAGCCCGAAGGCGGTGAGCCAGAAAAACTCAGGAGGTCCGAACTTGAGTGATGCCTTTGACAGGGGAGGTGAAAGAAAGAGTAAAAAGAGAACACCGATAAGCCCCCCGATCACCGAAGAGATAGTGGCCGTGACAATGGCCCTGTAGCTTTCCCCTTTCTTGGCAAGGGGATAGCCGTCGAAGGTTGTGGCAATTGCGGAGGGAGTTCCCGGTGTATTTATGAGTATTGCAGAGAAGCTGCCGCCGAATATGGCACCGACGTAAATCCCACCTAGAAGCACGAGGCCGTGTGTGGGGTCCATCGCGAACGTGAAGGGAACCAGGAGCGCGATGGCCATGGTTGCGGTCAACCCGGGCAGAGCGCCGACGATTATGCCGGCGCCCACACCGAGTATTATAAACATCAGATTGACAGGCTGAAAGATGTTGCCAAAGGATGTCAGAATCGTTGAATCCATAGGAAGGGCTCGATCCTATATTTCTCCGAGTTCCTTGAGCGTTTCAATGATTTCTGTCTTTTTCGTCTCGATGAATGCTTTGAACTCTGCGGCACCGAGCTGCCGCACCTGGAATCCAAG
>CBFDDP010000238.1:0-2110 GCA_965603595.1 uncultured bacterium
CGAGGAAAGCCCTTCCCGTGCCGCTTCACTGACACGCAATACGGATGGCTTGCCCCAGATTTCATGGAGCATCTTGGATTTTTCTGATTTTATTCGCTTGCCATGCCCTGCAGCGAGTATGACGGATATTTCCCGGGAAGACGGATCGATGCAATCGCTCAGATTATCGAGTGTTTTTTGCAGGGCCTTTTCTTCTTCACTCAAGATGACTCTCCTTTAATTTGTTTAGAGCCCATCATTCTCTTATTTAGTATATTATAATAAGGAGTGTATTTTTGCAATAGTTGTACTGGATTCAATTCTTGGAGGGTGGATACAAGGCAGTGACCCCTGCAGAAGGATCGCCCCATTACATCATTGACGGATACAACGTGATCCTGCACGGTGGGTACTCATCCGGCCAGGGCCATAGATCGGATGGGTCGGTTGCCGATTCCCGCTATCTTTTTCTCAGATCCCTTTCGAACTATGTACGGAAGAAGCGTGTGCGGATAACCGTGGTTTGGGATGGTGGATCTTCCACAGGCTATCCGAGGAGCGAGACGCATGATGGTGTACAGAGCATTTATACGCCGCCGGGTTTGAGTGCGGATGAGCAGATTGTAAGGATGGTGGAAAAGAAACCAAACCCTCGGGCAGTGACAGTAGTCTCAAATGATCGCCGGCACATCGTAGCCGTTGTACGGAACCTCGGGTCACAGACCATGGGTGTGGAACAGTTTCTCTCCCTTATTGGGAACGGAAGAAAGCGCGGTGGTGGGACGGGGCGCAAATCCGAACACAGCGATGCATCAGGAGAGAAGAAAGAGGCCAACGACCTCTCGGTGGAGGATTGGCTGAAACTATTTCAGGTAAGACATACCGGAAACAGGAATGAGACATGAAGGATTTATCGGTGAAGGGGACGCGGGACCTCTATCCTGAGCAGTATGCGCGGGTTGGACATATCTTCGAAACCTGGCGGAAAACGGCCCTTTCCTACGGGTTCGAAGAGTTCGACAGCCCCATTTTGGAGACCCTTGAGCTCTACACCTTGAAATCGGGAGATGAGATTGTGGGTCAGCTCTATCATTTTCCTGATAAGGGAGGTCGCATGCTCGCGCTGCGTCCCGAGCTGACACCTTCTCTTGCGCGCATGGTTGCGAGGGTACACAATGAGACACCGAAACCTATCAAGTGGTTCTCCATCCCGCGTTGTATGCGATACGAGAGACCGCAAAAGGGACGACTGCGGGAGTTTTTTCAGTTTAACGTGGATATCATTGGAGAAAACGCACCAACTGCTGACCTGGAAATCATTTCCGTTGCCATCGATTCGCTCGTCAATCTTGGACTCAGCAGCAGGGATTTCGTGGTCAAGGTGAACAATCGGGATTTTGTGTCACACTATTTTTCTTTACTCGGTATTGAAGATGCGCAGGAAAAATCACTGTACAAGATCATCGACAATGCACGCAAATTGAGGAGAGAAGAGACCGAAGCTGCACTGGAAGAGCTTCGTCTCGATGCTGATATGAAGAGGGGGGTCAACCAGTATCTTGCCCTGAAGGACAGGAAGGACCTGGAGCAGCTGCGCGAAGGCGGGCCGGGAGTTGCATCCCTACTCGAACTTTTTGCCCTTGTTCAGGCAGCTGGCCTTGACGATTTTGTTCAGTTCGACCCCACCATAGTCAGGGGGCTTGATTATTACACGGGTATTGTCTTCGAGCTCTTCGACCGCAGTGAACGGATGCGTGCAATATGCGGCGGCGGCAGGTACAACAATTTGGTCAGGGAGTTCTCGGGTAAGGACATCCCTGCCTGCGGTTTCGGTATGGGTGATGTGGTGCTCGGCGAAATTTTAGAGAACAAGGACCTCCTGCCAGCCTATAGTAGAAATATCGATTATTATCTCGTTCGCGTCTCCGAGAGGGAGCTTCCCATTCTTCTGGGCGTTGCCCGGCACCTCCGATGCCAGGGGATGACGGTTGAGTTTTCCTACAACAGCACACCGCTCAAGAAACAGATGGCGCGTGCTTCGAAGCTTGGAGCACGGAAAGCGCTCATTGTCGGTGAGCAGGAGGTCTCGGAGGGGAAGCTCGTGGAAAAGGACCTCGCAACCGGGGAGGAG
>CBFDDP010000239.1:0-2086 GCA_965603595.1 uncultured bacterium
AAGTGGTCAACTAGCTACCCCTATTGCCTGATGTGCAGATTACCCTGTTATGAGTTCGAGCCAATGCTGCGCCACCATACGAATGTTGAAATGTTTTCGAATCTCCTGCATACCCAGCCTGCCCAGGTCTTCGAGCAAGGCGGGTTCACCTGCTGCATGCAGGATTACTTCTGCCGCCTCTTTCGGGTCGGCTTCACTGAGCAGCGTACCCTCTTCATCGAATTGCCTGTATCCCTGGATGAAGAGCTTCTCATAGGGCACGATCTCGCCGGGTCCCTGCAGGGGCAGGCAGGCAACGGGTATGCCGCAGGCCATGGCCTCCAGGACGGGTATACAGAAGCCCTCCCACTCTGATAGGTTGAGGTATATATCCATACAGCTGTAGAGGGAACGCATTTCTGACTCAGTCAGCTCTCCGGTGACGATCTTTACCCGGGGCAATACACCGTATCGGCGGGCAAGCTCCTCTAAATCCGTACCATCAATAGAGCGGATACGGTCCGTTTTGATGAGAAGCTGTGTCTTCAGTTTCATGCTCTGAAGATGTGGCAGGGTTTTGATAATGAGGTCGAGACGTTTCCGCGGACTGTGGGCCCCTACTGTGCCGATGACCAGGCCGTCATGAAGCCCCCACTCTGCTCTGCTGGCCCTTTTTTCCTCCCTGGTGAGGGGGTGATACAGGGAGAGGTCGGTGCCGTGGGGTATGACAGGGCCTATGTGTTGCAGTCCGCTCTTCGCGAGAAACTGTCGGGTCATGGCTGTGAGGGGAACGGGCAGGACTGTACCAAGTGACGAGGGGTCCGGAAGCCGGGAGAACTGGGCCCAGAGGAAGAGGGGAAAACCGGGCATGGCCTGCGCCTGCATAAGGAGAAACTGGTCGGGATACCCCAAGAGCAGTGCCGCTTGTACCTCCTGTTCCTCGTGAAAGTTGCTGCTGACAGCATGCTGGGCAATGCCTTTAGCACTGCTGTGCAAATGCCCCTGTGCCCTTCTGTTGCCGGAGCTCCCGGTAGCAGGTCCTGCAATGAGCACATGGGCACCCTGCTCTCTCAGAGCGGCCCCGAGAAGGGCCAGCTGACGGGTAAAGGAGTTTGACTTTTCAAGGGAGAGTCCGCTTACGAGGAGGAGTGTCATGTTGGCAAGCTTACCTATACTCTGGGAATTTTAAAAATATACTGTTACAGAAACCCACACTATTCGGAAATAAACACAAATAAGGTAGCTGCTTACGTAAATCGAGATAAGGGGACACATCACTTAAAGCGGGTCCTCTTCTCAACCAGCGATATGATGTGCTCGTAATACCCATGGTCATAGGGCACGAAGAAGGGTCGCTCTTGTGTGTCCTTCAGCATGTTCCGCAAGTCGTTAATCTCGATGAATCGAATTGCATCCACCTCCGCGGGGTCCGGTGAAAGGCCTGATGCTTCCCCGCTGAACTCGTAAAGATACACGTAGGTGATTTCATTGTCAATGAAGGCGCCTCCTCTGCTGATGAGGGTGCGGGAGGTCTCTTCAATGAAGCGGAGCTCATTTTTCCTGATGGTCAGTCCCAGTTCCTCTTCGGTTTCTCGCCACGCTGTTTGTTCAGGCGTTTCTCCGGCACCGATGTGGCCTGCCGCCGAAACATCCCACAGTCCCGGATATGAGTCCTTGGTCCTTCCTCTCTTCTGAAAGAGGAGGGCTTTTCCGTACCGGTGTATCCAGACATGGACAGTCCGGTGCCAAAGGCCGCGTGCGTGCACGACGCCCCGCTCCTCAACACGGCCTGCCTCCGTTCTATCCGCATTGAACACTTCAAAATATTCCATAGGGCCGCCAGAATCGATTGATAAGGTTTTCCTGCAGAAATATAGAGGCGCTGAGAGGGAAAGGTCAAAGGGTACTTCGAAAATTGCATGAACAGTGCCCACTATTTTCTTTAACTTGTGATAGTTACTTCGTATGTTATAGGATTATTGTGTAGCCGAGGAGGAGAGGTGAATAATCCGAATGCGGAGCGGGTGGTGCAGGAGATAATCGAGACCCCCACAGAAGACCTCATGGACATTTCCTTTCAGTGTGTATGTGGGAGGACCCACGAGAT
>CBFDDP010000240.1:0-2080 GCA_965603595.1 uncultured bacterium
CCTGAGTTTGAAATCGACTGGGAGACCACGAATGGATGCCTTGATCTTGCGAAGCAACTGTTTGAGGGCACGCTTGCGGTGCGGCTCAAGGGTACCTGGTGGTGGTCGCTTGGACTGACCTGGCCGGGAGCCACCTTTCGCGGGTTGGAGACCATGTTCTACGATTTCATAGATCATCCCGATGGGATCAAGGAGCTGCTTTCAATCCTGTCGAAGGGATTTTTACAGAAACTGGACTACCTGCAGCAGGAGTGCCTGCTGAACCTGAACAATGACGGCACCTATGTTGGTTCGGGCGGGTACGGCTTCACCAACGAGCTCCCCCAGGAGGATTTCAATGGTGTGGTACGCACCGTGGATATGTGGGGCTTCACAGAAAGCCAGGAAACGGTCAATGTGTCACCAGACATGTATGAGGAGTTCATCTTCCCCTATGAAAAACCCATCATGGAGCGGTTCGGACTTACCTGCTATGGCTGCTGCGAACCTTTACACCCCCGTTGGCATGTAGTTAAACAGCATCCCAATCTGCGCAGGGTCTCCTGCTCTCCCTGGGCGGATACCGAGAAGATGGCTGAATACCTGCAGGACAACTACATCTATTCCATGAAACCCGCCCCTGCGGCAATTGCAGAACCGGAGCCTCGCTGGGAAACCATCAGACAGGAACTGCGGCGCAATCTCGAAATTACCAGGGATTGCAGGGTTGAGGTTATCATGAAGGACAACCACACCATCGGCAGAAGACCAGAAAATGTGGTGCAGTGGTGTCGAATAGCCCGCGAGGAGGCCCTGCGGATTGCCTCGTAATTGGTACCGGTACGCCTTTTATCTGCTCATCTTTGCAACAGGCCTCTCCTTCAGTCTTGTCGGCGCGGCATTGCCTGACATAACGACGCTGTACGGGCTGACAAAAACGGAGGCCTCTACGCTTCCTTTTTTACAGTTCATTGGAGCGTATGGGGGGCTGGCACTTCTCGCCCTCACCACTTCAAGATCCCGTCTGCTCCTTGCAGCCGCAGCCATGGTGCAGTGCCTCGCAGCGCTGTACATAGCTCTCGTCCCCGGCTATACCATGGGACTCAAGGCATCCTTCTTTCTATTCGGCGCTGCCGGTAATGTGATCGTTCCCCTGACGGGCATGATCATTACACGGGTTGGTGATGGCGGAGCGGCCCGCGATCTGAATGTCCATTACGGTTTCTTTTCAGCAGGCGTCATGGTTGCCCCGCTCTACTCGGGACTGCTTTTCAACCATGGATTCCACTACGGTCCTTCCTATATGGTGTTTGCAGGCATCGCCTTCACTGCGTTTATAGCGACCCTTCCAAGCTCCATTCCTTCGGTCAGCATTGGTGCACGGCTTACGGGTGAGACCCTTCGCTCTGCCTTTGCCTCACACGGGAAGTTCCTCACGGTTATCCTGATCGTGAATATCCTCTACGTTTCTGCCGAAAGTATTCCAAGTACCTGGATTCCGAAATACTTCACCGATATCTTCCCTGAATATTCCTCCTTCAGAACCAGGCTCGTACTCTCCCTCTTCTGGGGAGCAGTAACGGTTGGCAGGTATATCTGTGCCTTGCTGCTTCACCGAGGTGTAAAACCTGTTCCGTTGATGATAATCCTCTCCGGCACTGCATCGATCTGCCTCTTTACCGCTGCTTCCGCGTCGAAGGGGCTTACAGCGGAAGTCCTCTTTGCTGTTCTCGGGCTGTTCTTTTCCGGCATGTTTCCGATTATCGCATCGAGTTTCGAGCGCCTCCCCGATCGTTATACGGGTATGAGCTTCATTCTCCTGATCGCAACGGGAATGATGGGTGCCTCGAGTGTGAGCAAACTTTCCGGGTACATTGCCGACCATGCAGGGTTCCCTCTCGCCATGAAAACCGGCTCCATCCTCCTCGTGCTCATCGTCATCGTGTTGGTTATAAGGGGCAGGGAACTGAGAAGACCGGACGTTAAAACTGATAACTGATATTCGGTTGTGAATGAATGGGGACAATCACTTAATTTCCAAGATGTGCGTAGTTACCGTAACGGCGGGCAGCCCTGAGCATGGCCTCATAATTTTCCGGCC
>CBFDDP010000241.1:0-2071 GCA_965603595.1 uncultured bacterium
AAGTTACACGTGAAAATGAAATAGCCTGTGGTGATGCCTACTGTGATCACTGATTGACCATCCTTCATTATTTCTGATAGAAGTCCCAGAGCGCCATGGTTTGATAGTCAAGGTTGGTTAGTCCGTACTCGTGAGCCCATTTCACTGCCTCCAGGAATTCCTGGGCAGTAATCGCACGAGCAATCTCAGGATACTCGAAGGCTTTGTACTCAACGCGATATTGAGACATGATGTTCACATACGTGGATTTGGGAAGGTTCTTCGCCACCCACTTCACGAATTTCTCTGTGCCGGCGACTCCGTTTGGCATGACCAGGTGCCGGATGATCACCCCGCGCAAGGCCCAGCCATGTTCATTCACCTTGAGCTCACCGACCTGCCGGTTCATCTCATAAATCGCCTCCCGCGCCCTTACAGGATAATCATACGCTCCGTCTGAATATTTTCCCGCCTTGTAGGGATTGGTATACTTGAAATCGGGCATATAGATGTCGACAACACCATCCAGAAGCTTTATCATTTCCGCTCGCTCATAGCCGCTTGTGTTGTACACAAGCGGGATGCGCAGCCCCTTCTTCAACGCGATCCGTGTGGCGTTCAGGATGTTCGGCATGTAATGGGTGGGTGTGACGAGGTTTATGTTGTGGCAGCCGATGCGCTGCAGTCCGAGCATCATGTCCGCCAGGTCTTCATCCCGAACCTCTTTTCCCCTGCCCTCATGGGAGATGGGCCAGTTCTGGCAGAAGACACAGCGGAGGCTGCAGTTTGAGAAGAAGATGGTGCCGGACCCATACCGGCCTACCAGTGGTATCTCCTCACCGAAATGGGGATGTGCACCGTAAATCACAGGCCTCGAGGTAGCGCGGCAGTTTCCCGTGGCTCCTTTGAGCCGGTTCTCTCCGCACATTCTCGGACAGCACTCGCAATTTTCAAAGAGGGAATAGGCCTGCTCGATTCTCTGGGCGAGCAATCCTTCCTCTTCCAGCAGCACATAGGCAGGAATCCATCGTTTGTCTTTCTTTTGCGTGATGGCATGAATGGGAGAGAAGGAGAGGAAAAATGATCCCCCAAGGACGAGAGATCGTATAATAAACTCCCGTCGTGTGCACTTCATGTGAACCGCCTCGAAACGCTGTACTCCGGTTTCTTCATCTCACAGTGTACACTAAAATGACTATTTTTTAAAGATGCTAAAATGCTCATTGGGCAACATTATGGATCTTGATCCACCCATCTTTCTTCCTGGTGGAGAGAGATGTGATGGGTGTCATGGCTTAAAAAGTATTGACTGAAAAATATATATCGAGATAGTCTGATACTGTGGACTGGCTGAGGCGTGATAGAGAGGAAACAGGTTCCCAGCTAACGAGAAGGGAGTTTCTCAAGCTTTGCGGAGCGGGCGCCTGCGTATTTTCGCTTTCCAGTGTGTTCGGTTTTCCCAGGTCTTCCCATGCACAGATAGTAAAAAAAGGTCTCATCAAGACAAAGCTTTCTCCCTGGTTCACGCATCTTGATAAAAAAGCGGTCCAGTGCGAACTCTGCCCAAAACAGTGCCATATCCCCAGGGGTAAAAGGGGTTATTGCAGGGTGCGCGAAAACCAGGGTGGAGAATTGTATACCCTCGTGTATGGGAACCCCTGTGCCCTTCATCTGGAGCCGATTGAGCTGAAACCTCTTTTCCACGTCCTCCCGGGTACAAACTCACTTTCAATCGCAACAGTGGGGTGTAATTTTGAGTGTAAATTTTGCCAGACATGGGAGATGTCACAGGCCTCTCCGGAAGATGTATACAGCTACGATGTCCCGCCTGAGATGGTGGTTGAGAAGGCCAGGGAGATGGAGGCCCCTTCTGTTGCCTACACCTACGTGGAGCCCGCCGTATTTTACGAGTATACCTTTGACACGGCTCAGCTTGTGAAGAAGGCGGGGCTTCTGAATGTGATGCACTCAAACGGCTTTATCAACCGGATGCCGCTTGAGAACCTGTGCACAGTGCTTGATGCAGCCAATATCGACCTGAAGGGGTTTACGGACACATTCTATCAGGAGTTGTGCAGTGGGCAGCTTGCAC
>CBFDDP010000242.1:0-2032 GCA_965603595.1 uncultured bacterium
GGGCTTATCCCCGAAGGGATGGCGGGATACAGTCCGGACGACACGAACTACCCCTATGATGTACAAAAGGCCAGTGACCTCCTGGTAGATGCTGGATATCCCGACGGAAGGGGTCTTCCCGTCATTCAATTCTGGTCGAGTGTCAAGTCAAAGGGTTTGCTCGCGGAGGACGAGATGATTACCAGGTTTCTTGGCGATATCGGGGTGAAGGTCGAGTTCAACTATCTGACAGACTGGCCACAATTCAAGAAAATGCTTCAGGAGGGAAGAGCCCCCATTTTCAAGTACAGCTGGCAGGCGGATGTTCCCGACCCGGACAACATCCTGAGCTTGCTCTTCCATTCTCAGAGCCCCACCAACCGGGCATTCTACAGCAATCCGGCTGTGGATGACCTCATAGGAAAGGCGCAGAGCGAGTCGGATTACCGCAAGAGGATATCGCTCTTCTCGGATGTCGAGGACATGGTTATGGAGGATGCTCCAGTTATTCTTCTGAACTATCTCGCCTATGAACGTGTCTTTCAGCCCTATGTCCAAAACATCAAGGGAAATGCGCTTGGTGACCATTATTTTCCTCTGAAAAGGGTGTGGCTCAGCAGATAGAGTTTTGTCTATTTCCAGGCGTGAAAGCGGCAGCGGGAGGCGTCGATGACTTCAGAGAGCAGGGGCAGCTTTTCCCTGAACCGCATGCTGTCGCATATACGCGGCGGTCTTCGGGGAAGATTCTTCAGGTCAATGATACTCGTTATCATCATACTTATGGGTGGTGTCTTTATCGTTGTGGAGAAGAACAACCGGGAGGTCATACTTATGGAGGGCAAGAAACGGGCGCTTTCCAATGCCCTGTATCTCGCCTCACTCTCCAGGGCCCCTCTTCTCATGTACGATTACACAAAGCTCGAGCAGAATGTGGACGAAGTAGCCAAGGAAACTGACGTGGTCTATGCAATGATACTCGACCGCAACGGCAGTGTCATTGTCCACAGCAACAGGGATGATCTCATTGGCAGAATTTTAAACGATCCTCTGAGCCTGCAAGCGGCGGATTCAAAGGTTCACCTTATTCAGGATTATAAAAACCTGCAGACCGGTGAGGAGATCTGGGATGTTACCTGCCCCATATTTCAGCAGCAGGATGAAAAGTGGGGCATGGTGCGGATCGGTTTCTCAAAGGAAAAGTTAAAAGCTGAAATTGCGAAGAACCGGAGCAACCTGGTCATCCTCTCTCTCGTTGCCATACTGCTCGCCGGTGTGGCGGCCACCATTCTTGCCGAGAAGATCGCCGGGCCCATACGGAAACTGTCGGCACGGGCCATTTCCATTTCCAAGGGTGATCTCCATCAGGAAATCTCGCTCCATACGGGAGATGAAATTGAGGGTCTCGCTAAGACCTTCAACAAGATGACCCGAGAGTTGAAACTCAACCGTGATGAACAGAAGAAGCTCATACAGAAGCTCTACGAGAACAACGAGCGGCTCAAGGAGGAGATCAAGGCGCGTGAGCAGCTTGAAGAGGAACTCATCAAGGTGGAAAGACTACGAGCCCTCGGTGAAATGTCCGGTGGTGTGGCCCATGATTTCAATAATATTCTGGGTGCAATTCTCGGAAGGGCCCAGCTGCTCCTGGAGAGGGTAAAACATTCCGATGTTCGAGACGGCATCGAGATAATAGAGAAAGCAGCACTTGACGGCGCCGAAACGGTCCGCAGGATACAGGAATTCACGAGGGTTCGGGTGGATTCAAGTTCCTTCGTATCACTGGACATAAACCAGGTCATCACTGATTCGATTGAGTTTACCAGGACGCATTGGAAGAAGGAGTCTGAGGCATGGGGAAGGTCCATTGATATGCAGTGCGATTTTGGGGTTGTTCCAACTATGATGGGCGACCCTTCAGGTCTCCGTGAGGTCTTCACCAATCTCATTATCAATGCTGTTGATGCCATGCCGAAGGGAGGCGTGATACGTATAGCAACAGAGGTTGAGGGAAACACCGTTGTCGTGAGGGTCCAGGACAGCGGCATCGGAATGA
>CBFDDP010000243.1:0-2023 GCA_965603595.1 uncultured bacterium
TCATAGGTAAATTCACTGATTATGATGTTTGTACCATAAATCTTATTTGTTCCTTCAAGCCGAGCTCCCAGGTTGACACTATCCCCCATTAAGGTGTAGTCCATTCTGCTCTTGGACCCCATGTTTCCGACGGTCATGATCCCGGTATTCAGACCTATGCCAATATTGAGTTTTTTATTTTCTGGCCAGCCGTCATTCAGTGCATGAAGCACTTCCATCATCTCCAGTGCGGTTCTGCATGCAAATTCCGCATGCCGTTCCTGTTCGACAGGAGCGTTCCAGAATGCCATTATCTCGTCCCCTACGTACTTGTCGAGCGTACCTTCATACTTGAAAATAAGATCGGTCATTGCGGAGAGATACTCGTTCAGGTGCGCAACAAGAACCTGTGGTTCTTTAAGGTTTTCCGACAGAGTCGTGAAACCCCTGATATCTGAGAAGAGCACCGTTATTTCCTTGTCTTCTCCACCAAGCTCGAGTTTTTCAGGATGCTTCAACAGCTCATCCACTACACTCTTGCTGACATAGTTGGAGAACATACCCTGAATCTTTTTTTTCTCCTTTTCTTCGGTGAGTATTCGATACACGATCATGGTGAATAGTGTGAGAATAGCGGTGATAAGGGGGGCACTGAGGTTGAGGACATAGCGGTACTTATCAAAGATGAATATAACCGCAAAGAAGTATATTACCGAAAGTGCCGCAATTGCAATATAGCTGTAGAGTATGGATTTTCGGCCCACAATAAAGCTGATGAGCAGACCAAAGAAGACAATGAGAAGAATCGTGACGTAACTACTGGAGAATGTAATGAAATCCCTGTTCAAGAGCTGTGTTACCGCATTCGCGATCATCTCGATTCCAAACATATTCCCATAGGGCACCTGATGAATATCCTGCAGTCCCTCTGCATACACGCCAACCAGTATCATCTTGTCCTTGAAATACCGGCTGCCTACCCTCCCCTCAACAGCATCGGAAAAAGACCGAACCTGAAAAGATCCCTGGCTTCCATAGAAGTTAACGAGCAGCGCACCCTGCTCATCGATGGGGATGAATATATCCTGCCTGTGTGACGGAGCAGATTCAGAAGCCGGAATAGTTGCATTCTTCAGTATAACATGCTTGCCCATATGGACCGCCACATCATCGATACCAACCCCATAGTGCAGCATAGTGAGCCAGAGTACGTTGGAGGGATAATAACGGTCATTGATCTTTACAACCATGGCAAATCGACGGGTTGTCTTGTCGGCACCCCTGGCTGCGAGTCTCGGATTGAGACCGGGCAAGGCTGTGGCAGGACCTATAATAACACCACTTTCGATGATCTCATTAATTGGGGGTGTAATGATATTGACTAACTGCTTATAATCGTCATCAGTTGGCATGCCGAGATGCTCGAGTTTTTGTACCCTTCGCTTCATCTCGTCACTCACGCTTGGTATTTGACTGCTTGCATCGGCGAAAAGGTCGATTACGGTGTTGTCACGGTATGTTCCAAGAGCTCCTGCAAGGGCCCTGTCCTCTGACTTGTTTTGTGAGTCCTCTGTAAACAGAACGTCGATTAGGACGCCTTTTGGGCGATTTTCCTCCTGGCCGTTTACATTTTCCAGAAACTGAACATGAACGGTGCGCGGCCAGGGGTACCTTCCAAGGTCAGCAAGGCTTTTCTCGTCAAAACCGAAGATCACCACGTCGTTTCGCAACCCCTTTGCCTTGTTGATGCGGTATACACCCGGACTGATCTCTTCAGGAGGGTGGAACACATCAGACATATAGAAATTCAGATTCATAGACTTCGCTTCAATAGCATCGATGATAATTGTCTTTTTCAGCAGGACGATCATCGCAACGATGATCAGCACGCCGATGAGCAGGCTCATGTTTTTAGACTTAAATATATTTCGCCTCTTGACCCCCTTTTTTTCCATAGCGCCCTCCAGGGTAGTGTTTCCTGTTGCTGCCTAACTATGCTTCATCATCTCCGCTTATATTCTTTAAAAGCAGAATCTTTTTCTCA
>CBFDDP010000244.1:0-1997 GCA_965603595.1 uncultured bacterium
TACCTTTTTAAAAGGAGGATTGCATGGTTTTCTTTCTCGGCATTGCCTGCCTTATCGGCGGCTTTCTCATCATCCTACCGCTCTTCATGGAGAAAAACCAGGGCCTGAAGCGCTTCGATGAGAAGATCAAACCCTACAAGATCATTATTGGACTGGCGATTCTCATCATCGGGGTGATTAAGTTCTTCGCACCCTATCACGGTGGCGATAAACGGTTCATCCCCATAATCGGGGATCTTCTACCTGCAGTACTTGCAATACTGGTGGGTATATTCATCTCGGTCGATTTTCTCGAATCTCTGCAAGGGGCAAAAAAAAAGGAAGATGCTGCTTCCCGGGCAGGCGCAAAAAAGCTGGAAAGTTTCTGGACACGGACTAAGTCGGTTTTACAGCGATATCAGTACCCCATCGGCTTCGCATCCATGCTATTCGGGTTACTCCACTGGTTCATATTCAAGGTGATCTTCTTCTAATCCTCTATTGAGTCTTCCTTGTTCACCACCTTGTTGAGCGGGTACTCGATGATGCCGTCAGCTCCTACCGCGATGAGCTGTGGAATGAGCTCACGCACCACCTCCTCACGAATGATCGTTTCAACAGACAACCACTCCTTGCCGTGCAGCCGTGCAATGGTCGGTGCCGTCAGAGCCGGCAGGATCTGCACCACCGCATCGAGGCACTCGCCTGGCACATTCATCTTCAAGCCAACCATACTCTCAGCGTTGAGCGCACCCTGAAGCAGCAGGGCAACCTGATGTATCTTCTTCCGTTTCAGGGAATCGGTCATGCTTGCCCGGTTCGCGATGAGCTTGGTATTGGTCTCGAGCAGGGTATGGATGATCTTGAGTCCGTGGGCCCTGATCGTGGTACCGGATTCCGTCACCTCGACGATGGCATCAACGAGCCCTTCAGCAACCTTTGCCTCAGTCGCACCCCATGAGAACTCAACCTCCACGTCAACGCCCCGCTCCTCAAAATAACGGCGGGTGAAGTTCACAAGTTCGGTGGAGATGATCTTCCCATTCAAATCTTCCAGTTTCTTGACCGGGGAATTACCGGGGACCGCGAGAACCCACCGGGCCTTCCGAACACTGGCCTTTGAGTAAATGAGATCGGAGACGATTTCCACATCGGCATTGTTCTCGAGGATCCAGTCAAGCCCCGTGAGCCCGATGTCCAGTACACCGTTTTCAACATAATGGGCCATTTCCTGCGCACGTACCAGGGAACAAGTTATCTCGATATCGTCGATGGACGGGAAATAGTTGCGTGCTGATGCGTTTATCTTCCAACCTGCCTTTGAGAAGAGGTCGATGGTTGCCTTTTCCAGGCTTCCCTTGGGGATTCCGATTTTCAATATTTGAGTGCTCATTCCTTGTCTCCGTACACTTTCTCCGGATCAAAGATCTGCTCGCCGTCTATCAGCAGGTCATCCCCCTGCACAACCCGGTGGAAGCAGCTCCGAAAGCCTGTGTGACACGCCGCCTCACCGATCTGGCGTACCCTGACAAGCAGGCAGTCTCTGTCACAGTCTACACGGATCTCGTGCACCTCCTGAAGGTTGCCCGATGTTTCACCCTTTTTCCAGAGCTTCCCGCGCGACCTGCTCCAATAGTGTACGTAACCGGTGCGCAGGGTATACTCCCAGGCATCACGATTCATGAAGGCCACCATCAGTACCTCACCGGTTTGATAATCCTGGGCAACGACCGGGATGACCCCACCAAGTTTGTCGAAGTTCAGTTCAATCATAGGACCTAATGTATTAACGATGGGTTTGATTTACAAGCGGGAAAAAAGATAAAAGGTAGCAGCTCATTTAATGAAGTACACCGTTTCATTATTGCCGGAGGAGGGACTCGAACCCTCATGGAGTTGCCTCCGCTGGATTTTGAGTCCAGTGCGTCTACCAGTTTCACCACTCCGGCTCCACCTGAATTTATACAGGACACATTTTCCATGTCAAGGCTAATCGCATTCAAGTACCAAAAGGCACT
>CBFDDP010000245.1:0-1971 GCA_965603595.1 uncultured bacterium
GGGCACCGAATCGGTTTCTGCGGCAACATGGATGTCATGGAATGGGCTGATGCGCCCATGGACATGCTGAGAGAGATCGTACTCACTAAGCTCAACGCAGCCAAGGGCGGAGGCTTCATCTTTCAGTCCGACCACTCTGTACCAAACAGTGTGTCCGGCGAACGGTACGACTATGTGGTGAAGCTGCTGCGAGAAAAGGGTGTGTATCCGCTTGATTTAGGAGAATCTGATCTTCCGGATATCGCATGAGTGGGGAGTGAGCTGTTCCCTTAATTACATTTCAAGAGATGAGGTTCAGATCAGTGAAGTCACGTGAACGGGTACTGACAGCATTCGATCACCGTGAGCCAGACCGTGTTCCGGCATGGTGCGGGGCATCTCCCGAGTTCTGGGATAAGGCGAAGAATGAGCTTGGTCTCGATGACGAGAGCCTGCGCCGTCGATTCGGTGATGATTTCAGGCGCGTCTATGCCCGGTATTGCGGGCCCGACCTCAACCTGTCTGAGGGAGCCACGTGGAAGAGCCCCTTCGGCATCGAGCGAGAGGGAATAGGATTCGGCCAGCCGACATCGCATCCCCTGAGGCTCGCGAAAACGATAGAGGCAATCAACGACTACCCATGGCCCGACCCGGGCTGGATGGATGTTTCCCATATCAGCGAGGAGGCCCGTCGGTTTCACGATGAGTATGCGATTCTTGGTGGAGACTGGTCTCCTTTCTGGCACGACGTGATCGACCTCGTCGGCCACGAGGACCTCTATTACATGATGTACGACTATCCTGATGTGGCACTGGCCATTTTTGAAAAGGTCACCGATTATTACGTTGAAGTGAGCAGAAATATATTCGAGGCCGCGGCGCAGTTAATCGACATATTCTTCATCGGGAATGATTTCGGAAGCCAGACCGGGCCGTTGCTGGGTGTGGACCTGTTTGACAAATTCGTCATGCCCTCCCTCACACGTCTCATTGACCTGGGACACCACTACGGCCTGAAGGTGATGCTTCACTGCTGCGGCGGCTTTCGTCCCTTCATTCCATCCATGATAGGTGCAGGCCTCGACGCCCTGCACGCACTGCAGCCCTACTGTTACGGTATGGAACCTGCCGGTCTGAAAAAAGACTTCGGTGACAGCATCGTGCTGAACGGGGCCATTGATTCGCAGTCCGTACTCATCGAGGGGTACCCGGACTATGTTCGCCAGGAAACATTGCGCACCCTCGATATCCTGACACCGCAAGGCGGTTACATTGCCGGAGCGAGCCACGACTATATACTCGATGAGACACCCCTCGAAAACGTGCTTACCATGTTCGACACTATTCAGGAATACAGGAGGTAATGGCGATGCTCCATGATCCGGGCAGCCATACTCCCCCACTACAGATATCGGAGATCAAGCTCTCCACGGATCCCGAAGAGAAGAGAACCCATGTGCATTTCTCGCTTGCTTCCCGAATACTATCTTTATCCGCTACATCAATGAGTGATTTGAAACAACCAGCTTTTCCCCTCGTCCCTGTATTTGGCCTGGATCTTTACTATTTCATTTCTCATAGATAGAAATGTATCTACAATGTCGGGATCGAAGTGAATGCCCTTTCCCTTTCTGATAATATTGAAGGCTTGTCCAATTGTAAATGGATCTTTTCTATACGGGCGTTTTGAAGTCAGAGCGTCAAACACATCGACCACGGTTGTTACGCGCCCTGCCACAGGTATCTCGTTGCCATGAAGGCCCTTCGGATAACCGCTTCCATCCCACTTCTCATGATGAGTACGTGCAATGATTTCCCCGAATTGAAGAAACTTGGAACTTGAAGCTTCCAGAATTTTTCCGCCGATAGTGGTGTGAAGTTTCATGATCTCCCACTCGTTACCGTCAAGTTTACCGGGTTTGAGTAATATCGTATCAGGAACCCCTATTTTTCCGACATCATGCATGATTGAAGCGTATTGTATAGCTTCGA
>CBFDDP010000246.1:0-1962 GCA_965603595.1 uncultured bacterium
CGAAATACATTAATAAAGTGCAGTGCGGCGAGCGCACATAATACTTTGTGTAGGTTGCAGCCGAAGTACATGGAAGTACAAGTGCAGGCGGAGCCACGCGACCAACGGGAGTGCCCGTGGTAAAGGTGGAAGCCTGCCAGGGGCCGCGCTGTGTTATGCATCTCATTTTTCGAGGAGGAGGGGGAGGACATGCCACTGGTAACGAGCAGGGAGATGCTTACGGCTGCCTATAGCCGGCAGTATGCAGTCGGTGCGTTTAATGCGCACAATCTCGAAACGGTAGCTGCAATCGTCGAAGCAGCGGAAGAGGAGCGGGCGCCTGTCTTCATTCAGTTCAGCAGGAGCTCTATTGAATATGCAGGGCTCGAAGCGGCTTCGAACCTGGCGAAAACCGCAGCACAGCGGGTCTCGGTTCCGGTTGTACTGCATCTGGATCATGGTATGGATGTGTCCCTCAACGTACGGTGTCTCAGGGCAGGATTCACCTCCCTCATGTGTGATGGCACTGAACTGTTCCTGCAGCGTTATAAACAGGAGAGCGGCGACGGGACGCTGTCCTTCGACATGATCGTGGATAAGGTGCAGTCGCGGGAAGCCTATGAGGAGAACCTCCGGCAGACCAGGAAGGTGGTTGGTCTCGCTCATGCATGCGGTGTTCCCGTTGAGGCGGAGCTTGGAAAGATACCCCGTATTGGTGATTTCCAATCCGCAGGTATTTCCATGGAGTATGGTTCCGGCTTCCCTGAGGAGGCCCAGGAGCTTACGCGGAGATTGTTTGCCATCCCTGAAATGGCCGAGGAGTTTGTGCGTGAGTCCGGCTGTGACTCTCTGGCAGTGGCCTGTGGCAGCATACATGGTATGGAAGAAGCCGTACAGCCTCTGAATATTGCCCATCTGGAACGTCTCGCCTCCTGTACGAATATCCCCCTTGTTCTGCATGGCTCATCGGGGGTAGTCAGAACGAGGAAGCAGGCCATGGAGTACGGGCTTTCACTGTCCAGGGAAGAGGGCAGCATCGAGGATGCGATCAGGGCTGGTGTCGCAAAGGTAAATATATCCACCGACCTTCAGGTCGTATTCATGAAGGTGTTGAAAGAGGTGTTGGAAGAGAACCCTGAAGTTGTGGACATGCGAAAGCTTCTGCCGCCCGTGATTGAGGCTGTGAAGGAGAGAGTTGCCTGGTTTATTCGGCTCTTCGGCTCATCGGGAAAGGCATAAAAATATCTTGACAATTCAGAGGATTATGGGTACTTAATGGGCACGGTAACGTGAAAGGGAAGCATGAATATGATGACGGCTACCACCACTACCACGAAAAAAGTTAAAAACCAGGGAGTGGTGGGGTAGCTTAATCTCCTTTAAAAAGTAAGCCCACCCTCAGAGGGTGGGCTTTTTTAGTATACTTCACAGGGAGGATAGCATGGTAAAACTGAAGGCTGCAATTCTCGGGGCAACAGGAATGGTCGGACAGAGATTCATCGAGGCACTTGTAGATCATCCCCAGTTCGAGGTGTGTGCGCTGGCGGCGTCAGCCGGCAGGGGAGGTAACAGGTATGAGGATACGAAGCGGTGGAAGTTGAGTACCCAGCTGCCGAAGGAAATAGGCGATATGCGTCTCATTACCATCGATGTCGATGCCATCAAAAAAAGTGGTGCGAGGGTTGCATTTTCCGCTCTTCCCTCAGATGTGGCAGTGGAGCTGGAGAGAGACCTGGCGGATGAGGGAATTGCTGTTTTTTCCAATACCGCGAGCCATCGTATGGATGCCGATGTGCCGCTTCTCATTCCTGAGGTAAACCACGAAACGATCGATATGATTGAGGGTAAAGAAGGCTTCATCGTCACCAATGCAAACTGCAGCACCACGGGATTGGTTCTCCCCCTGAAAGTACTCGTTCCCCTCGGTATCAAAAGGGTAATAACGGCAACCTATCAGGCAGTTTCAGGGGCGGGATATCCGGG
>CBFDDP010000247.1:0-1958 GCA_965603595.1 uncultured bacterium
AGCCTATGGAGCATGTTCTTCATGGCCTCAAGTATAATCCCTGCAGCTTTCCGTGAGAGGCAGTTGTGCATCCCCTGTTTGATTTCATAGCCGCCCCGTTCAAAACAGGCTTCAGGGGGTATGTACCCGAAATAGCCGTTGGCAAGCGCCACAGGTATCACGATCTCCTTTTCAAGTACCCTTTTAAGTTCGAGTCCGATTTCCACAAAGGGCTCTCCCGGAATGCAGCATACGTATATATCACCCATTCGAAGGACCTGAAGCGGTACGGAATAGGATGAGGGCCGCATTTCATGAAAGGCAACCAGCTCACGTGCAAATATGCGGAGTACAGCCGGTGTTTCTAAATCTTCTGCCTTGAGGTCCCCGCTGTCCCCCGATGAATCGGAGGCTTCCAATATCTCGCGAGCCCTTTGAAGCTCGGTTTTACTGGTTTCCCTCGGTTCTATGTCAACGTATATGAGGACCGCATCCAGGTGTTCAGTTTCCATGGCCCGGCATTCAGGCAGGCTCGAGAGCACGAGATCGGCATAGGCACTGCCTATTCGCCGTGCCTCCTCGTGACTCGTCTGGTTTCGGAGAGAGTCAAAATCGTAGTGATTGATATTTCCCTGCGGTGCGATGAGTGTCACCGTATTGACGGGGAAACCCAATCCCTCCTCGACATACTGTTCCAGAAAGCCGGGCCAGTCAGCGGAAATATCCGTCCCGCCCACCGAGTCGGTGTGATTGGATATGCTGACCAGCAGGGCAAGCGGGTCATCCCTGTCATTGAAAAAACCGATGAGAACAACATCCTCATCGACGGCTCCCTCGGGCTTCACCCGCTTCTTTGAACCCTTAGGCGGGTTTGTCACCACTTTTCCATCGGACATGTACCACCGTCTGTTGTGGGACATCCCCTCTGCTCTGCAGCGGGTAGTTCTCACTGTGCAGGGCGTGTCGGGTTGTAAAATCTTCACCTTCTCGAGAATACCCTGGTACAGTTCATTGCGATAGGTCTCCTCACACCGTGCGCCGTAGAAACCGATGAGTGCCGGTGCCGTGTGTGTATGGTTCGTGCATATGAGCACCTCTTCAGGTCCATAGGCGGTTGCTGCGCTGATTTTCTCCCTGAGATCTTCGACATCCACCGTGGGGATGAGGCAGTTGTCGATCTGAACGATAAGAAGCCGGGCCCCACCACCACCGATGGCAAGGACCCTGCAAAACAGGGGGTCAGCCACGCCGGTTGAAACCCTGTCGTTGAAGTATCCGAGAAGCGAGACGGGATAGTCCGGTGTGATATCGAATTTAATCGAACCAATAACAGTCTGCACCGCCCTGTCTCCGCTTTTTTCCATGGCTTTCCTCATGCGGTGAGCCCCGGGATGATTCTAGAAGCATTTTTTGCGTATATCTTCTGCAACACTTCATCGGGCAGCTCGAGCCCGAAGATACCCCATCGACTGTTTCCATATACACCCACATAGTCGGGATAGTCAAAATACTCATCCCTTGTTTCGAGGAACCGGAAATAACTCCGGTATATCTCAGCCCTCACGGGCATATCCGTGCCAAAGAGCACTCGGTCCTGGTACTTGATGAGAAAGTCGCGCGCCGAATAGGGCTGCCTGCCAAGCTCATCGATACGGGCTGAGATATCTATATACACGTTCGGGTTTCGATCCAGAAAGGAGGACACGAATTCCAGGTCCTCGGGATAGTTGGCCACATGTGCGCAGATGAAGGTTGTGTGCGGGTGACGCGACACCAGTCCCTCACGCTGCTCGAGCAGCTCCTCCTTGGAGTAATGGGATCCGTAGGTGCTCCAGTCGGGTGCCTTGAGGAGGGTGAGGTAGTGTTCGTTGAACCGGTCGATGGGGTAAAAAAATGCGGCCGGGTCAGACGTGTGTATGAGTACGGGCACGTCGAGCTCACTGGCTTTTTCCCAGATCGGGGCAAGGCGCGGATCATCC
>CBFDDP010000248.1:0-1932 GCA_965603595.1 uncultured bacterium
GAGGTTCTGCTTCAGGTTTAGCGCCGAGAGCTCGTCGGTATATGCGAAGAGGACGGAGTTTCCGCCGGTATGGAGAAACACGACCGTGTCCTTATTCGTCAGGTATCCCTTTCGTATGTGATCCGCCATGGCCACCATTGCCTTGCTCGTGTATACGGGATCGAGGAATATTCCCTCAAGCTCGGCTGTTCGCTTCAGCATATCGAGTCCTTCCCTTGTGGGGATGCCGTACGACTGGCCAACGTATTCTCTGGTGTTGATTATGCGCTTCCCGTCGACCCTGCAGCTCAAATCCAGGTTTTCGGCTGCCTGATTGGCATAACGGGTTATTCCTGCAATCACATCGCCCCCCCAGTCAGCCGGGGAGATCCCGACAACACTGATGTTTCTTCCAAGGGCCTCATTTGCCAGTTCAAGCCCCGCCTGCGTGCTGTCGTAGGAGGCGGTATAGATGTGAGTGGGCTTAATACCAAGTGCGACACTCTGCTCCATGATCTCGCAGAAACACTCAACATAGGCAACCACGTCTGTCGTGAGATCGCTGACGTCTGCCATACGTACCACAAAAGGCTTTTTCCCGTGCTTTTCCAGGTCCTCGGCAAGCCTGTAGATTGCCGCACGTTGACCATCCGGATTGGCATCGATAATGTGAACCCTTGCACCTGCCAGCAGGTCGAGAAGGAGATTTCCCTGCACCTGGTCATCCACCGCACCCCTGATCCTCCTCAGAACGAGATAGCACTCAAGGCCCAGGATCGCGCAGGCCGCTGCCAGCTGACGGGCGTAGTTTGACTGCACCGCCGCACCGCCGACGATGCAATCCGCTCCCTCCCGTAATGCGCGCTCGAGCAGAAACTCGAACATGCGTGTCTTGTTGCCCCCGAAGGCAAGCCCCGTCAGATCATCGCGCTTTATGAAGAGTCGCGGACCTCCGAGCTCTTCTGTCAGCTGCTTGAGCTCATGCATGGGGGTCGGGAGCTCTGTGAGCTTCACACGAGGAATTATATTGATCCTGTCACGAAGTTCCCCTATTGTCATTACGTCTGCCATTTACAGTTTCCTCTCGAAAATTCATGCTGCTTAGTATAGACCACAATCACTCAGGCGCCACTTCGACCACCATCTCCACCTCAACCGGTGTATTCAACGGCAAGCTCGAGGTGCCCAGCGCACAGCGGGCATGTCTGCCCTCCTCACCGAATATGTCGAGCAGCAGCTCTGAGGCACCGTTTATCACCTTCGGCTGATCATAGAAATCGTTCGTGCAGTTCACAAAACCACGCACCTGAACAATACGCCGTATCCTGTTCAAACTCCCAATCACCGAACGAATTTCAGCAAGACAGTTCAGTGCGGCGACGCGGGCTGACTCATAGCCGTGCTCCAGCGTCAGCTCACTTCCCACCTGTCCCAGGTGCACAAAAGTGCCATCCCGATAGGGACCCTGTCCTGAACAAAAAACCAGGTTGCCCGACTGTACGGCCGGGACATAGGCGCCTGCCACAGGTGGCAGTTCGGGAATGGCAAATCCAAGTTCCTCGATACGCGCTTCATAATCAGGCATGTTTCTCACTCTCCTGTCTGAAATAGTATATGCTTCGTTTACAAGAGGACCACACCCTTGATGTATCCGTCCCTCTGCTCTCTGATCATACCGCTTTCAAAGGCATGCACCAGTCCCCCTAGGTCGAAGCGGTGCGTTACCATACGCTCGATCGGCACGGACCTCCTGCCCATAAACTCGAGTGCAGCGGGATAATCGAGGCCGCAGCTCCCGACCACGGTGTATTCGCAAAACTGAATGGGCTGCAGGTCCACCTTCACAGGTCCGCCGAATACACCATAGAGGAGCAGATACCCTCCCTTGCGCAGAACCTGCATGCCCTCGCCGAGGGCCCTCTGGGACCCTGCAGCCTCAACCACCACATCAAC
>CBFDDP010000249.1:0-1926 GCA_965603595.1 uncultured bacterium
GCTGGACCCAGCATCAGCCGCAATGAAAGACCGGGGGTGAGTTCTGTCTGTGCCCACAGGTCAGCAGGCAGCAGAATGAGTAAAAAGGGTAGGCGGCACGGTCGTACGTTTCACCATAATACCTCACCTGTTATGAGTTAAAAGAGTACAACATCTATTAGAGGTGAAGTTCGAGCACGTCACCGTCCTCCACGATTTCGTGGCGAGAGACGGTGAGAGGTGTATCGCTTTTTCGCCAGAGGCGTGCGAATTTCAGTTTTTCAGCGAAATCCCTGTGTACCAGACTGCAGATATCCTCAACCGTTCCACCTTTTAAAACGGTATAGGGATGGTCTCTATCAGCCTTTTTGCCGGGTATTTTAGTATAGACCCGTACAATGCCAAGCCACTGAATGAGCATTCCCGGTAACCTGCCGACATCTTCCTCCTGCAGACAGGAAAGCGGTGTGATTTCGAGCCCTTCACCGATCATCTCCCTCAATAGTGAGAGGCGCTCATCGGCATTGGCGGTATCGACTTTGTTCGCGATGACCCTGCACAGTATCTCGTCACGGCTGTCCGACGTCCTGCTACGCACAAAGTACGTATGCCTGTTTCTGAATGTGGTGAACAGCAGCTCGAGATCATCCAGAAGCGAGTCGTTGGAGAGGTCGGCAATGATGAGTACCGAATCGGCTGAGCGCACGAGTCCGAGGAGATGCATGGGCATATAGTCTCCCGTAACAGGTGGGGTGTCGATGAGTTGTATCTGAATGTCCTGATAGGGTACCATCCCGGGTATCATCCTCGAAGTCGTGAAGGGGTACTCACCCACCTCCGGATGGGCATAAGTAAGGGCGCGCACTATTGAGGATTTTCCACTGTTCGGAGGGCCGATAAGAACAACCTGTGCAGCACCATCCCGGACAAAATCGAGGCCGCTGCTTCCCTTTCTCCCGCCCGATGACTCGAATTCCCGTTTCAGTTTCGCCAGGCGCCGTTTCAGGTCGGCATACAGATGGTCAGTGCCCTTATGTTTGGGAAGGAGGGAGATCATGTCCTGCAGCCGCTCGATTCTTTCATCGAGGGTTTTTGCTTCACGATAGGCATCCTCGGCCCTCTTGTATTCAGGTGTTACGTTGGTCGGCATTGCTCACCTTAACGGATTGCTCTCTCTATAGCAGCTACCACGGCATCAACCATCATTGCCATAATCTTTTCTCCCTTTTCACGCGTGGCAAGGGTTGCATCACCGCAGACGCCGGTTTCAGTGTCCCTGCCCAGAAAACGGTCGGTCAACACGATTCTGAGGGCTTCAAGAAAATTCAGCGTATTGAGGCCCCTCGGTATGTAGGACGGATACTCCTTGACCGCCTTTGCCATATCCACAAGGTCTTCCCTGATGAGCAGCATGAGGGAGGTTTCCAGCTCTTCGGCGTGGAGGAACATTTCCTCCTCGAGTATCTCGGCAAGCATCTCGATGGACACACTGGTATAGGGAGAAATATTGTGAATGGTGGTGTCACCGAGCACATTGGTGACGTTGAGCTCGAAACATACATCGGCCAGCTGATAGATGTGTCCGGCATGTCCTGTCATGAGTATGATATGCTTCACCTTACTGATCGAAAGGCTAATCGCAACATCCCGTATGACCTTTCGGAGTGTGTCGGCCGAGAGGGACACGGTGCCAGCCTTCGGCATGTGGTCCTCGGAGAAGCCAAAGGGGATAACGGGAAGGATGATCGCGTCCAGTTTTTCTGTGACGGCCTTGGCAATCTCCCAGCCTATGATGTGGTCGGTACCGGTCGGAAGGTGCGGCCCGTGCTGCTCCGTGCTGCCGATAGGCAGTATGGCGATTTTTGTTTTCTTCAGGGTCTCCTCGATTGAGGGTGAAGCCATTTCAGCCCATATTTTCATTGCCCTCTCCTTCTGCAGTGATGGTTA
>CBFDDP010000250.1:0-1913 GCA_965603595.1 uncultured bacterium
GAACTTCTCCGTCTGCAACTGTTATCGTTTTGAAATACTCCATGCTCCACAGCGTTACTGTCTTGCTCCCCGAGTGATCCCACCTCACATCCCAGGATTTGGCACCAAATGGTTGAATAACCTTTGTCTCATTATCAACGATTGCTGTCGTTATTTCCCTGAAAACCTGAATCATAAAGTAGAACATATCGGAGCAACGGTTCTCTCAGGCAGCTCTTCGTTTCGAGGAATGGACGGAGAGAAAGAATACCGAAGGCTGGTATTAATCTCATGTACATGCTATAATCGGCAGCGTCTGTAATCTCAAGGGTACTACCAAATCCCTGGTAGAGGATAACATTAGGCAAAAAGGATGAAGACTCAGTCACCTGGCTTCGGGTGTGCTATGGACGACATTGAAGAGGAAGATGTCATGCAATTCGACCTGGGCGTAAAAGCCTATGCAGTGTATCACACGCCGAGCGGCTACTATGCTACGGAAGGGTTGTGCACCCATGAACAGGCAGCTCTGTCAGATGGGCTCGTTATGGGAGAGCAGATAGAATGCCAGATTTCATATTCCAAGTGGCAAGGTCAAGCGCGTGCCGGCAAAACTCGACCTTCAGACATATCCAGTAAAAAGAGATAAAGGAAAAGTATATATCGGTTTATAGTATTGATGATAAGGAGGAACCATGCCGCAACCAGTAAAAGTAATCGCGTTCATCAAGGCCAAACCGGGAATGACGAGGGAGCAACTGAAGAAACGCTGGGTGGATGAGCACTGCCCCCTCACAATCAAGATGAAGAACCTGAAGGGATACAGGGTCAACATCGCCATCGATGAGTATCAGGATATTGAGGGTGACCTGCCATATGACGGAACTGCCGAGCTGTGGTGGGATTCCCTGGAGGAAATGAAGGGGGACTTCGCATCAGAAGCCGGTAAGCTTGCCGGAGATGATGCTGATACCTTCACCGTGGTAAGAATGCATCTCTACACAAAGGAGTATATCATTACATAAACTACCCGTCCCAGTAACTATTTCAACAGGGGTGATTGTACTATTATAACTGTAGATGCGATCAAAGGATTTGGAGAAGGAGACGTATAAGATGAAATCTTTTTGGAAATATACGTGGGGAATAATCCCACTTATCCTATCCCTTCTAATCACCGGCTGCATCACCTTTGAAGAGAAAGATACCTACTATCCCACGGAAGGAGAGATACTGCTGTATCCCGAGGCAGGCGAGCTGCGTGATGCCCAGCCGGGCGACCTTTTCATTGTCACCCAGAACACAGTGGAGGACGTGCCCCTCACTTCACGGCTGATACATGAAGTGGCTGAGATGTCGGGTGAAGCCGTTGTGAGCGTCTACGTAACCACACAGACCACTGCAAGAATCAGCCTGCTCCCGATCCCCGGATGGGGAACACCCGTAGAAGTTCCCGGTTCAGCACTGGGCTCGGGCTTTTTCATCCACCCTTCCGGATACCTGATCACGAACAACCACGTGATCGAGCATGCCAACGAAATCAAGGTGATGACACGTGAAGGTGAAGATTTTGAGGTAACTCTCGTGGCCCGCGATCCGGTATTCGACCTTGCACTACTTCAGGTATTAGAGGCCGACCATGAGTTTCCCATACTTCCCATGGGTGATTCTGAGGACATCGGGGTCGGAGATCTTGTGATTGCAGTTGGTAATCCTCTCGGTCTCGGGCACACGGTTACACAGGGTATTATCAGCCAAACCGGCAGAGACCTTGAAGCATATCTGCAGGAACAGGAAACAGAAGGGGAGGAAGAGAGGCGTCAGATACTCTACATTCAAACCAGTACCGCAATCAACCCCGGCTCGTCCGGGGGTCCGCTCATCACACTCACCGGTGCATGGATCGGAGTGAACACGGCAGGTATAACCCAGGC
>CBFDDP010000251.1:0-1908 GCA_965603595.1 uncultured bacterium
CTCAGATCGCTGCCAAAGCGTTCCCTGACAGTGTCGCTGAGCAGGCCAATGCCGAGTGACCTCAGCAGAAGTGTGTGCCCGGTCATGATCCGAGCTCCCCGCAGAAACACATCACGTACAGGGCGCATTGGCCCGGCGAAAAAATTGTCCACGAAACCCTGGCCGTGTTTGTTCATCTCGGTACCCACGATAATGGGCAGGTCCCGCTTTTCGGCTTCACCTACGACTTCATGCAGCCTGGATACTTTATGGTCCCGCTCCTCCGGATCGGCGAGATTCCAGTTGCGATCGGGAACGATATTCATGCAGGCCGCCCCCCTCTCCATGATAAAATCGAGCATGCCCCCTGTATTTTTCTCACCGTCACTAGTTCCGTCGAGCCAGGTGTGTGTAGGGACCCCATGGAGATCGAGCACGACTTTCACCATATCCTCGAGAGACGGGAAACTCCGTTCATCTGGCGGGCTGTAGCCGGGACCGCCCTTTTTCATGAGCTTCGAGCGTATACGCATTTTTAAATCCACAGGCCTCTCACTGAGCTCGAGCACCTCCTCCGCCTTCAATTGCATTGCATCAGCCCAGAAACGGGCACGGCGCTTCGCATCGGGCCAAAGCTGCTCGCCCTTTGCATACAGTGCAACAAGCATGTGCCGTTCGGTAGGGTTTCCCGACGGGGTGAGGGGAATAACGTCCTCCTCATAATCAACCGTGAGCTCACCAAGATAGGTGTTGAGCCTGTCGAGCATGTCTCGGTTTCGCTGCTGCGCAAGACCGTGCATCTTCCTGAGTCCCTCGTGCGAAGCCCTGAGCTCCGGGCTTCCCCTACCAAACCCTGTGCCCATGAAGTAGTAGACACCCGGCTCGCCCGGTGAATTGATCTCCCGGTCTCTCCATTCGGGAATGATCACCCGCGACTCCATGCCGGCAAGCGATCGTACGCCGAGAAGCTCTGTGGCTTCGAGAAACTCATCCACACCGTCGAGCACATCAAAATCAACAATTCCCGCAGCGTAGAGTCCTCTCTTCTTTGCCTCCCACGCATATGCCGAAGGAGAATAGCCATAGGCATTGAAGGAGAAGAAGGTGTGACAGTGAAGGTTTACCGCCGGGAACTCCGGCACCGCAGAGACCTGTGCCGTGTCGAGCATCCCATGAAGCCTTTCAAGGGCCTTCCTTCGTTCCGCGGGATCAAAACTGCCAAACAGGTACTCTAGATCAAGCTGTTCATCGTACATGGTAGAAATCCTTCAAGAGTGATCGCAGGAGAGAAAGTGATATTCCTTAATATATGCGTTGTATATATAATGAGGAACAGCTATTGAAAAGCCTGTCCCGGCATATCTTTCACATCATCGATAATGAGCCTGAAGTCCATGAGGTCCAGCACCTGGGATTGGATATCGATGCCGGGAGCCACCTCTATGAGCTGAAGTCCCTTTTTCTGTAGATGAAAAACTGCCCGTTCAGTGACGTAGAGCACCTCCTGCCCAGCAGCAAGGGCGTGCCCGGCACAGAAGGACACCTGCTCTACACGGTCAACAAACTTGACGACCCTCCCCTCCCTCACAATTCTGAGTCGACCCTTCTCTATGGCGATTTGCAGTCCTCCGGCTGTGAAGGTGCCGCAGAACACAACCTTTTTTGCGGTCTGGGTGATGTTGACGAATCCCCCGACGCCCGAGAGCTTCTGGCCGTAGCGTGAAACATTTACGTTTCCGCTGCTGTCTGCCTGTGCCATACCCAGGGCAGCAAAATCGAGCCCGCCCCCATCATAGAAATCGAACTGCGCCGGCTGATCGATCACGGACTGTGGATAGAGAGACGCTCCGAAGCTTAATCCCCCCGCGGGGATTCCGCCGGTAGGGCCGCTTTCCACGGTGAGAATAAACCGATCGAGCATCCCCCGCT
>CBFDDP010000252.1:0-1760 GCA_965603595.1 uncultured bacterium
TTTATTTCAATGCTGCACAAAGCCGCACAAGGCATCGCCTGAACCTTCGGCGATACACCTTATCGATCATCGTTTCTCAAGTGCGGCCTTCCAGTTAACGACCATACGATAAACGAAACAGCAAGGAAGCAGAACCGGTCGAGTCGCAGCAGTCTCTCGTCCTTGAGAGCTGTGCTGAAGCAATCGGAGACATTGACCCCGCCTGTGCGTATGTCGAGGCTTTCTACGAGGGTGGCTGCTCGCTGAGCGAATGCTGTCCGGTCCCTGCGGGTTATAAGTCTGACTATATTTTGAACCTCCTTGGTCATGTGCTCGGCAGAATCGCATTTTCGAGCGTAGTCTTCCAGCAGGGAGATGCCTTCGGTTGCCTTTTCGAGAAAGCGTGTATAGAGCGGATAATACCAGGCCCCCATCCCGAGAATTCCTGCTATGGAAAGGATGATCTCGTCACGCAGATAGGGTGAGGTCTTTCTCTTGAGTTTATTGATGAGGATGGGTATGGTCAGCGCGTCTTCAAAGATTTCGAGGGCTGCCGCGGCATGTATGATGAGACGGGGGTTTTTGGTATGCGTGAGTATATTTCTGATCCGGGAAATGCTCGCGCAGTCGCCAAGACGAGCCAGGGCAACCATACACTCACCGCTCAGGAAATAGTTTTCCGAATCCAGCTGTTTGTGGAGTAGAGGTATCGCATCGGAGTAGCCCTTTCTGCCGATCACTTCAGCCGCCAGATGTGCTGTGGTGTAGGTTTGATTTCTCAATTCCTGTATGAGTGGCTGTATCTCTCGCTTGTCAGCCGGAAGTTTTCGCAGTGCAGCCAGCGCCTCGACCCGAATGGTGAATCTCGGCGATTTAAGCCTTGTCAAGACCTCACCGATTGATATCTCCGATGGGGCGCCCGCAAGGGCCTCGATAACACGCTTTTCCTCCAGCAGACTGGTTGACCTTCTCAAACGGTGAAGCAGGCTGATTACACGCAGGTCCCGTGGCGAAAATATGATGCCGAGTGTGTCGGCTATGGAGTATGCGCCCAGCCTTTCCATTCGGGAGGCAATGAATACCAAAGCGATGAAGAGAGTGGTCGGGAAGATAAAGTAGAGAGTATATCCGCCCTTCACCGAATTGCTCAGGCTGCCGCACAAGTCGAGAATGATGCCGCCCGAAAGTGCACCGAGACCTCCCCCAAGCCCCTCGATCAGATAGTACAGTGCACCGAGATTCAGCCTCTCTTCAGGAGTAATGGCATTGAAGAAGTATGTTTGTCCTGTGGTTACAACACCGAGGCTCCCGAGGCTGTGAAAGAAGTATATGAAGATCGAAAAGATTACGGCCTCCGTCCTGTCGAGAGTCGGAGTAAGTATGAGGGGAATAAGCGACAACGTAATAACACCGGTGAAAAGAAAGTAGAGGGGTTTCGCACCTATCCTGTCGATAAGGAAACCGCTGGCAAGTGCCATGAGCACACCCCCCAGGCTTCCGAACACGGTATAAAAAATTACGAGGTTGTCAGGCTGCTGATATACATCCTTGAGGTACAGGATGAGAAAGGGGGTGATCATAAAGGTGGTGAAGGACACAAGAAAATGAACCACCGTGAATTTCCTGAAGGCGGGACGCTGAAGCGCAGACCTGAAGCTAGACAGCATGCCTTCAGTCATGCCTCCCGGCGTTTTTATCGGCTCAGGCAGACGAAAGAACACGGCGGTTGCAAAGATTCCGTAAATGATTCCGATAGTGATGAAGAGATCATACATATATAC